>NZ_CP042433.1:2222334-2539810 GCF_007970805.1 Flavisolibacter ginsenosidimutans | reverse complement strand
AGGAGGATGGAAGCCTTTGCTTCACCTGAAAAGATTACGGCAACTGGCGTATGCATACGTTAATCCGCAGTCGAAATTTTATCACCAAACACAAACGCTGCAAAGCATCGAGCTGGCATTAAGCGATTGGCTACAGCATCGTTACAAATGTCCCAATTGGTGGCACAACGAAATAGGCGTGCCGCAGCAAATGAGAGATATTGTTATTCTTATCGGACCATCGCTTTCGCCGACACAACTTCAAGGTGCGTTGGAAATTTTAGGGCAATACAGGATTCAAAGCAATTCTACAGGCGCTAACCTTACGTGGACCGCTGATCTTGGCTTGCATTATGGTTTGCTGACGAAAGATTCAGCATTGGTTCAGAAATGCAGGAACTTGCTGGTTAACGAAATCAAAATCACAACCGTTGATGGCGTGCAACCCGATTACAGTTTTCACCAGCACGACAAGCGCCTGCAGATGTATCAATACGGTGCGGCTTTTTTAAAAGAGAACGTTCGATTGGCTTGGGAGCTTAGAGAAACGGCGCTTGCTTTTCCAAAAGAAAAGATCAATGTGCTTACCGATTTTTTACTGGAAGGCTGGCAATGGATGGCAAGGGGAATCAATACCGTTCCCGGAACAATGGACCGATCGGCAAGCCGTAAAAATGCTTTGCACAGTCCGGATGTCCGCGAGTTGTTGCCCTTCTTTATTGAGCTTGCGCCGGAGAAGAAAACAGAACTCGCCTCAATCGCCAATCATCAAAACGGTCACGGCGCGTTGAGTGGCTTTCGCTATTATCCTTATTCTGATTTCGCCGCATACCAACAGCCTGATTTCAGTCTTTTTGTAAAGACTATTTCTACCCGCACGCAGGTCACTGAATCCATCAACAGCGAAAATTTAAAAGGGCGTTTGCTTAACAGCGGCGATGCTTACCTGATTCATGACGGGCAAGAATATTTTAACCTGATGCCAGCATGGAATTGGAACTATTTGCCCGGCATCACAAGCTTTGGCGGAGCGGATAAAATCATACGAAAAGATTTTGCTGGCAGCGTAACTGACGGTAAAACCGGACTTACAAGCATGGATTACGTTCTTGCAAACAAAGACGGAAGCGCATTCATTTCGGCAAAGAAATCATGGTTTTGTTACGGCAATACCGTTGTTTGCCTGGTGGCCGATTTGAAAGGACAAAACGTTGATTCTGCTTATACGGCGATGGATCAATCGCGGTGGCGTAGCGCTGTGACGGTAAACAAAGAGAGCAACATGCTTGCAGAAGGTAATCATCATATTCGTCACATAAAATGGGTACACCACAACAATTTTGTGTATGTGCCGCTTGGCAATGCAACGGCCGATGTGCGATTGCAAAGCGTTACGGCAAAGTGGTCAGACATCAATACATCGGAACCGAATGAGCCGGTGAAAGAAAAGATTTTTATGCCGCTGCTGTTGCATAAAAACCTGTCAAGAGTGCAGTCGTTTGGCTACATCGCCGCCTTTTGTAAAACACCTGCTGAAGCAAGCTGCATTGCAAAAAATCCCGGTTGCAAAATCTTGCGCAATGATTCTACGTGCCAGGTTGTTTCATTTACGGACGGAAGTTTGATGGCGGCGTTTTTTGGTCCCGGTGTGGTTGCTTTTAAAGGCGGAAGATTGTCCGTTACCAAGCCTTGTTTGCTTTTGTTGAAGGACGGTAAACTGTACGCAAGCGATTCGCTGCAGTCGAATGATTCTGTACGTGTTCAACTAAACAATAAAGTTTATGACGTGCAGTTGCCGGCTAATGGATTTTCCACCAAAGGTTTGTCGTTGAAGTGATTTTTATAGTTGTTTAAATTGTTTGCAGATGAAGATATATTCTGTTGCATTGGTTTCGTTGTTTGGTTTCCTGTTTGGCTGCGGTGTAAAAACCTTGCCGACCGGTGATTCTTCAAACGGTAGTCAAACGAAGTCAAACACGGTTTCGATTCTTACCTACAATATTCACCACGCGAACCCGCCTTCAAAACCTGGAGTGATTGATATTGATGCAATCGCCAACGTGATAAAGCAGCAACAACCCGACTTGGTGGCGTTACAGGAAGTGGATGTGCACACGAATCGTTCGGGGACGACGATGCACGAAGCCGAAGAAATAGCAAGGCTTGCCGGTATGAAAGCTTTTTTTGCCAAGGCAATTGATTACGGTGGCGGTGAATACGGCGTTGCCATTCTTTCAAAATTTCCGATGGAAAACCTGCGTAATATTTCACTTCCCACCGATGATAATACCAAAGGCGAACACCGAACGCTGGCAATGGCGACGATCGTTTTGCCGCACAATAAAAAATTTGTTTTTGCCTGCACGCATCTTGATGCGCAGCACGACGATGTAAACCGGCAGATGCAGATTAAAAAAATTATCGAGGTAGCAAAAGATGAAAGCCTTCCTGTCGTTATTGCCGGTGATCTCAATGCTTTGCCAACAAGCGACGTAATCAAGCAGCTTGACGGTGTGTTTACACGAACTTGTGTTGGCGATTGCCCGTTCACGATTCCTGAAAAAAATCCAAACAGAACCATAGACTACATCGCCTTTGCGCCGGCATCAACGTTTTCCATTCTTTCGCACGCTGTCGTGGATGAATCTTATGCTTCCGATCACCGCCCAGTCAAAGCCATTCTTCAATTGCGATAAAGAAATACGGATGAAAAAAAGAAGAGCCATTGTTTTATTCTCGCTCTTTATAACGCTTGTTGTAACGGCTGTTTTGCCAATTGATGCAATGGCAAACGAAAAAAGCGACGAAGAAATTTTAGCTGCCGCGAGAAGCGTTATTGAACGAACAATTGGCGCAAGGTCGAAGAGCATCTCCTTGCTATTAATTCCATCGGTGAATAGAAAAGACGCTTACTTGATAGAAGCCAAAAAAGGAAAACTGTCTATAAGCGGAAGCAGTGTAACTGCCATCACTTATGCCTTTCGTACCTACCTGCAAAAAGCTTGTCACAGCATGGTTACTTGGAATGGCAAGCACTTAAACCTGCCGCAAACATGGCCTGATTATGCAGAAGAAAAAATTACATCGCCCTATCAATACCGCTACTTTCTTAACGTGGTAACGTTTGGTTATACGACACCGTATTGGAATTGGAAACGATGGGAACAGGAATTGGATTGGATGGCGCTGCACGGCGTGAACATGCCTTTGGCAACCGTTGCCAGTGAAGCAATAGCCGCAAGGGTTTGGAAAAAACTTGGGTTATCCGATGCGCAGATTGCCGAATTCTTTACAGGCCCCGCACATTTGCCCTGGCACCGCATGGGCAATCTTAATAAATGGGACGGCCCTATTCCGTTAAGCTGGCATCTTGACCAACTTCAATTGCAACACCGCATATTAAAACGCATGCACGAGCTGGGCATGCATCCTATTGCGCCGGCCTTTGCGGGATTTGTGCCCGAAGGGTTTCAAAACTTACATCCGGATGTTGAAGTAAAACGACTGACATGGGGCGGTTTCCCGCAGGAATACAATGCTTTTGTGTTAGCACCCAATACGAAGTATTTTGAACAGATTGGCAAGCTGTTTATACAGGAATGGGAAGCGGAGTTCGGCAAAAATGAATTTTATCTTTCCGACAGTTTTAACGAGATGGATGTGCCCGTTCCCAAAAACGATACGGCCGCGAAATACAAGCTGCTGGCTGATTACGGCGCTTCCATTTACAAATCAATCGCAGCCGGAAACCCTGATGCGGTATGGGTTACACAAGGATGGACCTTCGGCTACCAGCATAAATTTTGGGACACCGAAACCTTGAAGGCCATGTTGAAGAACGTGCCTGATGACAAGATGATCATCGTTGACCTGGCCAATGAATTTCCGAAATACGTGTGGCACATCGAACAAACCTGGAAAACGCAGCAAGGTTATCACGACAAAAAATGGATTTACAGTTACGTGCCAAATTTTGGCGGCAAAACAACCTACACGGGTGATCTTTCTTTGTATGCATCCGGCTCCGCAGAAGCATTGAAATCACCGTATGCAAAAACGCTGATTGGCTTTGGCTCTGCACCGGAAGGCATTGAGAACAACGAAGTGATTTATGAATTGCTGGCCGATCTGGGCTGGACGAATAACAGCATCGATCTTGACCAATGGTTGGCTGCTTATAGCAGTGCACGCTACGGTGCCTATCCGCAATCGCTAAAAGAATCATGGAACTTGTTGCGATCATCGGTGTACGGTTCTTTTTCTTCTTACCCTCGCTTTACCTGGCAAACGGTTTTGCCCGATCAAAAACGCAAAACTGCGCTCAATACAAGCCCTGCTTTTTTACAAGCGGTGAAGACGTTCTTGCAAAGTGCTGATCAGTTAAAGTCGTCGCAGCTTTATAGGGCTGATGCAATTGAGTTGGCTGCACTGTATCTCTCCATCAAAGCCGACGATCATTATAAGCTGGCGCTCCGTGCCGATACGCTTCAGCAACGAGAGCAACGTGATGACGAATTAGCAAAGGCCGTGAACTTGCTTACCGTTGTTGACCGGCTGTTGCAATCGCATCCAACGGATCGCTTGGAGCCTTGGGTAGAAGCGGCGAGAGCGCATGGCACTAATGTCAAACAAAAAGATTATTACGAAAGCAATGCGAAGCGGCTTATCACAACCTGGGGCGCTGCGCAAAGTGATTATGCGGCTCGCATGTGGAGCGGCCTGATAAAAGACTATTACATTCCTCGCATGAAGCTTCAATTGTCAGATAAAAGAAATGCGTTGCGTGAATGGGAAGAGCGATGGATAAAGACGCCCTGGAGGAATACAACAAAGGCTTATGCTGATCCGTTGCGTGTTGCAATAGAAATGGTCAACCAGAATTAATTAATCACGATGTTCCATCAAAGAATAAAAGCTTTACTGCTCTTTGTTTTGCTATCCGTTTCGTTCATGGCGAAAGCATTGGATGGTGAAAATAACAATGATAAAACTGCAGCCGTTTATGCTTTAATCAAACGAGTGCTGCCGCAACACGCCAACAAATTTGTGATTGGCTTCATTGAAAAGAAGAACGGCAACGATTGTTTCGAGATCGAAAGCGTTGGAGGCAAAATTATGTTGCGGGGCAACAACGGCATTTCCATCGCCAGTGCTTTGAATTATTATTTGAAAAATTTTGCGCATTGCAGCATCACCTGGAACGGCAATAATCTCCACTTACCTAATCCATTGCCTGTAGTAAAAGAAAAAGTGCAAAAGGAATCGCCGTACAAGTACCGGTACTACCTCAACTATTGCACCTTCAATTACACCATGAGCTGGTGGAACTGGGAACGCTGGCAAAAGGAAGTTGACTGGATGGCATTGAACGGCATCAACATGCCGCTGGCAATAACAGGACAGGAAGCGGTTTGGAACAAGGTGTATCGATCAATGGGCCTTTCGCAAGATGAGCTTAAAAACTTTTTTAGCGGACCGGCTTACTTCAGTTGGTTCTGGATGGGGAACCTTGATGCATGGGGTGGTCCCTTGCCGCAAAGCTGGATGAAGTCGCACGAAGAGTTGCAGAAGAAAATTTTACAAAGTGAACGAGAATTGGGTATGACGCCTGTGCTTCCGGCATTTACAGGACATGTGCCTTCTGCATTGCGCAATAAATTCCTGACTGCGAAATTTAAAACCACCAACTGGAACGGAAAGTTTGGCGATGTCTATTTACTTGATCCATCCGATCCCTTGTTCATAACCATCGGTAAAAAATTCATCGAGGAACAAACGGCAACTTTCGGTACGGATCACATCTACTCCGCTGACACCTTCAACGAAAACGTTCCGCCCACGAACGACTCCACCTTCTTAGGTGATGTTAGTAAAAAAGTTTACCAGTCAATGGCTGCTGCCGATCCGAAAGCCGTGTGGGTTATGCAGGGATGGCTCTTTCATTTCTCCGCTAAATTTTGGCAGCCCACGCAAATAAAAGCGCTGTTGAATGCCGTGCCAAACGACAAGATGATTCTGCTGGATTTGTGGAGCGAAAAGAACCCCGTATGGACAAAAACGGAAGCCTATTACGGCAAACCCTGGATCTGGTGCATGCTGCACAATTTTGGCGGCAACAACAGTTTGTACGGACGTATGCAAAACGTTGCGGCCGATCCTTCAGCCGCATTACACAATTCAAACAAAGGCAAGTTGATTGGTCTTGGGTTGACACCCGAAGCTATTGAACAAAACCCCGTGATGTATGACCTGATGCTTGAAAATGTTTGGCACGATGAACCGATAGCACTAAACACATGGTTGAACGGCTATGCCTTGCGTCGTTACGGTAAACGAAACACCGATGTTGAAAAGGCCTGGCAGATATTGAAAGAAACGGCCTACAACGACAGCATTACAAACGGCGGTGCAGAATCAATTGTGTGCGGACGGCCAACCTTTTCGGCAAGCACAAGAGGCGTGGCGACACGCTTGTCCTATCGTGCAGCGCAATTGCTGCCAGCCTGGAATTATTTCATGACGGCCACCGAAGAATTGAAAAGCAGCGAAGGCTTTCGATACGATGTTGTTGACCTGACCCGGCAAGTGCTGGCAAACTATGCTAACGCCTTGCAACAACAATGCGCACGATTGTACAAGAAAGGCGACCTTGATTCATTTCAAAAACAAAGTGATGCTTTTCTAGCACTAATCAGCGACATGGACAATTTGCTGGCTACGCAAAAAGATTTTTTATTGGGCAAATGGTTGGCCGATGCCAGGAGTTGGGGCACGACTGCTGAAGAAAAAAATCTTTACGAGAAAAATGCCCGTAACCTTATCACCTTGTGGGGCGATAAAAACAGTACGCTTCGCGAATATTCGTGCAGGCAATGGTCAGGTTTGCTAAACGGTTTCTATAAGAAAAGATGGGAGCAGTTTTTTGCGTATGTCGTTCAACAGATGAAAAGTCATCAACCGGTTGAGGAAAAGTATTTCGACAACCAAATCAAAGAATGGGAGTGGAGTTGGGTGAATAGTCATGAAGCCTATCCGGATGAAACCAACGGAAGTTCAATAACTGTTGCGAAGGCAATGTACAGGAAGTACAAAGACGTCGTTGCAGCGATATACAAGTAATGTATAAATTTCAATTCGATAAACAACACAAGTTTGCATCCATGTACACCGTTAACGCAATTCGTTTTCTGATTTTAGGCTTGTTGTTTTCTTCGCAAACAATTGTCTTTGCCCAACAGCCAAGCGATCCTGTGGAATGGGTCAATCCCTTGATGGGCACCGATTCCAAGCCAAGTCTTTCCAACGGCAATACATATCCCGCAATCGGTTTGCCTTGGGGCATGAACTATTGGACGCCGCAAACCGGTGCAATGGGCAACGGCTGGCAATATCAATACAGCGCCGATAAAATCCGCGGCTTCAAACAAACGCACCAGCCTTCGCCGTGGATGAACGATTACGGGCAGTTTGCTATCATGCCGGTGACGCGAAGTTTGAAGTTTCGACAAGACGACCGCGCCAGTTGGTTTTCGCACAAGGCAGAAATTGTCAAGCCGTACTACTACAATGTTTACTTAGCCGATGCTGATGTGACGACTGAATTGACGACCACTGAAAGAGCGGCGCAGTTTCAGTTCACGTATCCAAAATCCGACAGTTCGTTTTTGGTGATTGATGCTTTTGACAAAGGTTCGTACGTAAAAATTATTCCTTCGCAGAACAAGATCATTGGTTATTCCACACGCTACAGCCGCGGGCCACTGTCGGCCTTCCGCAATTATTTTGTGATTTATCTTGACAAAGCTTTCTCGTTCTCATCTGGCTGGCGCGACAGCACGTTGTTGAAAGATTCTCTGGAAGTAACCGCGAACCATTCTGGTGCCATCATTGGTTTTAAAACAAGCAAAGGCGAAAAGATCAATGTAAAAGTTGCTTCTTCCTTTATCTCTTTTGAACAAGCGGAATTAAATCTTCAAAGAGAAGTTGGCAAAGAAACCTTTGCGACAACGAAACAAAAAGCAAAGGCCCGCTGGAATGAAACGCTTGGACGACTAATGATAGAAGGCGGTACCGAAGAACAGACAAAAACGTTTTATTCCTGCCTTTACAGGATGGTGCAGTTTCCGCAGCGATTGTATGAATCGGATAAGAATGGAAACGTTATTCACTACAGCCCGTATAACGGCAAGGTTGAAAAAGGATATTTGTTTGGTGGCACCGGCTTTTGGGATACGTTTCGTGCGTTGTATCCTTTCCTAAACCTTGTTTACCCCGAGGTCAACAAAGAGATGCAGCAAGGTTTGGTGAATGATTACAAAGAAGGCGGTTGGTTGCCGGAATGGTCAAGTCCGGGCTACGCCGACATTATGATTGGCAACAATTCGGCTTCTGTTGTTGCCGATGCGTACATCAAGGGCCTTAGAGGTTATGATATTGAATCCCTGTACAAAGCAATGCTGCACGGTGCTAACAACGAAGGACCTGTAAGTGCGGTTGGAAGAAAAGGAGTTGAGTATTACAACACGTTGGGCTACGTACCGTACGATGTAAAGATTATCGAGAACGCAGCGAGGACCCTGGAATATGCTTATGATGATTTCACCATCTATCAACTGGCAAAGGCATTAAAGCGTCCGCAGGCAGAAATTGATTTGTATGCCAAACGCTGCCAGAATTATCGCAATGTTTTTGATGCGCAAACAAAGTTGATGCGGGGACGAAACAAAGATGGTTCGTTTCAGTCGCCGTTCAATCCGTTCAAATGGGGCGACGCGTTTACCGAAGGAAACAGTTGGCATTATAGCTGGAGCGTTTTTCACGACATTGCCGGTTTGAAAAAACTGATGGGCGGCGATAAAGCCTTTGTGGCGATGCTGGATTCAGTGTTCGCCATGCCGCCGGTATTTGACGAGAGTTATTACCGCAGCGTGATCCACGAAATACGCGAAATGCAGGTCATGAACATGGGGCAGTATGCACACGGCAACCAACCCATTCAGCACATGATTTATTTGTACAACTATGCGGGTCAGCCATGGAAAACGCAATACTGGGCTCGTGAAGCAATGAATCATTTGTACAAGCCTACACCCGACGGCTATTGCGGCGATGAGGACAACGGGCAAACTTCCGCATGGTATGTGTTTTCAGCCTTAGGTTTTTATCCTGTTTGCCCGGCAACGGATCAATACGTTTTGGGTGCGCCGCTGTTTAAAAAGATAACCGTTTCTCTGCCCGGCCATAAAAAATTTGTTATCAGTGCGCCGGCGAACAGCGACGTAAACCGTTACGTGCAAGACCTGAAATTAAACGGTAAGTCTTACGACAAAAATTGGGTAAGTCATTTTGATTTGATACGGGGCGGCGTTTTGCAATTCACAATGTCAAACAAGCCTAACCAGCAAAGAGGAACAACAAAGAACGCTTATCCATATTCGTTTTCGAAGTAAGCAGGCGGAGGTTATTTAAATGATGTGGTTTGTTTTATCATGAATAGTTATTCTTGAGGAGCAGAGCGGACAAAGGTCGAACCAGTTATTACAGGGTTTACTCATACTATCGAAACTAATGGATTGATTCAAAGCAGTTTAATGATTTTGAGTTCTTGAACAAAGTGGTTCGACCTTTGTCGGGCATTCTATCTTGTGATTTTGTATCCTTCCGTATACCGAAGGTTTGTATTCTCGATCTGACCAGCCGCGACGATTGGACTTACTTGTGTCAATATTGCATTTAAGCGGCGGCGTAGTGTACACTATGTTCGCGGAAGTATTATCTTAGAAATAGGGTGGTTTTAAGAGGATGTCCATTTATTGGGCTTGATAGCAACGGCTGCATTTACGACGTTGATCAACAACAAGAAAAGCGGTCTTGATTTTGTTCGTGCGTTGTGGAATGCCAAACTTGAGCAGTATTACGACGACTTGTTGTATTTATTCAACTTGATGCATCTGAACGGCAAATACCAAAATCATCAAACCAAAATGATTGGATCATTCTGAGAAATTAAAAGCAACGTCTTATTTCTATATGAAGAAAATCAGACTGGGTTTCGCTACGTTTATTCTTTCGGTCTTGCTTTCGAAACTTGCCGCGCAAGCACAGAATCCAATCCTCTTCGCCGATGTTCCCGACATGTCAATGATCCGCGTTGGCAACACCTATTACATGAGCAGCACCACTATGCACATGAGTCCCGGTGTGCCCATTATGAAATCGAAGGATCTCGTTAACTGGCAATTGGTGAACTATGCTTACGATACGTTGGCAAATAGTGATGAACTGGCTCTCACCAATGGGAAAAGCACGTACGGAAGAGGGTCATGGGCGAGCAGCCTTCGTTACCACAACGGAACGTATTACGTTTCCACCTTTTCGCAAACCACCGGGCGAACGCATGTTTATTCAACGGAGAACATAGAGAAAGGACCTTGGAAAACTGTTTCGTTCAAACCAAGCTATCACGACCATTCCTTGTTCTTTGACGACGATGGCCGTGTCTATCTTATCTACGGCGCTGGCAAATTAAAATTGGTTGAACTCACAAACGATGTCACCGGCATTAAGCCCGGTACAGCGGAGCAAGTCATTATTGAAAATGCCAGTGCGCCTGCCGGCACAAACATCAACCTGCAGGCCGAAGGTTCGCAGTTGTTTAAAGTGAATGGAAAGTATTATCTCTTCAACATTACCTGGCCGCGGGCCGGTATGCGTACCGTTGTTATTCATCGCGCAGATAAGATTACAGGTCCGTATGAAGGTAAGCTTGCGTTGCAGGATTTAGGCGTGGCGCAAGGCGGTTTGATTGACACACCAGAAGGCGAGTGGTTTGCTTATTTGTTTCGCGATTACGGTGCCGTGGGTCGCATACCGTATCTCGTTCCGGTGAAGTGGGTGGACGCTTGGCCGGTGCTCGGCGTTGACGGTAAAGTGCCGCAAACACTCAACCTTCCGGCAAACAAACCGCTCATTCCGGGTATTGTGGCTTCGGATGAATTCAGCCGCAAAAAAGGCGAGCCGGCATTGCCCTTGGCTTGGCAATGGAATCACAATCCTGATAACAGCCTTTGGTCTGTAAAGGCGCGAAAAGGTTATCTCCGCCTTACCACGGGCAGAATTGATACAAGCTTTTTGCTGGCGCGAAATTCATTAACACAACGCACTATTGGCCCGGTCTGCAGCGGTACTACTTCGCTGGATGTTTCGAATATGAAAGACGGTGACTTTGCCGGACTCGGTTTGCTGCAAAAAAATTACGGCTTACTCGGCGTTCGCGTTAACGGTAATAGGAAAGAAATGGTAATGGTGAACGTTGGCACGGGAAAGGCGATAGAATCGCAATCAATTCCGCTCAATCAAACGACCGTTTACTTTAAAGCCAAATGCAATTTCACCGACAAGAAAGACGTGGCTGATTTCTTCTACAGCCTTGACGGCAAAACATGGATGCCGATTGGCACGCAATTAAAAATGACGTATACGCTTCCCCATTTTATGGGATACCGTTTTGCGCTGTTTAATTACGCAACAAAAAACACCGGCGGTTTTGTTGACTTTGATTTTTTTCGTGTCAGTGACAAAATCAATTACTAAAGAAATTATTCAAGCAGACCTGCAAGCGAATTCGCTCAACGAAATACGGCATCATCTCCTTTGTACGTAAACCAATCATAGTAGGCTTTTCCACTGCTTGGCTTGCCCATTGAAGTAGCGTACAAGCCAAACACACAGCCTACAAACCCACCGGCCGTTTCCGTGCTTAAAAACCTTGCATCAACGTTTTTAAGTTCCGTCCATTTTTTCTTGTCCGTGGAGAAAGACATGGTGTAAACAGCGCCTTTTGGTTCGATGCGCAGGTACACGTCGTTCCCTGCAGAAGGCAAAGGCTGCGATGTCAGCAAGGTCATTGTGTCGTTAGCCGATTGGTAAAGCTGCACTGCGGGATTCCCGTTCACAAGTGATTTGCACAGGTAATAAAAATGGGTCTCGTTTTGAAAGATGACCATTCCTGCTTTTTCGTTGTCGGCTGTTGGTGTAAAGGAAAGCTTTGTTGTTGCAGATGCGTAGTTGTGCTGCTGTCGAAAACCAACAAACGAAGGATTCTCTTTACCACTTACAGTTTGCGGCCGAAGCTGTACACTTAACCATCCCGCTTTGTCTTTTGTGTTGTACCATTTATCCGTTGGCGTGCGCAAAAAAATGTACCGCAGGTCCAGCGGCTCTTTACTAAAATCATCGCTGAAGCTAAAGTTGCCGCTGTAAGGATTAACAGGATTTTTATTGACGTTCGGCAAAGGCAGGGGATAACGATATTGCACTTCTTCCATTTCTTTTGTCATCACCGGCCAGCCATCGTTCGTCCACGTTACGGGAATTAAAAAGGTTTCGCGGCCAATATTATAGTGATTGCCTTCGTACGGTCGACAACCCAAAAACACGGCGTACCAGGTTCCGTTTTGCGTTTGAACAAGGTCAGCATGGCCGGTTGTTGTGATTGGATTTTTTCTTGCGGGGTTCAATTGTCGCTGTGTCAAGATAGGATTGTCCTTCCACGGTACATAAGGCCCGCCAACCGACTTGCTGCGAAAGATAACTTCGGAGTGATTGTAGCCGGTGCCGCCTTCGGCACACATCAGGTAATACCAATCGTTGATGCGGTAAATGTGCGGTCCTTCAATCCACACGGGATGCTTTGCCGTATCCACGCCGCCGTTCACCAAAAGTTTTTCTTCTCCGGTCGGCTTCATGTTTCTGTAATCAAATTCAATCATGCGTATGGAGCGATGGCCATTCCACAATGATTTTTTCTCCGGCGGATCGCTGTTGTAAATAATGTAAGATTTGTCGGCACCCTCGTCAAAAAACAGCGAAGGATCAATGCCTGTAACGTTGTGCAGGTAAACCGGGTTGCTCCACGGGCCTGCGGGATTTTTTGCGGTGATGACGAAGTTGCCGCCTTTGTCAATTAGTGTGCACAGGATGTAGTACAGTCCTTTGTAATAGCGGATGGTTGGTGCAAACAATCCTCTTGAAACACCGGCGCCAAGCAGTGGTAGCTGTTCAGGCCTGTCCATCGCGTTGCCAATCTGCTTCCAGCTCACGAGGTCCTTGCTGTGAAAAACAGGAAGGCCGGGAAAGTACGCGAAGGACGAATTGACGATGTAGTAATCATCACCCACGCGACAAATGCTGGGATCAGGATAAAAGCCAGCGAGAACCGGATTGGTATAAGTTCTGACGCTTTGCGCCCGGCACAACAAGCAGGGGAGAAGCAAGAGCGTAAAAAAGATTTTCTTCATTCAGTATGGGTTGTTGATGGTTGTCGTTGTCAAGCTGAGAGTATCCTTTGCTGTTGGTTGAATCATAGATGTCCTCGTGTAAAATGTTGTAACGTTTGCTAAAATACTTTTACTTCTGACGCTATCTACTAAAAGGTCATTTTTTGTCAGTCCATCAGTGTTCTGCGGCACTCGGTTTTTTAACGGCTTTGAGCCAACCGGGCGTTTGTACGTTCATGCCATTGAAATAACCAGAGATGCGGAAATAAAGTAAGATGCAATTTCCTGCATAGAGCCCCTTTATCGATCATGGAATAGTAGCCGGGCAGACGAACTTCGAAAACTTGAATTTTAATGGTCGGTGTGATGGTAATAGCCGGCAAGTTACAACAGGTATCATTTGGTCTTTTATTTCCAATTTAGCTTCAATAGCAAATCAAGCGATTTGACCTTCTGTATACCGAAGGTTGCAAGTCCTATCGAAATTCCAGATATACGCATACATCTCTAAGCCTAATATTTGGTACTTATACGTCATGGGTGGCGGACAACGGAGTCGACCCAAATCTTGTGTATGAAATTTAATGATGAACGCTATTCATTTTATCAGAGAGCTATTTTGACTTAGTTCTTATATTGAACCAAATCGAGAGAAACGCTTTCGGTATTGGGTAATTCACGGACGCCACGCCTTTTATAAACCGCATGAGAATTCATGGATGATCTATGTTTCATCTTCCAACGCTCCAGATCAATTATCATTTGGTGAGATTTGCCTAATATGTAGGCGAATTAAAAGAAGATTGCTGAATTAACTATTTCGACGTGAACGCACTGCTGTATTTGCTGGTTTTTTTCGCTTCCTTTTTGGTAGATGTGATTCCGTTTGTGGGACCACCGGCATGGTCTGTAATGGTGTTCCTGCAGATAAAATTCGGCCTCGATATCTGGCCGGTACTTTTTTGGGGCGTTAGCGGCTCTGCTCTGGGAAGATATGTTTACAGTTGGTATATAAAAAGTCTTGCCGACCATCTCGTAAAAAAGGAAAAGTCAGAAGACCTGAATTTTCTGGGCAGCCGGCTTTCGGGCAAGACCTGGCAGGTTTTCCTTTTCGTTCTTCTTTACACGCTGATCCCCATTCCCACCACGCCCCTTTTTACCGCCACCGGCATTGCCCGCATAAAGCCCTTGCACATCATGCCGCCTTTTTTCATCGGCAAGTTTGCCAGTGATGCGTTGATGGTCGGCACCGGGCATTATGTTGCCACCAATCTTTCTACTATGACGCAGGGCCTGGTTTCATGGCGCAGTATTGTTGGAACAGCCGTTGGCTTGCTCATCATCAGCCTGTTCTTTTTTATTGATTGGAAAACACTTTTGCTGCGTAAAAAATTTAAAGTGAGTTTTCATATTTGGAAGTGAAGAAACGGGTGGAGTGAACAGCGTGTCTTGTTGTCGGTAAAACGGGAGCCCGGAAAAGAAAACGTGAAGACCGTCGTATGCAGCACCGTATTTAATGCAAAGGCTTTGATTTAACGAGAATAAAAGGGTGGCGAAAACCACCCTTCTTAATTTTGCGGCATGACGACAACATCGAAAATCGGAAACATTTTCCTGCGCATTTTAAAAGCCATCTTTCTGCGGAAAAAAGATTGCTGTAAATAAAGGCAATGAAACAGATTTGTCCCAAAGTTTTCTTGCCGGCATAATTCACAAGCTGATTTTAATTCCGCCGTTTACAACAAAACCTTCCAGCGGTGCGTAGATGTCTTTAAAGACCGGCTCCGCTACCGTGCCAGAATAGATGCTTTCAAACTTCGTTTGCCGCACATCGCCAAAGTTTTCAAAGTTTATAAAAAGAGAAAAGTGTTTCCATAACTTTTCAACCACAAGGCCCGTAAGCCAATAGCCTCTGCCCTCGCTTCCGTCGGAGCGTTTTTGTTTGCTGAAATAGTAAAGTTCCGAGCCAAATTTCCATTTGCCCTCGGCCTCGTAAACCAAAGCTGCATTGAAACGGTGTTTGGGCGTGAGCGGGTTGTCAAGGCTTACACCCTTGTCTTTTATTTTGGCATTGATGTACGTGTAGCCTAAGTATAAGGCCAGATCATCATAACCCAATTTGACATTTGTTTCTGCGCCTTTTGAACCAATGTGGCCTGACAGGTTTTTGAATGCGTACAAACCATTCCCTGCCGTAACCAGCGAAAGAGGATGATGCAGGTAAGTATAAAAGAAAGCTTGATTGACGCTAAAAGAAAACTGATCAATTGATGTTTTGTAGTTCACGTCCCAATTGGCGCCATAGCTTTTTTCCAACTCGTTCGTTGAAGGACTGACGGGCAGCACGTTCTTGTACAGGAGTCTTTCGCTTTCCTCCGTAAAAACGGTTGGTGTTTTATAGCCCATGCCTCCGCCAATGCGGCTGGTCAGTTTCGGCGCTATTCTAAACAGCGCCGAAAGCCGCGGCAGCAATGCCAAACCATAATCGTTCACGTAATCGCTTCGTAAGCCGGTTTCGATTGTAAGCCAGTCCGCCGTGTTCCAGGTGTTTTGTACAAACGCACCAAACGTTGTCTGGTTATAATTTCGAAGCGTGGCAACGGTTGACGGCGTTTCCTTAAATTGATCGGTCAGAACGTTTATGCCCACAACCCAATCACTCTTCTCCATTTTGTTTACATAGGTCGCTTCTGTAAAACTGTTGATTTGCGCCCCTTGAAATGAATAGCCCTTGCTGTTGATGGCGCGGTTAAAATAGCCGACGCTGTTTTTAATTTGCAAACTGCTTTCTTCACTTAGCCGGTGGTTAAAGGTGAGTTGTGTTGATAGCCGCTTTGTTTTATTTCTTTCAAAATAACTGTGGGTGCTGTCGCCCTTGCCTTCAATGTAATTGATGTCGCCGCCGAGGCGGTTCTCAAAAGTTGTGTTCACGCCAAGGTTCAAACTTGTTTTTTCGTTCAGGTACAAGAACAATTTAGGGTTAACCGTATAACGTTCAAATTTTGGAATGGCGGTAAAAAAGATATTCGCAGGATCATAAGCCTTGTTTGTATTTCGGGAAACAAACAAGGTTATGCCGGCCTTCTTAAACTTCTGGCCATAAAAGCTGCTAAGGTCAAGCCCGCCGGCAGACGTTGCATTGACATGAAAATTTAGTTCCCGTTTATCGGTTGGTGTTTTTGTAATCAGATTAATTAAGCCGGCGATGGCGCCACCACCGTATAAAGTAGATGAGGCGCCCTTAATAATTTCCACCTGGCGCAAATCCAATGGCGGTGTTTGCAACAAACCAAGGCCGCCTGCCGCCCCGGCATAAACGGGGAAGCCGTCTTTTAGTATTTGCGTGTACCGGCCATCCAAGCCCTGAATTCGAATGCTTGCATTGGCGCTGGTAGCGGAGGTTTGCTGGCTTTGTATCCCGGTGCTTTCGGCCAGGAGCATACGTATGTCGCCGGGACGCATGGTAGCTTCTTCGTGCACTTCCTCTTCTGCAACTACTTCTACTCTTGTTGGCGTATTGCGTATGCTGCGGTTCGACCGTGTAGTGCTTACCGTTACCTCATCTAAGGCCTGTTCTTCCGGTTTTAAAAATAATTCGATGGTGTCCGTTGTTGCAAGCGGGAAATCGAATGCCTTTCCCATCTCTTTATATCCGCTGAACGTAACCCTGATGAAATGCCTGCCGTTTGGGATGGCATCCAAAACAACAACGCCGGCTTCATTAGCAACAGCAGACAATTTTAGGGTTTGAATTTGAACCGTTGCGCCTTGTAGCCGCTCTTTGCTGTCTTCGTCTTTGACGATGGCTTTAAACCTGTTTTGTGCGTTTGAAAAAAGGGGAAGAAACAAGAAGATAAGGATAACTCTTTTCACGAACGATTGAATTGATTTTAAGAAAGCCTGCCGCTCACAAACCGGCAACATCGAAAAAATAAATTGATGCGTTGGCTCATTGAACGAAAACAAACGTCGAAATTAATGCGAAGAATTAAGCTTCGCTAAAACGCATGTTTGTAAAGCGAACTTCGGTTTGTTGTAACCACAAAATCTCATTGAAAGTTGCTGCGTAATTGGTCTGTCCCGTTGCATCCCTATTAGTAAAACCGGCAGATTTTTGGATTTCTTACCGGCATCCTTTAATTTACTTCTTCATTCCCCGCCGTTCCGTTGAAAGCCCGGGTTGTTGTATTGTGGTGGCATCCGTAATCAAATGAGACAAGAGCCAGATTTCTTAACCACTTAACCTGCGTTTTATGACGACTTCCTCTTAATCGTTTGCAGTAACTCCCGCAAAGTCCAACTTTACCACAACCACTTTTCAAACTTGTTTTATGGCCAAACTCGATCCGGAACTTCAGATGCTCCTGGCAAAGAAGAAGTATTACGACGAGCATCCCGGCCTCTATGAAAAATTATCGCCTTCGCAAAAGCTCGAAGACCCTGTCAACATTGCCTTTACATACAAAGGGTTGCTGAGCGAAATAAAAGTTCCCGGCTTTTCTCCTTCCGCCGGCGCCGGTAATGTGGCTTATGCAACCGTATCCTTACAGGTATTGCAAGCCCTGGCCAATTATCCGGCAATAATTTCCATTGAGCGGCTGCGGCGTAAATCCATTGGCCTCGACACCAGCACCCACGAAATTTTGGCCGACCAGGTTTGGAGCCGTTCCGGCGATAATTTTTCAGGCTTTAGTGGCGAAGGCGTTGTGGTCGGCATCATTGATACCGGCATTGATTACAAGCACCACGGCTTTAAAAATGCCAACGGAACTACCCGCATTTTAAAAATCTGGGATCAGACCCTCAAACCCGGCGCCGGTGAAAAATCGCCCGACAGTTTTAACGACGCAACGTTAGGCGGTGCGGTCAACATTTCTTACGGTGTTGAATTTAACCCGGGGCAGATCAACGCGGGTATTCGTCACAAGGACACCAATTCGCACGGCACACACGTCACAGGCATTGCAGCGGGCAACGGTTCGCAATCGGGCAATTGCCACCTGTCTTATCATTTCATTGGCGTTGCGCCAAAGGCAGACATCATTGCGGTGCGCATGATGGGATTGACAACCGGCGATGATTTCACACAGCTTCCGCCCGGCACCAAAAGCGTCATGACGGACGCCATTAAATACATCATTCACGAAGCCAAAAAAATCCCCAAGCCCGTCGTCATCAACATGAGTCTCGGCACGTTTACCGATGAAATGAACGGCCAGTCTGCAGAAGCAAAAGAAATGGACAAGATACTCACCGACAACCCAAGCGGTGTGGCGCTTGTCTTGATTTCGGGTAACGACGGCGCCAGCAATTTTCACGCAAAGGCCGACGTGCCGGCGGCCGGTGTTTTGCCCATCAAGTTTACCGTGCAACCGGGCGATACCCAAACGCGAAACATCGTGATTCTTTATACCGGCGCAAACGTCAGCATCCAATTGACTTCTCATCTTGGCGCACCGTCCGGATTGATACCCTGGATAGCGCCAACCGATCCTTTCGTGCACAATCCAAAACCCGGCGCAAACGGCGTCAATGGCGAAGTGAACGTTTCGCACGATACCACAAATCCAACCTCTCGCATTGCGATTGAAATTGTTCCGCCGCCCGGTGGTGTAAACGTTGCCGGCGATTGGACGATTGAATTAAAAACAACGAACGGCGTGGCCACAATGGTGAATGCGCTCATTCTTTACGGAACGAACAACAACCGTTCTTCGCCAAAATTCCTCGATCACATTTCACAACAATTAACGCTGTGGCAGGAATGCACGGGCAACAACGTGATTGCCGTTGGTTCGTACAACGACGAAGGCGGCGCACTGGCTTCCAGTTCGGGCCGCGGCCTGACGCTTGACCTGCGCATGAAGCCTGAAATCACTGCGCCGGGTGTGGGCATTTTGTCGGCGGCCAGCAACGATGCGGCTTCTTCCGAAGGCGGCGATTACCGTGGTTGCTGCTGCGATTGTTGCCAGGATTTTTACACCACCAAAAGCGGCACCAGCATGGCAGCGCCGCACATAACGGGTGTTGTCGCGTTGATGCTGCAGAAAAACAAAACGCTTGGTTTTAACGATATCAAAGGTGGCCTTGTGGGCACAGCCCGTCCTGCACCCGGTGGCGCACCGCCCGATGACGTGGCAGGATGGGGCGCCGGAAAGGTAAGTGCGAAGGCTGCGGTTGACGGCATTGCAGCCGTAGCCGCGCCTGGAATAGCTGGTGGCGGTGTTGGCGGCGGCCCCGATCATTTTAAAGCAGCGCCGAAAACCGAAATGCAAAACCTGCAGGAGCGTTTTCTAAACACTTATCACGGCAAGCGGCTTAAAGGTTTGTTGCGGCCTTTCTTTCTTGAAATTCGAACGCTGATTAACACCAATAAAAAAGTAGCAACGGTATGGCACCGCAGCAAAGGATCTGCGTGGATGAACGCTGCCTTTCGTGCGGCTTCGCAACCAGGCCAACCGGTGCCGCAATTAATCGAAGGTCTTTCCTTGCGTGAATGTGCGCAACGTGTTGCGGCCATTCTAAAAAAATATTCCAGTCCTTTATTGGTTGCGCATTTGGAAGAGTGCGAAGAAGAGATACAACGTTTGAAAGAAGGAATGAACGTTTATCAATTGATTGCTTTGCTGGAAGAACCCGCGTTTAATCCCACCTGAAAACTTTCCGAATATTTTTTGCGGTTGAATGTCGAGCCGTGAATCCGCCTCTTTGAATCCTGCGCTTTATGAAACGATGGAGGAAAGTGAATCCGTGGTTAGGACAAACAGCATCACTATTTCGAATCGTTTTAAAAACTCTTTATGCCAGACGCAGCCGGAACGCTGGAAACCCTTGCGCTTGAATTGGGCAAAGCACTGGAGCCGTTGCCGGAAATATTAAGGCCGGATATGTTTGCCCGTTTGGGTCTGCCCTTGCCATCGGCTATTGTTGGCAACGGAGGAATTGCCACGAAACTTTTGGAAGCCGCTGCAAAAGCCGGCGAACTTCCACCAAAAATAACGGCGCTGGCAACGGCTGTTGCCGGCGGCAACGAACTCTCCATCATCAGCGACGGTGCACAGCTTATTGCCATCATCAGCCAGTTGGTGGTAAAATTTGAAGAACTGGGATCGGCTTTGAACAGCGCTGCGAATTCATTGCCGCCGGCGGATAAAGCAGTCTTTCAACAACTGGCCGCGCAACTGCCGGTGCGCATTCTTGAGTATTCGCTCGTGGGTTATTTGGCCGAACGGCTACCCAACTTAACGACAACGCTAAACCTTTTGGGCATCGTTGACAAAGAAGTGAAAGTACCCGCAACATTGGAAACCGGAACATCGTTGCCAGTTGTCATTCCGCGACGGTTTTACATTGATCGCCTGCCGCAACTTTTATCCAATCCCGTTGATTATTTCAAACAGGTTTACAAGCTTGGATTGCCTGGCTTCACCGGACAAGAGTTGATGGAAAAGGTTCAAGGTTTGCTGGCTCAAATTGGTTTTCCGGCTGAACTCTACATCGTCGGCGGACAACTTACGTTGGAAGCCTACATCTTCAAAATACAAACCGATACGTCAACGAATCCGCCGGGATTAAAGTTTGAAATAAACGTGAACGGCGCACAAGATTTCGATCGTGATTATCCGTTCTCTGATTTGTGGAAAGGCACGGTGCATGTGCACGCAGCTTTTGCTGCCGGCATCAGCGGCACGTTGAGGCCACCCTTTGAACTGGCGCTGAAGCCACCTTCGGGAAATCTCGTTCTTGACCTGCTGTTGGGAATAAAAGCCGCGAAGAGTAGCAACGAACCGCTCAATATTTTAAGCCTCACCAAAGGAGCAAAGCTGCAAGCCAAAAGCATCAGCGGAAGCGTTGGCGTAAACATCAATCTTGGAACGGCAGGTGGCAGTGTGTTGCCGGCTATTCAAATTGGTATTGAAGAAGGAAAGTTGATTATTGATTTTTCCGAAGGCGATGGGTTTATTCAAAAAATGCTGTCAGGCGTTCACGTGCAAGCCGATTTTGGTCTGCTTGGGGCCTGGAACCCGAAAGACGGTCTGCGTTTGCAGGGAAGCGGCGGCGTGGAAGTCTTTATTCCCATTCATCTTGACCTGGTGATTGTTCAAATCAACGGGCTGTATTTCAAGATTGCTTTCTCTACCGAAGCACCGTTGAAACTTGGATTGGGTGCGCAAATCACAACCAATCTTGGTCCGCTTAAAGCCGTTGTTGACGGCATCGGTACCAACATTCCCATCACCTTTCCGTCCAATGGAAAAGGACGGCTTGGCCTTGCCGACATTGACTTTAAATTTCAACCGCCAAAAGGCGTTGGCTTGTCGCTCGATACCGGCGTTATCAAAGGCGGTGGCTTTCTTTCCATTGACGTTGACAAAGGCGAATACATCGGTGTTCTTGAATTGAGCTTCCAGGGCTTTATTGACCTGAAAGCCATCGGCATCATCAACACCAAAATGCCCGATGGCAGTACAGGTTTTGCACTGCTCATTTTAATCACCGCAGAATTTACGCCCATTCAATTAGGCTTCGGTTTTACGCTAAACGGCGTTGGTGGTTTGCTCGCAGTTAATCGCAGCACCGACCTGGATGCGCTGCGCACCGGCGTTCGTACAGGCGCCATCAGCAGCATTCTTTTTCCGCAGGACATTGTTGCCAACGTTACCCGCATCATCTCCGATCTTAAGGCCATCTTCCCGATTGTGGAAGGACATTTCATCATTGCGCCGATGGCGAAAATTGGCTGGGGAACGCCGACGCTTATTTCGCTGGAACTCGGCATCATCATTGACATTCCGACGCCGCAACTGGTTATTCTTGGTGTGTTGCGTTGCGTGTTGCCAACCGAAGATGCAGCCATCTTAAAGTTGCAGGTAAACTTTGCCGGCGGCATTAACTTCGACAAAGGTTTGCTTTGGTTTGATGCTTCGCTTTTTGATTCGCGATTATTGGTATTCACGCTTACCGGTGATATGGCCTTGCGTATTGGCTGGGGCGATGAAAAGGTTTTCATTGTTTCCGTTGGTGGTTTTCATCCGGCCTTTCATGAAATACCGAAGGACCTCACGGGCATGAAACGCCTCAGTATCTCGTTGTTATCGGGCGACAATCCACGCATTACCGTTGCCACCTACTTTGCCATTACATCCAACACGGTGCAATCGGGCGCAAGAGCCGAGTTGTATGCGGAAGCCTGCGGCTTTAACGTGTTCGGCTACATTGGTTATGACTTGTTGGTTCAATTCAATCCTTTCTATTTCATTGCTGATATTTCCGCGGGCCTTGCGCTGCGTTCAGGCGATGACGAGATTGCCGGCATTCACGTGCATTGCCAATTATCGGGACCAACGCCCTGGCACGCGGTGGGCGACGGCAGCCTCGAAATTTTGTTCTTCAGCATTAGCGTGGGCTTTGATGTAACATGGGGCGAAGACGCACCGTCGCAACCCGACGAACTGGAAGATGTGCTGGCCGATGTGGTGAATGCCTTAAACGACGACCGCAACTGGAAAGCAACGCTTCCGCCAAACACGAACACCAACGTTACCATCAAAAAGATTGAGCTGCCGCCGGATCAACTTATCATTCATCCTTTCACGCTTTTATCGGTAAGCCAAAAGATAGTGCCGCTGGAGATGGAGATAAACAAGTTTGGCAACAAGAAACCGAAAGCGGATACAAAGTTTACGCTAACCAATAGCGAAGGCGGCACGCCGGTTTACGTGAACGAAGAATTTGCCGTTGCCAATTACGTGAAGTTGAGCGACAGCGAAAAGCTTTCCCGCAAGTCCTTTGAGCAAATGAAAAGCGGCTTGCAGTTTCAAACCACGAACGACATTCTTCACGGCGTGGAATTGCACAAAGACGTAACCTATGAATTAAGCTACGTTCACCGCAAAAAAAATCTTGTCATTCGTTTGCGCATCTTCAAACTTTTATCGGCTGCATTTAACGTATTGGTGAAAGGAAGTGCGGTGCATAAAAATGCTTTTGCTGTAAGCAGAAAAGCACCGACCAATCCACCGGCAAAAGTAGCCGTAACGACACCGGCTTTCAGTGTGGTGAACGTAAGTGATTTGGCATTGGCCGGCACAAATACGTTTGCCGCATCCGAAGCTGAAGCATACGCGATACACGACGAATTGGTGCGGAAGAATCCTTCGCTCAAAAACCAGATACAAGTTGTCTCACAATTTGAATTAAACTAACATGGCCATCACCGTTGCAAAATATACGTTCGGTTCTTTCCTGCGCAAAGGCATTGGCGGCAAGATTGAACAAATAGATAATCTTGGGGACGGCTCGCCAACCGTTACGCAACGTTCAACTGTTGACGTGGACGTGAAGATTAACAGCACTACCGTGCAAAAGCATTTTCAGTTGCTTGGTCCCGGCGACATCATCGGCATTAATCCCGCCATGGTGGTGCGCACCGAACCCCTGAACTGGATCACGAATTTCGAACCCAACTATCTCCCGTTCATTGAATTTTACGACGAAGATTTTATCTGGCGCTACACACCGGCGAAAGCAGCAGCGGCCAACCTTCGTCCCTGGATTGCCTTGATTGTTTTGAAAGAAGATGATAAGCCGGAGCAAAGCGAGTTTGTGTTGAACGATAAAAAAATGCCGCTGCCAACGGTAATTGTAAAGTCGGCTGATAATTTACCGCCGCATACGCAAACCTGGGCCTGGTCGCATTTGCACGTGAACGAAGGCTATAATTCAACAACGGAGTTCGAGCAATTTTTGCAATCGTTGCATGATTTAAACAATCCAAACGCCGACAAGATTATTTGCCGTTTGATGTGTCCGCGAAAGCTTGAAACAAATCAAGGCTATCGGGCCTTCGTTGTGCCTTCGTTTGAGACGGGGCGGCTTGCGGGTTTAGGCCTCGATCCTTCGGCTGTGGATGCGCAGATGCCTTCGTGGATCGCCGGCGGTGCAAACATCGAATTGCCCATTTATTACCAATGGTATTTCCGCACCGGCGACAACGAAGATTTTGAATCGCTGGTAAAAATTCTAGAGCCGCGAGTGATGGACAAGCGCATCGGCATAAGAGACATGAACGGTTCGGCGCCGGGCTTTGGCATGACGGAAGGAACGAACATCGGCAACACGGAACCACCAAACGAAGACAAGCCTTTTATCATTGGATTGGAAGGTGCGCTGATGTCGCCAACAACCAAATCAAGTCCGCAGGCGATGGACACGAACCGTCCTTTCTTCGCACAACTGCAATCCATTTTAAACTTTCCTGCGGAACTTCAGAAGACGTCAAACGGTTCCAGCGACCCCGTTGTGAGTCCACCGATTTACGGCGAGAACCACGCCTTACAACACGAATTGATCATAGCAAACAACGGCTGGCTGCACGCACTCAACAAAGATCCGCGCACAAGAGTATCGGCGGGTTTCGGTACAAGTGTGATTCAGGAAAACCAGGAAGATTACGTAGCCAAAGCATGGGAGCAAGTGCAAAAAATTTTAGAAGCAAACCGCAAGATTTTATTCGCTTCTTTTTCGATGGCCTTTACGCAAACGATCAAAAACAATTTCATTCAAAAGCTGGCGCCGGAAAAAACCTTGTTGTTCTTTTCGCCCATTCTAAAAAAAGTAAAAGGCTCACCCACGACGCTGCATTTTCAAATGGCCGAAAGCCGGTTGCCAACTGCGGCGGTAAGTGTTGCTTTCCGGCGACTGTTGCGGCCACGCGGACCCATTCATAAAAGGTTGGTAGCATCTGATGCCTCGTTTAGTCATGCAGGACTTATCAGTGATTTGAACGACGGTAAAATATCCGCTGCACCGCCAAAGAAAACCCCGGTTGACATTAACCGCGTGGACCAAATCACAACGAACTTACCCGGTGAAAAATTTAGTCCCCTTGTTGACTGGCTTTTGCAAAACAACCTTCTTGCACTAATCATTCTGCTTGCTGTATTTCTGCTGCTTGCCATTGTTACCGGCTTGTGGCCATTGTTTGTTGTGCTTGCGATTGCGGCCATTGGCCTTTATTTCTATTCAAACAATTTGAAAAAATTAGCGAACCAGAAAGAAGCCCTAAACGATCCGGCCACATTGGTGAACGTTTTGCAATCAACGCCGGCTTCTCCAAACTTTACGTTTACCGAAACAGATCCGGTGGTGAAAGAAACATCAAGTGGTTCAACAACGGTTACAGTCACAACGGCGCAAAGTTCAACATCGGCCGATGCCATTACCTACACAACGGTGAGTAGCAAAACAGCGGCAACGTCAGGGCAAGACAACGTGGAAGCCGCGAACTTTCGTTCGGCGGCGGTTATCCTGAACAAGCGATTGGAAATTAAAGTGCCGGAGAAAGTTTATCAACCCTACAGCATAACAAACGCTTATCAAAAACTAACCGAAGCCACCGACCCACGCACCGTTTTTCCACGCATGTTGGCTTCGATGGTTTTCTTTTCCTTCAACAAAGACTGGCTGTTGAAATTCGAACACCTGGTGCCCGCAATGGCCTATC
The DNA here is from genome assembly GCF_007970805.1 of Flavisolibacter ginsenosidimutans. Taxonomy (GTDB): domain Bacteria; phylum Bacteroidota; class Bacteroidia; order Chitinophagales; family Chitinophagaceae; genus Flavisolibacter; species Flavisolibacter ginsenosidimutans. The sequence goes on along the minus strand of NZ_CP042433.1, from coordinate 2,514,049 downwards.
CCGATTTTCCCGACCCGATGTACGAAAAGCTGCGGGACATTTCTTCCGAACTGCTCATTCCAAACTTAAACCTCATTCCGCCAAATACCATTTCGTTGTTGGTAACCAATCCGCCTTTTATTGAATCGTACATGATTGGATTGAATCATGAATTCGGCAAAGAGCTTTTGTGGCGCGAATATCCAACCGATGAAAGAGGAAGTTATTTCCGGCAGTTCTGGGACATGAAGGGAATTATTACCAATGCATCAAACGTATCGCCAGAACAACTGGCCGAAGACCACAAGGACATTATTCCGATTGACCAATGGCCAGGTGCGAGTGAATTGGGTCATCACAAGAAGAGCAATCCCACCGGCAAAAAACAAGTGGTGCTTGTAGTAAGAGGTGAATTGCTGAAGAAATATCCAAACACGATTGTTTACGCACAAAAGGCGCACATCTACAAAAAGAACGGCATTCCCGACGCCACGCAAGAACCGGTGATTATTGAAGTGGAAACCGAAGCGCAGATGGCCGATGAAATCAAGTTTCCCATCTTCAAGGCCGATGTGGCTCCTGACATTAAATTCTTTGGTTTTGACCTTACGATTCCCCAGGCAAAAGGCGCCGACAATCCAACAAAAGAAGCCGACGACTGGGGTTATTACTTCGTCATTCAACAAGTTCCCGGCGAGCCTCGCTTTGGCATGGACATAACCTTTGACCCCGATGATGATCCGGCGACGCCGATTACATGGGATGATTTAAGCTGGGATAAATACACGCCAACGAAAAGCTTTATCAGCACCGTTGTAAAGCCCACAGGATTTACGCCTGCGGGCACCGATGAAAACATCAATCAATGGGGCGAGAACGCGGCACGCATGGCTTACATTCTTTACCAAAAGCCGGTGATGATTGCCGTGCACGCAAAAGAGATGCTGGAGAATCTTGATTGAAAATTCAAAACCTAAGATTCAAAGTCCAAGAGCCAAGATTGAACAGTAAGGAGAATTTTTCCGTGTGAAAATTTTTTGAAAGCAGGGTTGCACGCATCGCAATTACTTTTTAAACGAACCAACATGGGTTATACCGAATCAATTGACGCCATCAGAAAAGCAAGGGAAGAAAGAGACCAGAGCAAGGATGAATTGTATGCCTTGCAGATGCAATACCTGATGCTGTCGCGGGAGCAAAAAAAAGCCGCTGCAAAAGACGTGATTGAAGACGCGGCCACGGCTAAACAGATTGATGCTTTGCGCAAGGAGATTGCGGCGCTGCAAAAAAAGATTGACGAGATAAATGCGCAACTGGCAAAGCGCACAACACCCGAAGCAAGATTAAAAGAACGGCTCGACACGTTGCACGCATTGGAAGACGAGTTACAGAGTCTGGAGAATAAAATTGCCGGCATTCAAAACGAATTGGAGAACGGCGAACTTTCCGACGAAGAAAGAAAACGTTTGAACGCTCAACTTGATGAATTAAAGGCACAGGAAAAAGCCATACAGGATAAAATTTCTGCGCTGCAACAAGAGATGGAAAACCTTCGTGCGCAGTTGGCAAACACGCCGCCAGCGGAAAGCCTGGAAGCCGATAAGCGAGGATTGCAGGCGCAGATTGATCGCCTGAAGAAACAGATTGAAGTCATCATTGCGCAAGCAAACCCTTTTCGTCCCGATGAAAGCGAACGGCTGAAAGCCCTGAAAGACGAAATTGCCCGCAAGCGAACGGAAACTAAACGAAGAGAAACCGTTGTTGCAGGCAACATTGGTGATTTGTTTCGCGAACTAACACCGCAACAACTTATTCAACAATGGGAGGACAATACGCCGATTGCCCTATTGCCTCTCCGGCTGGAAACAAAGTTTCGCCAGACAGCAAACGGCCAGGAATTACTCGTGCGCATTTATCCCGATGACATCGCCGTTGTAACACACGAGAAAGTTTTAACCGAGAAAGAAATTGAATTTGGTACAGCGCTTTGGAAAACCTTGTTTGCTGCCGGTGATGACCTGCAAAAAAAGAGAGACGCATGGAAAGTAGTGACGGATAAATTCGGTGTGAACCGTGCCGCGTGGGTGGGAAAGCAAACAAAGCCGCTTAACTGGGATAGCAGGGGACAATTGCAAAGCGCAGATGATTTGCAATTCCCAACCTTCGATGTAACCAAACCCGATAAATGGACGGAAGCTCCGCATACGAAAGTGATGCCCGATAGATTTGTCCTTCTCGGTTACCGGGCCAAGAAACAGGTATTGTCGCAAATTGGCAAGCAAGTGAACGATGTAGTTATTCTTGGGCCTGCGCCGGTTGACGACGGCGAACAACCTTCGGTCACAAGAGATCCCGTTACAAACCGCATAATTTATGGCGATGATTTTAAGTGGGTTGCCGACTTTGAATTGGCGGTAGATTCCGGCCTTGGTTTTCGCGTTCCGTTGCAAGACGCAGAAGCAAGCACAGGCTATGATCAACTGCTTGTTGTTGGCCTGAAACTAAGCGCCGACAAAACCGGCAATCAAGCTTTTTTGGAAGAGCTTTTGGAGAATCACCGTTACTCCATCAAAGGTTTGAGTTTAATTCAACAAGGCACACCAACCAACAACACCGAGGCCGAAGACGCCGGCTATTCCCAAAACCAAAGCGTTGACGACATTATTGCATTCATCGAAAAGGACCAAATGCTTTTTGCACCGGTTGCAGATTTAAAGGAAGCCACCGATGGGCAACGAGTGGCGGATTATCTCGGCATTAACTACGAAGTGCTGCAAACCGTGCAAAACGCCAACCTCTTCGATCACAAAGAAGCCGTTGCCATGAACACGGCGCTGTATGCAACTACGCTTGGTTATTACATGAACAGCATGTTGAACGAAGTGTTGAGCGACGAAGACTTAATCAAACTGCGCACACATTGTACGAAATACGTCACGGGTCGTGGACCGCTTGCAGCATTACGAATTGGCAATCAGCCTTACGGCATTGCCGTTACAAGCTCGTTCAACGATTGGACGTATTCAACCAATAACGACATCGTTATTTTTCGCGACAAGTTTTATCCTGCACTTTTCAAGGTTTTGCAATACACGTCGGGTGAATGGAAGAAAAAAGTTGACGAACTGGCGCACATTACGAAAGGAGGCAGCGCCGGAGAAACGCTGATGAAAGTGCTTGGTTTGAATCCAACATCGGTTGAATATTTTCAACGCATTGGCTATTCGTACGATTACTTAAAAAACCTTGATGCTTTTGGCTGGGGCGGCAAATATTTTAGCGACGTTTTTGGGATGGTGCTTGAAAGCATGACCGTTCGCACGCTGTTGAAAAACTTTGGTTACAGCCAAAAGAACGATGACGGCACGCTTAAGTCCTGGCCCTTGCTCTTGCAAATTATTTTCCAGCATTACCACACGCAGCTCGACAACAAGAATTTGATTGACGGCGAGCCTTTGTCGGAAGAACATCTTATTAAACCCTACGACGAAGCAGCGAACCTCAATTACATTCATTGGTTGTTGGCCAATGCTGCTGATGAAGACAGCTTGCAAAAGCAGGATTTCGGCACAGCGGCCAAACCGCATTCGCTGCTTTACCTCATGCTGCTGAACAGCATGATACTGGAAGCAAGCCACAGCATCTTTCTTTATTTCAAAGCCAACAACATTGTTGCAAACGAATTGGTGCGTTCACGAAAATTTATGAACATCAGCAGTGCGCCTTCAGTAAGCCCTTGGGAAGTATTTAAAGCGCCGGCAAACAAGGTTGTGGACGCGGAAGCCTCAACGTTGCCTTTGTACCAATACATTCATTCGGAGATTCCGCCCTTCACCATCGTGAGTAACCTTGCCGAAAACAAGTGGGCTTTGAATGTGTTGAAAGACTTGCCCACGGCCCGTTCGGAACGAATCTTTGCCGAGCACATTGACAGTTTATCCTATCGCCTCGATGCCTGGCAAACATCCTTGTTTGATGTGCGGCTTCAACAGCAAAGAGGAATTACTCAATCGAACGAGCAACGACAGATGGGCATCTATCTCGGCGCTTACGGATATTTAGAAAATGTTCGTCCCAACAACAAGCGCATCAAAATGGCCGAAGAGAGATTGCCACCATCCATGCGTGAACAAGCCGATAATTTGTTTGTAGAAAGCGGCAACGGCGGTTACGTGCAAGCGCCAACGCTGAACCACGCAACGGCGGCGGCTATTCTTCGCAACGGTTATTTAACGCATGCTTCTTCCGCCGATAAGGAAACCTTGTCGGTTAACCTTTCATCCGAAAGAGTACGCCGTGCAAAGTATTTGCTCGACGGTGTTCGCAACGGGCAAACGCTGGAAGCCTTGTTGGGTTATCAGTTTGAGCGGGGCTTGCACGATTGGAGTACGCGGCCTGCGAACCCGGTTATTCTGGCTCAACTCAAACCCATTTTTCGGCAAGCTTTTCCGCTGAAGAAAACCAAAGTGCCACAGGAAGGAAAAACAACCGGACCAGAGGAAGTAACCAATGATTATCACGTTGTAAACGGTTTGGCTTTGGCCAATGTTGCAACGCCTTTTCCTTACGGCATTACAACCTTTCCTGCTTTGAGTGCAGAACAGATCAGTGCCATCGAATACGAAAAAGCACAAATGGAAAACACGCTTGATGCAATGCGTGATGTGCTGACATCAGAAAGCGCTTACCAATTGGCGCTGGGCAACTTCGACAGAGCCGCTTCGGTGATGCAAGCGGTATCAAATACCAACATCACACCCGAGATTGAAGTCATTGATTCGGCACGCAGCACAAGCCTTTCGTTGACCAATCGAGTGGTGGTGCATTTCGATTTTGCTTTTGTTGGCAATCCCTGGCCGGCCGTTCCGCTAACACAAAAAGCGCAAACCGAACAAGGACTGAATCATTGGCTTGGCAGCTTGCTTGGCGATCCGGCAAAAACCGAATGCACCGTTCGGGCGGTGGATGCAGCTGGCGTTGTTTTAAAGCGTGCTGACAATTCGAATATCGTGAGAACCGTTTCGCTGGCTGATCTTTCTGTTCAACCTCTCGACTTTGTTTTACTCATTCGAAACAAGCTGGAAGAATCGGGAACATCGGAACTGGAAAGCCGCATCCGCTATTTCTTTGCGCAAGCCGAAGATTTGGAAGACAACGTAATTGTGAAAATTGATTTCAGCGAAACCAGCAACGACGCCGATCTTTCCCTTCGTTCGCTGCGCGAAATTTTGCCCTTTGCCAATTATTTGCGTGAACTGATCAGCGGTTCAAAAACGTTGACCGCAAGAGATTACGAGCCGGCATCAAAAACAAAAACAGCATCCGCCGTTGACCCGAACAACGTTAACCTTGTTGATTTGCGAGCAAGGGTTGAACAAATTTTTTCTTCTTTCGAAACCCTTGCTGCTGGCTTAACAACAGCCGTTGCAGACGCTTCACTAAAAACAAAAGCCACTACCGATGCCTTGCGCAACAAACTGAAAGAATTTGCGGATGCAGGTTTTGTCTTTGCCTTTCCGCAATCGTCAGTGGGCTTTGAGGATGCAACGATTGACTTGTTGGTAACACAGGGAATATCCGTGTTGAAACGCTACGCTGATATAAAGATTGAATTCAACAAGAGTCTTGCGAAGGTGAACGGTGCTTCAACAGGTCCTAATGAAAAAGTTTCCCTGCTGACAAGCATGGCGAAAAGCTTGTTGGGTGCGGATTATGTTCTTCTTCCCCGCTTCAGCTTCAATAACACGCTTGATGTGGCCAAGGCTTACGGCGCAAAAGATGATTTGCTCACGTATGCCAAAGACGTGTTGAAGATGAAATTACCAGTGAACGAATGGCTGCACGGCGCTTCCTTGGTGCGCAAGAAAATGCACACGCTGGAGATGGTGCGCTTGCTAAACGACGGCTTTAACGACGCACCGCTTGAAGCTTCGCCTATTCAATTGCCTTACCGCGACAAAGACACATGGCTGGCAGTCGAGTATCCTGAAGGCACAACCATCGTTCACGACACGCTTTCCTTTGTGCAATACGCACCGCAAGGCTTTAATGCGGCAGCAGAACAATGCGGTCTTTTGTTTGACGATTGGACAGAAGTTATTCCAAGCAAAGAAGAAGTATCGGGCATTGGCTTTAATTACAACCAGCCAAACTCTTCGCCGCCGCAAACAATATTGCTGGCGGTTACGCCGGAACAGACGGGCCGTTGGCAATGGGAAAATTTACTGGCAACAATTCTTGATAGCGTTGACCGAGCGAAGGAGCGTGCCATTGAACCCGACCAGCTTGATACCATACCTGGATTAACAACTTTGTTGCCGGCGGTGCTTGCTGAATTCGGCACCAGTGCGTTCACGCACATTTCGCTGGATTATTCTTTCAACATCAAAAAAGTTTACGAAGAAGCCACCACTTTATACAGCATCCAAAAATAAAATCATGGTACAGTTATCGGATAAAATGCGGGCAACGCCAGATTTGTTGAAAGCCGTTTTCCGCATCCCTACCATCACGGCATACAATCGTTTAGAAGCAAGACCGCGTACCGAAAATTTTGAGCGAAGCTTGCGTGCCGAGGTGCGTGACGCTTTGTGGTTTTTGACAAGACAATGGCAAATGGGCGAACTCGAATCAGAAGATGCCGGTTCGGCCATTGATGCACGAATCATCACGCACCAGCTTCACGTGGACCGCATTGCGTTGAAGGATGCCAAGGGACGATTGTACAACGAGGCGATGCCAATGGAAACCCTGGTGGAACGCGAACCGGTCCGGTTTAGTCAAGTCTTGCGCATACAAACCGCACAGTATTTTTTGCAGCTTCACTCGCCTGCGTTCAAAGCAAAATATTTTCCCCGCTATTTCGCTGTTTACAAATTAGAAGCGGGCAAAGAAGACGATTACCGCGGACAGATAGAAGGTTTGAATTTTTATTTGTCAACGTTGAAGCGGGGCTTGAACGGTGAACAAATGTTGGCCGACATGCAGGCCGGATCCTTCAAGGCAAAGTTTACAATTGATGGCGGCGACGAAGGGATGCTTGATGAATACATCGCCGATTTTTTGGCTTGGTTTGCACGGCAATATTCACAACCGGTGCAAGATGATTTTGCGTGGGATTCAAGAAAACTGTCGTATAAATTTTCGGTGGCGGCGCCTAACGGTCAACAAACGCAATTGATTCTGCGCAGCGAAAATTATAACGGCGACAATCTCGATTGGTTTGATTTTGACGTGGATCTTTCTTCAAGGCAATTGCCGGTGGACGCTCCGGATTACATACCGGTATTGGAAGAAGATGTTCCCGTTTCATTTATTCCCACCGCAACGGTTTTCAAAGGCATGCCGGCGCAGCGTTTTTGGGAGATGGAAGAACGGCAGCTAAACTTTGGAAAGCTCAACGCGAAAACAACGGACCACTTGTTGTTGTTGTTTGCGGAATTTGGTTTGGTTTACGGCAACGACTGGTTTGTGATTCCGTACAAGATGGCCGTAAACACGCTTTGCGAAATCAAAGGCTTTGTGGTGACGGATGTTTTTGGTGATCGCACATTAATTGAAGCAGCAGACGCAGGGCTGGATAACGACTGGCAGCATTGGAGCATGTTCAACCTGAGCAACAAGGATCATTTGGGCAGCTATAACCGGCAGTTCTTTTTGCCCTCAACACTCATTCACTCTTTGCAAAGCGACCCGATTGAAAAAGTAAATTTTTTGCGCGACGAAATGGCCAACATGGTTTGGGGCGTGGAAGAAGTTATTCCCGATGCAACGGGCAAAGGCATCAACGGCAACGAAGCCGCCGATAAAACAGGCGTGCAGCCGCCACCTGTAACTCCATCCGATGCAAAGATTCGTTACCTGCTTGGCACAACGGTTCCCGAGAACTGGATTCCGTTTTTACCCGTGCACAAACCCGGCAGCAATCAAGACATTAATTTCCAGCGGGCCGCCATGCCTAAACTGGGTGTGCCGCCAAAAGACATTATTAAACCAAAAGGCGTGATGCTGAAAGAAGTGCCTACGCCTTATTTCATCAACGAAGAAGAAATTCCGTATTCCGGCACACTGGTTTCAAGAGCCTACCAGCGGGTACGATGGTACAACGGGAAAACATTCATCTGGGTTGGTCGTTACCGCGAAACAGGCCGCGGGGAAGGCAGCAGCGGTTTAGCTTTTGATGCGATACTGCCCGCCTGAACAAACACACTGCATTCAACGATGGCAGGGCAGCGCAGTTGCCAACCGGCTACAGCTTGCGCACTCAGTTCTGCGCAATCTATTTTTAATGAAAAAATCAGGGCATTAAGAGTAAGGTTCGAAGGGAAGTATTCTAATTGCTTTTTCTTAAAGAACACAGAACTTCTGTAATGGCAGGACAGCGTAGGTTGGCCGTAAACGATTCAACAATGATCTTTAGGTTTTACCGTTCGTGCACGGTCATAAACTAACGATTGAATACGGCAATGAAAGCTATTATTACAGCAGCGCTTCTCGGTCTTCTTCTAACAATTACTTTTCCTTCTCTTGCGCAAAAGCAGGCTGCTTACAACGCAATCCATTCCGGTATCCCGTGGTTTGATGATAGCGGCAATGCAGTGAGTGCTCACGGAGCTTGCATCATAAAAGATAAAGACAGGTTCTATCTTTTTGGTGAAAAGCATTCGGATACAAGCAACGCTTTTGCAGGCTTCAATTGTTATTCTTCCGCCGATTTGTACAACTGGAAGTTTGAACGTCTTGCACTGCCGGTGCAGGCTTCGGGAAAATTAGGCCCAAACCGTGTTGGCGAACGGCCAAAGGTGATGAAATGTCCAGGTACCGGGGAATACATCATGTATATGCACGCAGACACACTTGGTTATGTTGATCAATATGTCGGCTATGCCACAGCAAAGGAAGTTACAGGTCCTTATACTTTTCGCGGGCCGTTGCTCTTTGACGGAAAGCCTGTTCGCAAATGGGACATGGGTAGTTTTCAGGACAAAGACGGAACGGGTTATATACTGATACACGGAGGAGAAATTTACAAGCTTAGCGATGACTATAAAAGCATCGCCGAAAAGGTCAATAAAAGCATGACCTCCGGGTTTGAAGCGCCTGCGCTCTTTCGCAAAGACAGCATCTATTATTTTCTTGGCTCTGATCTAACGAGTTGGGAGCGAAACGATAATTATTACTTCACGGCTACTTCGCTGAAAGGTCCCTGGATAAAGAGAGGTTTTTTTGCACCCGAAGGCACACTCACCTGGAATTCGCAAACAACGTTCGTGTTGCCGGTTGCGGGCTCGAAAGAAACGACCTATATGTTGATGGCCGACAGGTGGTCGTTTCCCAAACAGGCATCCGCAGCCACTTATGTCTGGCAGCCGATAACTGTTTCCGGTACTTCTATCACTGTTCCACGTTATTGGGAAGCATGGCAAGTGAGTACAGCAACCGGCGCAGCAACACGGGTGAAGGTTGGTGAAAAAACAATTGTGAATAGCGATAAACAATACATCGCTTATGCCGGTAAATGGAAGAACGATACATTATTGGTGAGAAGTTCAGATGAAAAGGAAGCTTCTTTCACGGTAAAATTTAATGGAACACAAATTGGCTTTTCCGGCCTTGCCCGTCCCGACGGCGGTTATGCAAGGGTGATACTTCAAAACAGCAAGGGAAAAACAATGCTGTCTTCGGTTATAGACATGTATTGTAAATACCCGGTTTTAACGCTGAAGTTTTTAAGTCCCGTTCTTCCAAAAGACAATTACACTTTTACCGTTTCTGTCCTTGGTGAACGAGGCAACTGGTCGGATAAACGAAAAAATATTTACGGAAGCACGGGCAATGTTGTTTCACTGGATAAAGTCGTGATCAACGAATGAAATAAAAACCTTTGCGGAGTAATTCAACAACAACACAAAACAAATTTTGATTAGACGATGTTTTTAAAGAGTTACCGGTACGCAATCGCTTTTGCAATTTTGATTTCGCAAGTTGCCGCAGCGCAGAAAAATACATTCCCGATTTTTACAGCCAACGCAAGGGCTTCCATTGTTTACGACAAAGGATCAACCAAACTTGATTCCATTGCGGCCAACCTTTTGGCCGAGGACATTGAGAGGGTGACTTCTTTTAAGCCAGCCGTAACGACCGACATTGCAAAAGCAAACGGAAACGTGATCGTCATTGGTAACGTTCAATCAGGCCTTGTTCAAAAATTTATTGACAAACAATCGTTGCTTAATCAAAATCTGCAAGGTAAATGGGAATGCTTCGCATTGAAGGTGATTGACAAGCCATCTCCAGCTATTTCAAAAGCCTTCGTTATTGCCGGCAGCGATGCAAGAGGCACGGCTTACGGTGTGTTTACATTGTCAGAAAAGATTGGTGTTTCGCCTTGGTGGTGGTGGGCCGACGCACCGGTGAGACAGCAAAAAGAATTAACCGTTGCTCAAGCCGATTTCATTTCATTGCCGCCTGCAGTAAAATACCGCGGAATCTTTATCAACGACGAAGATTGGGGATTGCAACCCTGGGCGGCAAAAACTTTCGAACCCGAAACCGGCGACATTGGCCCAAAAACATACGCCAAAGTATTTGAGCTGCTGCTTCGGTTAAAGGCCAATCTTATTTGGCCGGCCATGCATCCGAGCACCAAGGCTTTCTTTCATTACCCGGGCAACGTAACCACCGCAGGCGATTACCAAATCATCATTGGCTCTTCTCATGCCGAACCGATGTTGCGCAACAACGTGGGCGAATGGAACGAAAAAACAATGGGTCACTTTAATTATGTGACCAACAAAGAAACCGTTTACAAATACTGGGAAGACCGGGTAAAGGAAAGCCGCGGCATCAATGCCATGTACAGCATCGGTATGCGCGGCGTTCACGACAGCCAGATGGAAGGCGTTAAATCCGCAAAAGAAGCCGTGCCTTTGCTGGAAAAAATCATTCGCGACCAGCGCAACCTGTTATCGGAATACGTGGACAAAGATGTAGCGGCCATACCACAGGTGTTTACCGCTTACAAAGAAGTGCTGGATGTTTATGATGCCGGTTTAAAGTTACCCGATGATGTAACCCTCGTTTGGCCTGATGACAACTACGGTTACATTCAGCGACTGAACAATGAAACTGAACAGGCTCGGAAAGGCGGCGCCGGTGTGTATTATCATGCGTCGTACTGGGGGCGGCCGCACGATTATATCTGGCTGCCTTCAACGCATCCTTCGTTAATGAGAGAAGAAATGATGAAGGCTTACCAAACGGGAGCCGATCGCTTGTGGGTTTTAAACGTAGGCGATATAAAACCGGCGGAATACAACATACAAGAGTTCCTGGACATGGCGTATGATGCAAAGCCGTTCAAAGAAAGCGGTTACGCCAAACAACATTTGCTGCAATGGGCAATAACCGTTTTCGGAAAGGAAAACGGACAGAAAGCAGCCACCATCCTGTGGGATTATTATGATCTTGCTTTTGAACGCAAGCCGGAGTTCATGGGCTGGAGCCAAACAGAACCGACGACCCAAACAAATTTTACCGGCTTTAATCATTTTTACTTTGGCGATGAAGCGCAAAAGCGAATTGACAAGTACAATTTGTTGGAGGCCGATGCAAAACGTTTGCGGCTGCAAATGCCTCCGAAAGAGGCCGATGCTTTTTACCAATTGGTGTATTATCCGGTTGTAAGTGCTTCGTGGATGAACAAAAAGTTTTTGTACCGCGACAAAGCTTATTTCTATTCAAAGCAAAACCGGCTAAGTGCGTATGATTATGCGCAACTGTCAAAGAATGCTTATGACAGCATTGTAAAAGAAACCGAATACTTTAATGCGGTGATCGCCGGCGGCAAATGGAAAAACATCATGTCCAAGAACCCAAGAAGTCTGCCTGTGTTTCTTTCGCCGGTTCTGCCCGGTATTAACATAGACAGCACAAGCGCCTGGAGCATTGCACCGGAAGGCTTTGTCACAAAAGATTCTTCTCTGTTGGAGAACAAAACGTCTTTGTCCTTACCCTCTTTTGACAATCTCAACAAGCAAAAATATTTCGTCGATATTTTCTTGAGTAAACAGCAAACGATGAACTGGACGGCGTCTGTTTCGCACAATTGGATTCGCCTTTCTGAAAACAACGGAAGGCTTATTTCTGAACAGGGAAAAAAGCAAAAACGCATTTGGGTGGATGTTGATTGGAACAAGATGACGAACATCGGCGAGCAAAACGGTACGATTACTTTTTCCGTTGGCGGACAACAACTGGCTGTAAACATTCGGGCAAACAAAACAGACAAGCCTGAATTGGCAAACTACGAAGGTTTTGTTGAAAACAACGGCTTTGTTTCGATGCACGCAGCGCATTTTACAAGGCAAACGACCAAGCCGTTTTCGCAGTGGAAACTTGTCAGCGGTTTGGGCTATGCGGGAAGTGGGTTGGAGTCTTTCCCGCTTTCAACAAAAGGGTCATCATTAAGCAACGATGATTCCATTAAACGCAAAAACTCGGTTGTGGAATACGATTTTTATACCCTCACTTCGGCCACGCCTTTCATTACCATTTTTGCGTTGCCCACGCATCCCGTCAACAACAATTTTCGGGTACGCTACGCTTTATCAATTGATGACGGACCTTTAGAAACAGTTGACATCAAAACCTCTGGCAAAAGTGAAGAATGGAAACAAAATGTTTTACGCAACCGGGCGGAACGAAGAACAGGGCTGCCTTTTCTGAAAGCAGGAAAACACAGGCTGAAAATTTATTGCGTTGATCCCGGCGTTGTTCTTGATGAAATCCGCATTGATTTGGGAGGCCTGAAAAAAGCTTACAGTCTTTTGCCCGAAACGAAACTCACTACCCGGTAAAATTTCAACAAGGAATTCCTTGAATTTTGAAAATTCATTTAAGCGAAATAAATGGACGCAAAAAAAAACGCCGCGGAACGAGCGGTTGAATACGTTCAACACGGTATGACGATTGGCCTCGGCACGGGCACCACCGCTTACTGGGCCGTTTTAAAATTGGGACAAAAAATCAGGGAAGGCCTCCACGTCAATGCGGTAGCAACATCAGTGGGTACGGAAAAACTTGCAAAGGAAAACAACATTCCGATTGCACCTTTTTCGGAAATTGATTCAATAGACCTGGCCATTGACGGTGCCGATGAAGTTGACCGTCAAAAAAATCTTATCAAAGGCGGCGGCGGTGCGTTGACAAGAGAAAAAATCATTGCCTACAACAGCAGGAAATTTATTGTTGTTGTTGATGAATCGAAGCTGGTTGAACAATTAGGAAAGTTTCCCCTGCCGGTAGAGGTTCTTCCCTTTGGTGCAGAACTTACGTTGAAGAGGATTTTATCAATGGGAGTTGAAGCAACGATCAGGCAAGCAGAAAATAGTAACTACATAACCGACAACGGCAACCTGATTGTTGATTGCCGGTTTGGCTCCATAACCGATCCGTCCTCTTTGGACGCAGCGCTGAAAACAATTCCAGGCATTGTTGAAACGGGAATTTTTTTAAACACCCGTGTTAGCACCGTGGTGGTGGGATTTAAAACAGGCGATGTAAATGAACTTTAATCGGCGCCACTCCCAGCAGACCGTTGCGATATTTTTAGTTAGTCATTCGATAATGTGAAGCAGCATTGCGCTTCAAGTTTTAGGATAGAAAGTTGCCTATCCGTCAGTGCAAAAGAATCTCTCTGTGATAAATTAAAACATTTTTTATTGCAGGCATTGTTGCACTGTTCGTTGAAAAAAATTCAGCCTCTTCGAAATTTATTTTTCTATTTTCAAAGCGCAATATCACTTCACCCTAAAACAACTCTAACCCACACATGGGCGATTTTCAAATTAAGGTTCAACCAAAAACTTACGACGTCGTTATTGTTGGTTCCGGTGCCGGTGGCGGCATGGCGGCTTACGTGTTGGCCAACGCAGGCTTAAGCGTGGCGCTGGTAGAGGCAGGCCCGATGTACGATCCCGCAAAAAACGTAACGCAACTTAAATGGTCTTACGAATCGCCGCGAAGGGGCGCCAGCACGAAGTTTCGGCCCTTTGGCGATTTTGATGCCTGCTATTGGGGATGGGACATTGACGGCGAACCCTACACAAAAGCCGAAGGCACAAAGTGGGATTGGTGGCGGGCCCGCATGGTGGGCGGACGCACCAATCACTGGGGACGGATTTCGTTGCGCTTTGGTCCCAAAGATTTTAAGCGAAGAAGCATTGACGGCTTGGGCGACGACTGGCCCATTGGCTATGAAGACGTAAAACCTTTTTACGACAGGGTGGATAAACTCATCGGCATCTTTGGCACCAACGAAGGTTTAGAGAACGATCCTGATGGTGTTTTTCTTCCGCCGCCAAAGCCAAGGCTGCACGAACTCTTTATCAAGAAAGCAGCAACGCAGGCCAGCGTGAAAGTGATCCCGTCGCGCATGTCCATTCTCACCCAAAAAATAAACGATAGCCGCGGCGCTTGTTTCTTTTGCGGACAATGCAACCGCGGCTGCCAGGTTTACGGCGATTTTTCTGCTTCTTCCGTATTGGTAAAGCCAGCTATCGCCACCGGCAAGGTTGATTTGTTTGATAACGCCATGGTGCGTGAAGTGCTTACCAACAACGAAGGTCTTGCCACCGGTCTTTCCTATGTTCACAAAGCTGATATGCAGGAATATCAGGTGAAAGGCAAGACGGTGATTTTGGCGGCCAGTGCTTGCGAAAGCGCAAGGCTCTTGCTCAATTCAAAATCGGTTCGTCATCCAAACGGGCTTGCCAACAGCAGCAACGTGGTGGGCAAATACCTGCACGACAGTACGGGTGCGTCTCTGGATGGCGTTCTCCCGCAGTTGTTTGATCGCAAACGTTACAACGAAGACGGCGTGGGCGGCATGCACATTTATTCGCCCTGGTGGCTCGACAACAAGAAGCTTGATTTTCCACGCGGTTACCACATTGAATACTGGGGCGGTCAAAGTATGCCGGCCTATGGCTTTGGCTGGGGCATCGAAAACCTGAACGGTAAGTATTTAGTGAAGGGACAACAAAAAGAATCCGGCGGTTACGGCAAATCGCTCAAAGAAGACTACCGCTTTTTTTACGGCGCGGCCGTTGGCATGGCGGGCCGTGGCGAAGCCATAGCGAGAGAAGACAATTTATGCGAAATTGATCCGAACGTGGTGGACAAATACGGCATACCGGTGCTTCGCTTTAACGTAAAATGGAGCGATTATGAAATAAAGCAGGCGAAGCACATGAAGGAAACCTTTAAGGAGATTATGCACAACATGGGTGCAGTGATTACCTGGGGCGGCAACGATGACGAGAAGAACGATTATGGATTGGAGCCGCCGGGAAAAATCATTCACGAAGCCGGCACCGTGCGCATGGGAAACGATCCAAAAAAATCGGCGCTCAACAGTTATAATCAGGCACACGATTGCAAGAATTTGTTTGTGATGGACGGCGGCTCTTTTGTTTCGCAAGCCGATAAAAATATCACGTGGACCATACTGGCTTTGGCCATGCGGGCATCGGAATACCTGGTGAGCGAAATGAAAAAAGGAAACATCTGATTGTCGAAACAGTTAATAATACTTATCAACGATGGACAGAAGAAAATATTTAAAAGTTTTGGGGCTTACAACGGTATCGGGCAGCTTGTTGCTTGATGCCTGCAAGAACGCCGATGTGAAACCGGCGGACCACAGCCAGAAGAAAGAAGATCCTTCAACTCTTGCCTACGACCGCATGGAGGAAGAAACAGCGGCCTATAAAAAAACAATTGCCGAAACGTTTTTTACACCGCACGAAATGGCCACCATCGCCATCCTGAGCGACATTATTATTCCCGCTGATGACGTATCGGGCAGCGCTACACAGGCAAAAGTTCCGGACTTCATCGAGTTTATTGTAAAAGACAAGCCCGAGTTTCAAACGCCCATGCGCGGTGGCTTGCGCTGGCTGGATATGCAAATGACAAAGCTTTACGGAACGTCCTTTAAAGACAGTACGCAGCAGCAACAGCTTTCGCTGGTTGATGCCATTGCGTATCCGGCAAAAGCAAAGCCTGAAATGAAGCAAGGCGTTTCATTTTTTAACCTGATGCGCAACCTGACGGCTACCGGTTTTTTCAGTTCCGAAATGGGCATTAAGGACATGGGCTATGCCGGCAACAAGCCCACGCAATGGAACGGCGTGCCCGAGGATGTGTTAAAGCAATACGGTCTTTCGTACACCGAAAAAGAATTGAACGAATGCGTAAAGTTTAGTTAAGAGAAGGTTGTTAATTCTTTCATTAAACGAATCATTCAACACATTTCATGAAACCTGTTTTCCTTCTCTTCTTTCTTTTTGTTTCGCTCCTTGCCGTTGCGCAAAAACCTAAACTGTTGGTGTTCTCAAAAACCGCGGGCTATCATCACGCATCCATTGCGGCAGGCATTGTTGCCATTCAAAAGATCGGCAACGAGAAAGGCTTTGCCGTTGACACCACAACCAATGCTGCCTTGTTTACCAAAAAGAATTTGAAGCAATACGCTGCGCTAATTTTTTTGAGTCCTACCGGAAACGTGTTTGATACAATGCAAAAGCAAGCCTTGCAAAATTATATTGAAAATGGCGGCGGTTTGGTTGGCATTCATTCGGCCACCGACATGGAATACGGCTGGCCGTGGTGGGGCAAAGCAATCGGCGCTTATTTTGAAAATCATCCCAAACAACAAACCGCAAAGCTGCACATAGTTGATTCGGTTCACGCGGCCACAAGAGGATTGCCAACAACCTGGCAACGCTTTGACGAATGGTACAATTTTAAAAACATCAACCCGGATCTGCACGTGCTTATTACCCTTGACGAAACTTCCTATGAAGGCGGGAAGAACGGTGCTTTTCACCCGGTGGCCTGGTGGCACAAGGTTGGCCGTGGCAGCGTGTTTTATACGGCGCTTGGTCATACCGATGCATCGTACAGCGAACCGCTTTTTTTGCAACATCTTGCCGGTGGCATCGCGGCTGCTTTGGAAAGAGATAAAAACGCTGATCGAAAAAAATCTTTACTTAGTAGTAAATAAAATTTTTGTGACTTGCGTTGATCATTCTTGCTTTATACCGGCATTCCCGCAAGAACAGAATGTGTATTAAACGAAACGCACAAGCAGAAAAACTTTTTAAAAATTCACCCATGCGTACAACGACAGGTTTCTTCTTGATGACCGGCAGTCTTCTTCTCATCAGTGCCGCAAACGCTCAGCAAAAAGCAAAGCCCGAAGACACGGAGTTTTATACTCCTGTTCCCAAAGTAATAGATCCCGGCAAGGCCGGTTGCGGCGTTCCTTCAGATGCCGTTGTGTTGTTTGACGGGACGTCGGCGGCTCAATGGGTGAGTGCCGCAGACTCCACTAAAGCCGCTGGCTGGACGGTACAAAACGGCGTGCTGAAAGTGAACAAGCAAGCGGGTGACATTCGTACCAAATCATCTTTTCTTGATTATCAATTGCACCTCGAATGGCGGGTGCCGGAAAACATCACCGGCACCGGGCAGGCGAGAGGCAACAGCGGCATCTTCCTCGCTTCTGTTTTTGACGGTGGTTACGAATTGCAGATTCTCGACAACTACAACAACAGCACCTACACCAACGGGCAGGCAGGCAGCATTTACAAGCAATACGTGCCACTGGTAAATCCTTTACGTCCCCCGGGCGAGTGGCAGGTGTACGATGTTATCTGGACAGCACCGCGTTTTAAAAAAGACGGCAGCCTTGAATCGCCTGCCAGGGTAACGGCTTTGCTCAACGGCGTGCTGGTTCAAAACAATGTTTCGCTGAAAGGTCGCACCGAATACATCGGCCAGCCATCGTACAATGCCCACGGCGCTGCGCCCATCAAATTGCAGGCACACGGTGATCCAAGCGAACCAATCTCCTTTAAAAATATTTGGGTAAGGCCGTTGTAATTGCAGCGGCAAGGAACCAGCAATTGAACCTTTGCATTGCGTTGAAATGCCTGTCGTTTTTGCCGGCATTTATCTATTGCGTAAGATGAAAATCCGCCAAAGGAAAGACGCTGAAGCCGCTGATTAATTTGCAGCGTTCTGCTGCTTGCTGTTCCTATTTTTGCACCTTCGTTTATACCCAAAAATTTAATTCGCATGAAAGCATTTTTAGGTACAGGTTTGTTGGGTTCCAATTTTGTAAAAGCGATGCGAAAAAGAGGCGAGGAGGTGCAGGTTTGGAATCGTACAGCTGCGAAAGCAAAAGCCTTGGAAGAAGTTGGCGCCAAAGCGTTCGACAATCCCGCCGATGCTGTAAAAGGCGCTTTCCTTGTTCATCTTACATTGAAAGACGATGCTTCTGTAAACGAAGTGTTGGAAGCAGCCCGCGACGGACTTGCGCCGGGAGCCGTTATCATTGACCACACGACAACCTCAAAAGACGGAGCCATACAACGTACAAAAGAATGGAAAGAAAAAGGCTTTTTCTACCAACACGCACCGGTGTTTATGGGCCCTGTTAATGCGCTGGAAAGCTCTGGATTCATGCTGCTCTCCGGCGATGAAGCGTTGATTGGCCGCATAGAGCCGGAGCTGCAAAAAATGACCGGGAAGATTCTCCGTTTTGGTTCGGAAGTGGGCAAGGCCGCGGCGATGAAGCTGGTGGGCAACGCGTTTTTGGTTTGCTTCACAGCGGGCATTCGCGAAACGCTTTGTCTGTCAAAAGCATTGGGCCTTTCCGTTACCGATCTGTCCTCGCTGTTCGATGCATGGAATCCCGGCACACTCTTGCAGCCACGTTTAAAAAGAATGACAGCGGGAGATTATACAAATCCTTCGTGGGAATTGGCCATGGCAAGAAAAGACACCGGCTTGTTTATAGATGCGGCGCAGAAAGTGGAAACGGAACTAACGTTATTGCCCGTCATTGCATCGTTAATGGATAGCTGGATTGAGAAAGGTTACGGCAATAACGATTGGACGGTGATTGCAAAGGATTGCGTGTAAGTGTTGTTAGACAAATACCGGTCTATTTTGCGCGACGGGTTTTTTGCTTGCGCAAGTGGCCGCGCAACTCTTGAAGGCATTGGGCCTTGCTCTCAAATTTGATGTTCGCTGTTTACCGTCCTCAATACATTTGCGAAGTGGAAGGACTTCTCAATAATCCAGTTTACCGTGCATTGCTTTTGGGTGATAAACATCTGGGCTTCGGAACCGATAAGGTAAGAGCCTTTGACGAAACCGTTTCTCCTTTCGCCGGTTTTGAAGAAAGTTACTCAAAGGGTTTTGAAGATCTTTACGATTTGCTTCCACCCGCACGAAAAATTCTCTACGCAACACCGAACATCATTGCCCAGCCCAAAGGCTGGCAAATACTGCACGAGGTAAAAGGCCGGCAATTTGTTTTTGAGGCCGGCGATACCTCTGCGTCAAGTTCGTTCGATCTTGTTCCCTTGCGCGAACAGCATGTTGAGCAAATGATGCAACTGGCGGCGCTGACAAAGCCGGGACCTTTTGGCCCGCGCACCATTGCCTTTGGACATTACTTCGGCATTTTTGAAAACGAACGACTCGTGGCCATGACGGGTCAGCGTTTACACGTGCAAAACTTTACAGAAATCAGCGCCGTTTGCACGCATCCCGGCTATCTGGGCAAGGGTTACGCGGCTGCTTTGGTGCAGCACCAGGTAAACCTGATTTGTAGTGGGGGACAACATCCTTTTCTGCATGTTCGTGCAGACAACGAGAGGGCTATCTCACTTTATCAGCGCCTTGGCTTTACCGTACGCGGGCCTATGAATTTTTATTTTATGAGAAAGCAATGAAGTTGGTGCGGGACTGCTTTTTGCAGGCTGTTCAATAATCCTGCGCGGCAAGCGCGGTCAAAGAACGTCTACAGCAATCTTTTATACATCAACAATTAAATTTTGACTCATGAAAAAAAGTTTAGTCAGCGCCCTTTTGATGACGATTGTTGCAATGACGCTTCACGCACAATGGAGTACCGATCCCTTGGTTGGAACGCTTGTTTCCACTTCGTCGGTAGCCAATTCCAAAACCAGTAACGTTGCTGTTACTGATGGCGCTGGCGGCTCCTTCATAGGCTGGATTGATACAAGGTTAGGAGCGCCAAACACTATTTACGTTCAGCGCATTCTTTCTAACGGTACAAAGAAATTTTCCAGCGATGTTGTGGTTTCAAACGCAACAGGTGCGCAGTCATCTGCCAAAACAAACCTGTACATGATTGGCGACGGCGCTGGCGGTGTGATTTGCGTGTGGCAGGATGCCCGCAACGAGTCAACTTTCTTTCCCTCGAACGACGATATTTACGGGCAGCGAATTGATGCAAACGGAAACGTTTTGTGGGCAGCCAACGGTGTGAGATTGACCGTATCGGATAATTCAGTTTCCGGGAAAACAGCCCCTGTCATTGACCTTGTAAACGCAACGGAAGCCATCGTGGTTTTTGGCGATACCCGGAACGGAGCGATCAATTTGTTTGCTCAAAAAATTTTGTTGAGTACGGGTGCAAGTCAATGGGCAAATGATGCAAGCATAAGCGGTTCCGTTGCCGGCACGCAAAATCAGCAGCAAGTCGCAAACGATGGAACTGGTGGCCTGTATATTGTTTGGCAGGATCAACGTGCAGGCGCATCATCGGCCGATGTTTATGCGCAACACGTCAACAACAGCGGCGGCATTGTTACAGGCTGGGGCGCCAACGGAACGGTGGTTGCCAACGGAAGTAACATTCAAAACGAACCGCAACTGGTAAGCTTGGGTACATCCGGATTTATTACCACCTGGGAAGATGCAAGAAGCGCTGCCGGTGCTTACGATATTTATGCGCAACGTTTTGATGCTGCCGGTGCTGTCCAGTGGACAGCCGGCGGCGTAGCCTTGTGTACAGCCACTCTCATTCAAACCAATCCGCAGATTGTTGCAAGCGGAAGCAATTATATCGTTGCATGGAGCGATGGCCGTGCCGGTGCAACAGACAGAGATGTTTATGCGCAGGCTGTGGACGGAAGCGGCACAACCTTGTGGACTGCAAACGGTGTGAACGTTTCAAATGTATCCGGCACCAACCAGCCTTTTACCTACACGGCGAACGCACTGGCAATCGGTATTTCGATGGCATCGGATGGAAGCAGCGGCGCTGTCATTGCCTGGGACGATGCAAGAATTTCGGCTGCAAACGTGGACGTTTATGCGCAACGCATCAGTTCAACCGGAACCTTGCTTTGGTCGCCCTCAACGGGTGTGGCGGTGAGCACGGCCACCGGCAACCAGGTTTCGCCGGTAATTGTTCCAACCCTTAACAATGGCGTCATCGTTTCGTGGCGTGATGGCCGCAGCGGTCTTGCAAACAGTGAAATTTTCGCAGCCCGTGTGCAGTCAAGCGGCACGCTTCCCCTTCGCTCTTTAACGCTTACGGCTACGGCTAAAACTTCGTCTGTTGACCTAAAGTGGAATACCGTTGATGAAAGCAACCTTTCTTTTTTCAGCGTTGAGAAAAGTCTTGATGGTGCGACTTTTTCAACCGTTGGATCGGTAAATGCGATTGGCAGTGGGAACAACGGTTATGTTTTAGCGGACAATCATCCGGCTAAAGGAACAAACTTTTACCGCATCAAATCTGTTGATGTGAACAAGAGCTATGCTTATTCCGCTACTACAGCCATTGATTTTAGCGGTGGCCTAAAAGTATCGTTGGTAGTTTCTCCCAATCCGGTGCGAGGCTTGGCTACGCTGCAACTGAACAATCTTGCCAACGGAATCTATGTTCTGACCGTTCGTGATTTGGCGGGTCGCGTTCTCATGCGGCAATCGCTTTCCGTTGCGGGCAATTACCAGCAAACGACACTCTTTTTGCAGGGTTTGGCCGCAGGCTCGTACCTCGTTCAAGTAGAAGGCAACAAGACAGCGTTCAGTACACAAATTCAAAAAGAATAAAAGCCTGGAGAGTGTGGCATTGTTGGTTTGAAAGAGAAAAATTTTGAGACAAAATCAAGGCAAAAGCCGTAGCGAAATCAATGGCTTTTTGTACAGAAGTATTCGTGGCGGCATCTTCACTTTGCCTCTCACTTTTTTGAGATTCTGCCGGCAGACGGCACTCTTTAACTGATGCAATAAACGAGGTTTCCCAATTGGCGGCGGTTGGTTCTGTTTGTGCGAGTGAGCAGGTGCAAAGCAGTAAAGCAGTGGCGAAGAGAAGCAGGTGGAGGATAGTCTTTGTCATACGCTTTGTTTTGTACAACAAGAGTATTTCATATCAGAACGTTCTTTTCGCTACCGTCAACAAACAACGGGTTAGCGTAAACAAACAACGCCACTGCTTTATCATGAAGTTTGCTCGAGTAACAAGAGAGAAGCCTAATGAAACTGTGTTGATTGACCAATTTGGGTTGTTCATTTACCCGGATGTCAATCCCGTAGCCTCTACAACGTCAGGAGAAAGATTTGCCGATATTTATCCGTATAAACAGCGTGATGAAATCGCTCGACGTAAAATTGTTACGGTTTTATTTATGGACTGGACTTGCCTTCCTTTTTTTGAGCGCATTTAGTTCTTTGCACATTTATCCCAACCGTTTCCTGGCCCTTGCGTTCAACAATCTTTGGGGCGTTATTTATGTTACCGTTCTCAATTTTATACTTTTTGAATATTCTGTTCCCTTTGTGTTGCGGAAAAGAAAATTTGTGATCAACAATATCCTTCTCGGGATTTTTCTTTTGTGGGTTCACATGATATTGTACTCCTACTGCTATTACGTTTGGCGGCTGTTGGGAATTCAACTGGGTATTTATACCCCGCTAAAATCATTTTCCTCGCTGGGACAGGCGCTCGAAAACCAGATGGCATACAGCGTTGGCTCTGTTTTCTTTTTCGGCATTGTGCGGCACGTTTACAATTACACCAAACTCAAACAAGCCACACAACAATTGCGCATTCAAAAACAGGAAGCGGAATTGAATTACCTGCGCTCCCAAACCAACCCGCATTTTTTGTTCAACACGCTGAACAATATTTATTCCCTGGCAAGAGACAAATCAGACCTTGCGCCGGAATCTATTTTGCGCTTGTCGAAAATCCTGCGCTTTATGCTGTACGAAACCGGTGGCGACTACATCAGCATCGAGCAGGAAATTAAAATTATTGATGATTATATTTCGCTTGAAACTTTGCGTTATGACGAAACGCTGCGCATCAATTTTAATTACGATATAGAAGACATGAAGCAGGCGGTGCCGCCGCTTTTGTTGATTCCGCTGGTCGAGAATGCCTTCAAGCACGGCGTTTCCGAAACAAGAGACCAACCCTTTGTGGACGTTCATCTTTCGTTGCGGCAACGGCAACTTTCCTTCGTGGTAAAAAATTCTGCGGAAGCTGTTTCTGCAGAAGGAGGTGTAAAAGAAAACATCGGCCTTGCCAATCTGCGGCGCCAATTGGAATTGCTTTACAAAGAATTTACATTATTCGTTCAGCACGAAAAAGCTGTGTTTACAGCCGAACTAAAAATCAACCTGTCAAGCCATGTCTAACATCAAATGCATTGTTGTAGAAGATGAGCCGTTGGCCGTAAAAGTTTTGGTGGATTATATTTCGCAAGTGCCGTTCTTAGAACTTCAGGCAACGTTTAAAGATGCCTTGCTGGCCACCGATTACCTGCGGGAACACAACACGGATTTGATTTTTTTAGATATTCATTTGCCCAAGCTGAAAGGCATGGCTTTTTTAAAAACATTAGCGCATCCACCCGCCGTTATCATCACCACAGCTTACCATCAATACGCGGTGGAAGGATTTAACTTGAACGTAACCGACTACTTGCTGAAGCCATTCGGGTTTGAACGTTTTTTAGTAGCTGTCAACAAAGTAAAAACATCACAAAGAGTGCTGCACGAACCAAAGGAAAATGCGGAGCAAAAAGATTACCTCTTTTTAAACGTGCAAAAAAAGAAGGTGAAGATTTTGTTTGCCGACATTGTTTACGTCGAAAGCCAAAGGGAATACATCAGAATTGTAACCACAAGCAAAGTGTTTGTTTCCAAAATGAGCACAAACGAGATGGAAGAATTGCTGCCGTCGCATCTCTTCAAACGCATTCATCGTTCGTTCATCGTCTCGGTCAGCAAGATTGAATCTTATACTGCCGAAGCGGTTGACGTAAACGGCGTGTCCATTCCCGTTGGCAGAGGTTATCGCGATGTGATTGAAAATCTATAGCGTTCTTAAATCTTCGGCAGCTTCCATCCGTTGTGATAATCCGGTATGCGCAAATGTTCGGCTTCTTTCTGTGCGAACTTGTTTGCGGCCGCATCCCAAAAAATGGTTTCACCGGTGCGGTAAGCAATGTTGCCCATGTGCGAATTAACCGCTACTCTCACCCCGGCTTCTATCGGGCAGTTCAATCTTTCTTTCTTCCTTGATTTTACCGCTTCAATAAAATTTGTCGTGTGTTTGTCCAGGCCTTTGTCGCTTTGCGCTTGCCAGGCTACGGCTTCCATCAGTGGCTTGTCTTTTTCTTTGTCGGGGCGTACTTCCCAGCCGCTGCGGTTGAGCAAGAGTGTACCGTTGTGGCCAATGAAAGCAATGCCGTGTTGCATGCCGTAAAGTCCAACGCCGGTTGAAAGATTTTGTTCCCAGGTCATTTGAAAGTCGCCGTAATCGTACAAGGCCGTCATCACATCCGGCGTTTCGCGTGCATCGGTTGGAAAAACGTATTTGCCGCCCGAAGCCGTAACGGATTTTGGTACGTCCGCCTTCATGCCCATCAACACCATGTCAATGAGGTGCACCCCCCAATCGGTCATCAGGCCGCCGGCATAATCCCAAAACCAGCGGAACTCATAATGAAATCGGTTCTTGTTGAAGGGCCTTTTTTCTGCCGGGCCTAACCACATGTTGTAATCAACACCGGCAGGCGTGGGTTCGTTGGGCACAACGGGCAAGGGCGTGGTGCCGCCGCGATACATCCAGGCTTTTGCCGACGTGACCTTGCCCAACTTGCCGCTGTGCACAAAGGCAATGGCGTCCTGAAAATGTTGCTGGCTGCGTTGCCACTGCGCCACTTGCACAATGCGGTTGGAGCGATTGGCGGCGGCCAGCATTTGCTGCGCTTCGTAAATGGAATTGGCAACGGGCTTCTCCTGAAAAATATCTTTGCCCGCGGCAATTGCGTCAGTCATTATCAGGCAATGCCAGTGGTCGGGTGTGGCAATGACGACGGCATCAATGTCTTTGTTCGCCAGGAGTTTCCGGTAATCGGTATAGAGAGTGGGGCGAATGTTGATCTTTTCCAAATCGGCTTTACGCTGCGACAAAATGTTTTGGTCAATGTCGCACAGCGCAATGCACTGAACCTCGGACATGCGGAGCAACGACGTGATGTTGTTCCATCCTTGTCCTTTGCAACCAATCAGCCCAATGCGAATGACATCGGAAGGCGAAACCTGTTTGCGTATAGCAGCCAATACTTCCATCGGAACGGCGGCTGCTATGCCGGTTCCCACTCCTGTAAAAAGGGTATTGCGAAGAAAATGCCGTCTGTTCATGCGAAATGGATTTGGTTTGGTGAATGCTAAATGTAAAAAAGATTTTTTCTACTGCGGGTATCACGCTTTATCAGGTAATGTCTCAGTTTGAAATTTTAATACAAAATCAGCAATAAAGTACTTTTATAGTATTATGAAATCAAGGTTTTGTAAGTTCTTCGCCGTCGTTATTTTTTCACTACTGGTTATGTTATACTCTTCCGTTTCAGCACAAGAGCAATCACCATACGTTCGAATCGCAAAAATTACGGTGGACTCTGCTCAACTTGAAAATTATAAATCGGCCTTAAAAGAACACGCAGAAGCGGCTGTTCGGAAAGAGCCGGGTGTATTGACATTGTATGCTGTGTATGACAAAGATCACCCGACAAACGTAACGGTGTTTGAAATTTATGCAAGTGTGTCTGCTTACCAATCACATATTAAAACGCAGCATTTTTTAAAATACAAGTCCACGGTAAAGGACATGGTTAAGTCACTTGTTCTTACCGACGTAGTGCCGATTGCCCTCGAAGCAAAACAAAAAGTTTCAAACTGAGACAGCAGTCATCATTGCCATTGTTTTCCCGCTTTAAAATTTTCCGAAGCCAACGAATCAGCAACCTGGATAATGCTTCCTTTTATTGCGCCATTATCCGACAACCATTGCTCTGTTATCAACACGCCGGCCTTATCGCAGTAATCAATTTCAACCGCAGCGCCGTTTATTCGCAACAAGGCATAGCCGTTAAAGCCAAGCCCTGAACCCGGCGATGTTTCGCGTTTGTCCACCATCACCAGTTTTGAAAAACCTTTTTGGCTTTCGCTTTTTTTGAAGCCAAGTTCAATGGGCATGCCACCGTGACCAATGCAACGGCCGTAAGCCGTAACGCCGTTTTTCAACTGTGCTTTATCATACATCGAAAATTTATGTTCGTGACCGAAGAGCCAAACAATGGGTCTGTCCTTACCAATGAAGCTTGCAAGTTGTTCAGCAGGTTTTGTGTATTCGGCTTCGCCTTTAAATGCTGAAAGATATTGGTGATGCGTAAGTACGATGATGCCGCGTTTGTCAGCCGGATCGCCCAGCTTCACATCGTTGGCTAACCAGTTCATCAACTTGTCATCGAAACGGCAATTGGGTGAAAGAAAAGAGATCATTTCAAGCAAGGGAATTTTACCAATGGAATGGTAGCCTGTATCCAAACCAAGAATGCGCCAGTGATCGTTTTCCAAACAAAAAAATGCCGCGCCTTGCCCGTTGAAATTTCCGTTGCTGCCTTTCATGCCGAGTGCGGGCAAAAGGTCTCGGTAATACGCAATGCCTCTTGCGTACATTTCGTGGTTGCCCAAGAGCACAAAGCTTCCTTGCGAGCCACGCGGCCAGGGGCAATCATTGCCCAAAAAATTGGCGGCAATTTCTTTGGGTTCGCCCACGTAATAGGTATCGCCCAAATGAACCGTGAACTGCGGATTTTGTTCCGCCATCTTTGTGGCCACTTCGCAGGATTCAAACGTAAACGTGGCCCAATCGGCTACTACGCCAATGACGGTTTCACCTTCGTTGTTCAATTTGTAAACGCCGCGGTCTCCGCCGGTATATTCGGCATAATCAGCCTTTTTTCCAAAGCGGTTAATGACGTAGTATTTCAACCATTGCCAAACGGTTTTGGTAGTGAATTGTGCCAACAAATGCAGCTTGCGCTGCGTTGCGGTTTTTATTTCGCCGGTAGCTTCTTTTGCATCGGCGCTTGCTTCCGATTTTTTTACTTCGGTATTAAAATGATTGGCGGCAACGGAGCGGCTCAGGCCTTTGTAATCGTCCTGGCTGCGCATTTGTGTGAGCGGTTGATCGGCCATAAAATAATTTTAGAAGCGGTGTTGAAATTTTGGCTTTGCTTTCAATGACTGTTGTTCGATAAAAACTACGGATGACTGTTAAAATGCGTTGGTGTTTTGCCGGTAAAATTTTGCAGAAGCGTTTGCACAGAGAGAGGACAGAACAAGATACGGCGCAAGCTTGGTTTGCACAATTCCTTTACAAAATTGCTGATTTGGCTTAGTCCTTTCATTCGCATGCAACGGTCTGTTTTCTAAATTGCAAGACCGTTCAAAGGGCGCAGGACAGTGGCAGCGCCAAAATTGCTATCTTAAACCCGCTTAATAACCACACGCTATATGAAGAAAAACAGCTTGCTTCTTTTTTCTCTTTTCGTTTGCTTTTTTGCTGCTGCACAAAAGGCTTGGAAACCCTTGTTTAACGGCAAAGATCTTTCCGGTTGGAAACAATTAAACGGCAAAGCAAAATACACCGTGCAAAACGGCGAAATCGTTGGCAAAACGGTGATGGGTGAACCAAACTCTTTTCTCGTTACCGACAAAGATTACGGCGACTTTGCGCTGGAGTTTGAATACATTGTTGACAGCACGATGAACTCCGGCGTGCAGTTTCGCAGCGAGAGCAAGGCCGATTACATGAACGGCCGCGTACACGGTTACCAATTTGAGATTGATCCTTCGCCGCGCAGATGGAGCGGCGGCATTTACGACGAGGCCCGCCGCGACTGGCTTTACGCAATGGACCTGAATCCTTCTGCCAAACCGGCTTTCAAACAAGGCCAGTGGAACAAAGCAAGAGTTGAGTGCATCGGCAACAGTTTGCGTACCTGGTTAAACGGCGTGCCTTGCGCTTACGTAATTGACGACCTAACGCCAAAAGGTTTTATCGCTTTGCAGGTTCACGCCATCGGCAAAAAAGAAGACGAGGGAAGACAGATACGCTGGCGCAACATCCGCATTCAAACCGAAGGGGTGAAACCTTCGCCGCTCAACAATATTTTTGTGGTGAACCTTCTTTCAAACAATTTATCTGAAGCAGAAAAAAGAAACGGTGTATCGCTTTTGTGGGATGGCCAAACAACGGCCGGCTGGCGCGGTGCGTACAAAGATAAATTTCCCGAAAAAGGCTGGGAAATTAAAGACGGCACGTTGAACGTGCTTGGTTCAAACGGCGCCGAATCAACCAACGGCGGCGATGTTGTTACCGAAGGTGAATATGGTGCCTTTATTCTTCAATTTGATTTTAAACTCACCGAAGGGGCCAACAGCGGCGTCAAATATTTCGTAACGGAAAAAGAGGCCAACAGCGGTTCCGCCATTGGATTGGAATATCAGATTTTAGACGACGAAAGGCATCCTGATGCAAAGCTTGGTGTGGTGGGAAACAGGACGCTTGCATCGTTGTATGATCTTATTCCTTCTTTACCTGAAAAAAGAGCACGAAGAAAAATAGGCGAATGGAACCGCGGCATGATCGTCGTTTATCCCGATAATCACATAGAGCATTGGCTCAACGGTTGGAAAGTATTGGAGTATCAACGGGGCGCTCCGTATTACTATGCCTTGGTTGCAAGAAGCAAGTTTGCGCAATGGCCAAATTTCGGTATGGCGCCGAAAGGCCATATCTTGTTGCAAGACCACGGTAATGCGGTTTCGTTTCGCAGCATTAAAATACAAGAGTTGAAATAGATGACGGATGAAAGATGATTGATGACAGCTTCTTAATTCATAACTCATAACTCATAATTCATAATTGTTTATGTCTTCACGCAGAAAATTCATCAAGCAAACATCGTCCGCGGCAGCCGGAATTTATCTTGGTTCCATGGGCTTCAGCGCAAAAAGTTACGGCCGCATCATTGGTGCGAACGATCGCGTAAGAGTCGGTGTCGTCGGCTTCTCCGATCGTCACCGCAGCTCGCACATGCCTTCGTTTATGAACCATTACAAGGAATTAAATTTTGATGTCGTTGCTGTCTCGGACATCTGGAAGATGCGGCGTGAAGAAGGCGCTGCGGCATGGAAAGAAAAGATGGGACACGACGTGACAGCCTATCGCAACAACGAAGAAATGTACGGTGCAAAAGCAGTGGACGCGGTGTTTATCAGCACGGCAGATTTTCAGCACGCATTGCATTGCATTGAAGCGGTACATGCGGGTTGTGATGCTTACGTTGAAAAGCCTTTTGCCGAAACTATGGATGATGCGAACGCTGCGCTGAAAGCCGTAAAAGCATCAAAGCAAATTGTACAAATCGGTTCGCAACGGAGAAGCGGCGGTAACTATCAGGCTGCTGCTGATTATATCCAAAGCGGAAAGTTTGGCCCGATTACGATGGTAGAGTTAACCTGGAACGTAAATCAGCCCGGCCGCTGGCGCAGGCCTGCACTCGTTTCAAAAATCAGGGAAGAAGACACGGATTGGAAACGTTTTTTGATGAACCGCCCGGCCGATACCTGGGACCCAAGAAAATATTTAGAATACCGTTTGTTCTGGCCATATTCATCGGGCTTGCCCGGACAGTGGATGAGTCACCAGATTGACACCGTGCATTGGTTTTCGGGACTTCCGCATCCGCGCAGCGTGACGGCCAACGGCGGTATTTACGCATGGAAGGACGGCCGCAAAAACTGGGATACAATCACCGCCGCTTTTGATTACGGTCCGCTGAACGATCCGTCAACGGGTTTCCAGGTTGTGTTCATGTCGCGCATGCACAACGGCGACGAACATCCTTCTGAATTATATTATTCAAACGGCGGCGAACTCAATCTCATCACCAACAAAGTTTCACCAAAAGGCGGCCTTACAAAAAAGTTTGCTGAAGACATGAACATGAAGCAAAACCTTTTGCCCGAAATGGATTTGGTGAAAGAAAAAGTGGAAGTAATTGCCTCTGCAAACACCGGCGGCGACCCGCTCACGAGTGCACACGTACGCAATTGGATGGAATGCGTGCGCAGCCGCAAAACGCCGCATGCGCCGGTGGAAGCGGGTTACAATCACTCCATTGCCTGCATCATGACCAATGCTGCCGTGCACACCGGCGGCAAAGCCACGTTTGATGAAAAGAGCGGACAAGTGATGGTGAACGGGAAGGTGTTTAAATACTGAGCCGAAGAGTTGTAAGTTCTAAGGAACAAGTTTATTGCAATAGAATATTCATAAAAGAAGGAATCAAAAGTTCAAAGACAATCAATCATGAAATACATTTTTGCGCTGATTTTATTTTCAATGATGAATGCAAATATTTATGCGCAAGACAAAGGCTTCCGGTTTGCAGAAAACAAAGACAAGAAGGAAGTTGCTGTTTTGTACAACGGCAAATTGCTTACGGCTTATTGTTATTATGATTCCGTGCGCAAGCCGATTCTCTTTCCTGTGAATACGCTCGACGGCATTACGGTAACACGCGGCTGGCCGCTTGCACCGCGTGCCGGCGAACGCACCGACCATCCTCACCACAACGGCATGTGGATGAATTACGAATCGGTGAACAGCCTTGATTTCTGGAACAACTCTACCGCCATTGAACCTGCGAAACGAAACCTGTACGGCACCATCAGGCACGATGAAGTGGTAAGCGCCAAGGTTGACAACGACAAAGCAACGCTTATTACAAGGGCCAGTTGGGTACATCCCGACGGACACGTATTGCTAAAAGAAAAAACAACGCATGTTTTTACCGTTCGCAACAACGAACTTTTTATTGACCGCACCACAACGTTGACTGCGCAAAAAGAAGACGTTGTTTTCAAAGATGCGAAAGATGGTTTTTTTGCCATGCGTGTAGCAAGAGAATTAGAAATGCCTTCCGACCAACCCGATGTTTTTACCGATGCGATGGGCAACAAAACAACCATGCAAAAAATGGCAAGTAAGGAAGGTGTGACCGGCAATTACATCGCCAGCAACGGAAGAACCGGCGACTCGGTGTGGAGCACCAAAGGCCAGTGGACAATGTTGCAGGGCAGGAAGGACGGAAAAGATATCACCATCGGCATGTTTGATCATCCAAAGAACGTAGGTTATCCTACCTATTGGCACGCAAGAGGCTACGGTCTGTTTGCGCTCAATCCATTGGGAAGAAAAGTTTTCAGCAACGGTGCAGAAGAATTAAACTTCACGCTAAAGCCGGGTCAATCCGCCACGTTTAAGTACGAAGTCGTAATTGCCTCAGGCAAGAAATTAAGCGCAAAAGAAATGAATGATCTGGCTGATGAATTTGGCCGTTCGTCGCATTAAGTTTTTAAACGGCGCAGGAATAAAATTCCCGTTAAAAGAATTGCACGTTCCAAGAGCGTTTAAATTCTTTGCCGGCAGCCAAAGCAACAATCCCTTCTTTGTGTTGCAGTTGTCCATCTGCATTCACGCTGTCGGCTATGCCTTGCCAGGGCTCAATGCAAACGAAATCAGCGCCGGATGCGGCCCAAATACCAAGGAAAGGGAAGCCGGTAAAATCAAAATGAAGACCGCGTGGTGTTTTATCGGAAACAAGTTTTACAAAACGCGATTGAAGATGCTTGAACACCAACGCATCGTTTTTCAAAAGATCTTTTGAAAGCGGCAACTCATGGCTGTTCTTCAACAAAAGCTGCGGCTTTTTTTCAATCAGTCCTTCTTTGCTGATGGGCCAACGTTCCAAGTTTTCTTCTTTTTCAAACACCAGTTTGTAATCTTCATACTTCGTTCCATCAACCAGCGGCAGTTTAAACGCCGGATGGCCGCCAACAGAAAAAAACATTTCATCGTCACCTGTGTTCTGAACGCAATACGTCACTTGCAAGGAATCATCGTTCAAGGTATAAATGATGGAGAAAAGAAATGGAAATGGATAAACAGCCAGCGTGCTTTCATCGCTTTCAATCAAAAAGGTGATTGAAGTATCACGTTGTTCTGTAACAACAAATGT
Source organism: Flavisolibacter ginsenosidimutans (assembly GCF_007970805.1). Lineage (GTDB taxonomy): Bacteria > Bacteroidota > Bacteroidia > Chitinophagales > Chitinophagaceae > Flavisolibacter > Flavisolibacter ginsenosidimutans. The sequence continues at coordinate 2,481,791 of NZ_CP042433.1, read as the reverse complement.
TTTGTCGCGGGCAAAGCCGTGACGCGATAAGAAATAGGTTTTACCGTTGTAGAAATAGGACTTGTTCTTTAGTTCGCCCACAACAGGAAACAGAACAGGAGAGGTCTTAGCCCAATAAGCCGGGTCGCCGCTCCACATGTATTCAATCTTGTGTAAAAGATGAAAGGCGCTTTTGAGTTCGGCGCCTTTCTCGTTAATTAAAATTTTCAGTTGTGCGTTTTGAATGTTTTGCATGAGAATGTGTTCAATGCTTGCAGAATGTTACTGCGTAATTTTTACCGGCACTTCAAGGTTTTCCCACTTCAGCACAAAGCCTTTCCCGTTGACGGTATAAGTCAGCCGTTCGTTCATTGCAGAAGATTTCATTGGCTTTGCCGTAACCGTCAGCACATTGTTAGCGGGATCAAAATTGGCTTCGCCACTGCGCTTGATGCCCCACTGTCCGGTTTGCGAATTAAAAATAAACTGCCATTCTTTTTCGCCCGGCTGCGCAAACAAACTGTATTTGCCGGCGGGCAAGGTTTTGCCTTCTACTTTGATGGCTTTGTCTGTCGTAAAGATGGTGGCTTCGTTTGCACCGGCACGCCATGCTTTATCATAGGGAACAAGGTCGCCCCAAATTTTCCGTCCCTTCATTGAGGGGCTGCTGTAATTGATGGTAACGGTAGCGTTGCCGATTTTTCCGTTTGTTGAATCGGGCGGACTGGCTCGTTTCGATTTGTCAGCTTGTGCCGATGCGGTTGCGCCGAACGCAAACAAAGCCAGCGTTGAGGCCAGCAAAATTTTTTTGAATTGATTGTTCATAACGAGGATGATTTGCCGATTAAGTTAGGGTTTATTCTGCCTGCGGGCAAACGGAAGTTGAAGGGCGGTTGGAGAACTTGATTGCGGAAATGATGCGCAGAATCTTGTTGCCGGTTCTGTTTCGGAAACGCATCAGGAATCCGCCGTTTTGTGCGTAAAGCGAAGGAGAACAAATTCAGCCGGCCGTACAACGGCCACACCAATTTCAATGATCAATCGGCCTGCGAGCACATCAAGCTGCGTCATCGTTTGTCCCAATCCAACATGTACAAAAAACGCTTCGCTTGTTTTTGCACCCAGTAAGGCGCCGGCACGCCATTGTTGGGTCAAATAATTTTCAACTTGCGTTCGCACTTTAATCCATGTATGTTGATCGTTGGGTTCGAACACAACCCAGGCCGTTTCCCTGTTCACCCATTCTTCAATCCGAATGAGAAGCGGCGTTCGCAGTGGAGAAAAATTGGACATGATGACGACTTTGATTTTACAAAATAACGCAAACCTGTTTTGCCGGCTGCAGAATGGATTATCTTCCTTCAAATTCTTTTGGATGAAAATAAAAGCTTTGCTCCTTTGCGCAATCTGCTTCCTTCTTTTCTGTTCTGCAAGTTTCGGTCAGCAAAAACCAAACGCGAAAGGAACCGTAGAACGCATAAAAGTTCACGGCAAATTTTTGGAAGGCAATCTTGGTGGTGATGATGCGGATCGTTCCGTTTCGGTGTACTTACCGGCGAGTTACAAAACATCGCCTTCGCGCCGTTATCCCGTTGTTTATTTTCTGCACGGCTATACCGATGACGACGCAAAATTTTACGGCGATAAAAAGCATTGGATGAAATTGCCACCGGTTTTGGATTCGGCTTTTGCGAGTGGAAGCGTTCACGAAATGATTCTGGTAACTCCCGATGCCTTCACGCAATTCCAGGGAAGCATGTATTCGGCTTCAATCACCACCGGCGATTGGGAAGACTTTGTTGCCAAAGAATTGGTGGCTTACGTGGATGCGCATTACCGCACATTGCCACAAGCCGAAAGCCGCGGCTTGTGTGGCCATTCGATGGGCGGTTACGGCGCTCTGCGCATTGGCGAAAAGCACCCCGAGATATTTTCCGCGGTTTATTTGCTCAGTCCTTGCTGCCTTAATTCTTCGCCCGTTGTTGAATCATCCATTCCAAAAAATTTTTTACGTGCCGACAGCATCAAAACAATTGATGAATTCGCGAAAACTGATTTCGGAACAAAGATTGTTTTTGCGTCGGCGGCGGCCTGGTCGCCCAATCCCGCGCAGCCGCCTTTTTATCTCGACCTTCCGGTGAAAGACGGAAAACTGCAAACATCGGTGCTGCAAAAATGGGACGCCAACAGGCCGCTGAACAGTCTTGATCAATACATCGTCAACCTCAAAAAATTAAAAGGCATTGGCTTTGATGCCGGCACGCGGGACGAAGCCATTGCGGCCAGCATACAAACCTTGGACGCGGAATTGAACAAGTACCGCATCAAACATTCCTTTGAAATTTACGAAGGCACACACACCAACCGCATCGCGGAAAGAATCGGCAAAAAAATGCTTTCTTTTTTTTCAGAGAATTTGTCGTTTGCGCAAGGAAAGAAATGAATGAAGCCAACTGCATTGCTACTGTGAAGCATCGTTGCGTCGCACTCTTGTACGGCTTGTTCATTATGCAGCAACGAACGTAAGCCATTACCAGTTCTACGAGTTTACACAACGCCGCAAAGCCATAGCATAGCCAACGTGCAAGCCGTCGTGAAAGTCAAGAAAAGAAACGACGTCTTCGATGGAATTAATCGCCACGCCGTAGCGTGTTGTCCATGCAGGATAAGTTGAGAATTTTTTGTTTTCGTAATCGCGTTGCAGATCGTCAATGGTTGACAGCAGCAATTTTTTTATTTGCGCCACCTCAGCTTCTGTGGCTTGTTCCTGCGGTTTTGATTCAGGCTTGAATTGATCGAAGAAGGCCTCGTCAACAATCAACGGCAATCCTGCGCGGCGGTAACAAACGCCTTGCTGCGCCGCTACGATGTGGCCCGCGTTCCAGATGATGTTGTTGTTAAAGCCCTGCGGAATTTTGTTGAGTTGTTCAAGCGATAAGCCGTCAAGAAGGCTGATTAAAAACTGCCTTGTCTTGCGAAGGATTTCAAATTGTTTTTCCATGCAATAAATTTAAGCCGCTTAATTTTCCTGCATGGCGCGATTTATTTTGATTGGTCTTTTGTTTTTGTTTTCGTTGCTTGTTGTCTTTCGTGCGCCAACGAATTTGCTTTGGTACGTTTCTATTTTGGTGACGGAATTTTGTTGGATATTTTCCTTTCTCCTTCTTGTGCTCCTGTTTTGGAATACCGGCGATACAAAATATCATTTGCTTACAACCATCATTGGCATTGCGGCGCTCCTTGTTTACAGTTTACCTGTTGTACAAGCGATGCGGCTTGCCCGAACGCTCCCAAAAAATTTTGAAACTGCGTTTGGAAAAATTCCTTCAAGAAAATCATCGTTTCATCCATTGCAAATGATAACCGGGATTGGCGCAAGGCAGGTTGCTTTCAAATCGCTTTTGTACGATGCGGCAAACAAGCTCTCGCTTGATTTTTATCCGTCGGTTATTCGCGGCGTCAGGCCTTGCGTTGTTGTCATTCACGGTGGCTCCTGGGCCGGTGGTGACAGCAAACAGCTTTCCGATTTAAGCAGCGAGTTGGCCAAAGCCGGTTATCACGTTGCCAGCATCAATTATCGCCTGGCACCACAACATCATTTTCCTGCGCCCTTGCAAGATGTAAAAACGGCAATGGATTATTTGTGCGGGCACGCAAGTTCTCTTTCGATTGATACAACCGCTTTTACTTTACTCGGCCGCAGTGCCGGCGGGCAGATTGCCTTGTCGGCCGCTTACACAATGAACGATAGCCGCATTAACGGCGTGATAAGTTTTTACGGACCTACGGACATGATCTGGGGTTACGAGAATCCAACGAGTCCGCTGGTGCTCGACAGCCGCAAAGTGATGGAAGATTATTTGGGTGGAACCTTGCAACAGGCGCCGGAACAATACAGGGAAAGTTCTGCAACGGAAACGGTTAGCGAACACACGCCACCAATCTTGCTTTTTTACGGCGAGAACGATCCGTTGGTTTCGCCGCGGCACGGCAACCGGCTCACAAAAAAGTTAGACGAAAAAGGTATCAAGTATTTTGCACTCTATCTCTCTTGGGCTACGCATGGTTTTGATTACACAATCAATGGTCCGGCAGGACAATTAAGCACTTGGGTGGTGAAAGAATTTTTAGCGGTGGTGAATAAACGATGAGAGGTTTTTTGAACCGAACGTTTGTCTATCTATTGAGCTTTCGTTGCGTCGCACTCTTGTGCGTTCTTATCGCTATTGAGCACTAACGGTTCAGGTGTTTCTGCCAGTGGTGGCAGTTGTCTTCCTGTTGCTGGATCAAAGTTATGTGGTTCAATAGTATTTCAAAAGCGGATTGAGTTCATACCGCCACCATTGCAGAAACATTTTGTTAGCGGCTGGTCATAGTTCAAATTCAGCTTTGTCCATTAATATGCGGTTTGTATAAACGTCTTGCCAGTCTTTGTAAAGTATGGTCTTTGGATATTTTCCATCGGCATGGCTGTACTCCGACCAGGTCAAATGCACAACGGCATAACCGTAGTCATTGTTTGATAGCTGAAAAAGGACGTCATCATTGTCCTGTCTACGGGCTATGGTTTTAGCTTGCTTACCGTATAGGAGATGCTTTGAACTTATTTCCTTTTGCAGTTGTTCGGTCAATGCTTGGCTTGTCCAATACCAGGGCTCTGGAAGTTCAAGGGGTAATTCAAATTTGTTTTCTAAATCTATCATGGTGGTTGAGCCACTTGCCGCTAACAGTTGCATTGCCGCAACTGCGGGTATAAATATACTCTGCTAATCAACAAAATTTTATACCCGCGGCTAAGTTGCTGAATAGAATTACCGAACGCACAAGAGTGCGACGCAACAGGTGATGCCAAGAATTACATCAGCTGGTAACAAAACTTGCCAACAGCTTCTGTTGCTAATCGTCAAAGTACGTTAAGGCTTTAACTCCGCCGCAAGCTTCTGCATGATGTCTTTCTCAATCATCTTCTGCGCCAGCGCCAGCATGTTTTTAAAGGCTTTTGCTTTGGAAATTCCGTGGCCGATAATCACCGGCTTGTTGATGCCGAGCACCGGCGTGCCGCCGTAATTTTCAAAATTGAAAAGATCGAAGTATTCGTGCTTGATGCCTTTGCGTTCGGTGATTTCAAAAAGGCTTTCGGCCATTTTTAAAACGATGTTGCCGGTGAAGCCGTCGCACACAAGCACGTCGGCTTTGTCAATGAAAATATCGCGGCCTTCGGCATTGCCCACAAAATTTATGTGCTTGTTTTCTTTCAAGAGGGGATAAGTGGCTTGCGCCAAAAGATTGCCCTTGCCTTCTTCTTCGCCGATGTTCAACAAAGCCACACGCGGCTTATTAATGCCCAAAATGTTTTGTGCGTAAACGCTGCCCATGATGGCAAACTGGTTCAGTTGTTCGGGCTTGCAATCGGAGTTGAGGCCTACGTCGAGCAGCAAACCCGTTTGCCCGGCTTCCTTTGGAATGATGGTGGAGATGGTGGGGCGCAAAACGCCTTCGATGGTTTTGAGCGAGTACAAAGCGCCAACGAGCATGGCACCGGTATTGCCCGCACTGATGAACGCATCCGTATGGCCCTTCGCCAGGGCTCCAAAGCCTACAGCTATAGAGGATTGCGGCTTTTCTTTCAAAGCCTTGGTCGGGTGCTCGTGCATGTCAATGACCTGCGGTGCGTGCACAACCGAATAAGATGCTTGCGGCAAGTCCGCACCGGCCAGCAGGGCGTTCAGTTTTTCTTCATCGCCAATCAAAACCACTTGCGCTGCGTCGCCTGCTTCCTGTAAATAATCTTTTACACCCTTGAGCACTTCGTGTGGAGCGAAGTCGCCGCCCATGGCGTCAATGCCTATCTTCATATTGTCCCAAAAATAAAAAATCCATTATCCCGCCAAGTGGGGGAAAATGGATAAGGCAAAATTTCGTTGCGCTTATTTCTTGATGGGCGATGTTTCGGCAACCACCTGTCCTTTGTAGTACAGTTTACCTTCGCTCACGTGTGCACGGTGACGAACGTGCAATTCACCCGTAGTTTTATCGGTAGAAAGCGTGGCGGCTTCAGCTTTGTAGTGCGTTCTGCGCTTGGCGCTTCTTTGCTGCGAATGTCTGCGTTTGGGATTTGGCATAACTCAGATATTTAAACGAGATTTCTAATTATTGTTTGTGATTAAAATTGACTATTTATTTACTCTTCCAATCCTTTGAATTTTTCCAATCCTTTCCACAACGGATTTTCTTTTTCTTCTTCGGCCTTTTTCATTTTTTCCAAGGCTTCTCTTGCTGCCGGATTGCAATAAGGGCCGTCCATGGCCTCATACTCGCATTCCTTTTGCATGGGGATGCTTAGATTTACAAATTCGTAAATCATGGGCGCCACGTGCAGGTGGCTTTCGCCACGGGAGATGTAATAAACGTCCGGGTCTTCTTCGGTGTCGTTCATTTCCTCCGGGTTTTCCACGGCCTTTACCGTAACGGTAAAGTCTTCAAACAAATTCAGCGGAAGATTTGAACTGCACCGGTCGCAAACCACTTTTACCGTGCCGCCCACCTGGAAGCGCAACATCATAAAGTTGGGTGTCTTTTCCAGTAACAGCTTTACCGCGGCCTGGCAATCCCAGAAGTCCTGTTCGCCGTATTCTTCAAAGAATCTATCTGTGATTTCGTAGGTAAATTCGTGAACACCGGGCTTTAATCCAACAAAAGCAATCTCAAATTCACGCCGGCTGTTCATGTCATCAACTGTCCCGCTTTTTTGCGGGAGGCGAAGGTAAAGGAAAACGCGGGAAAGAGTGTATTTTGAGCGAAGATTTTAACGAATTCCCCGGCAAATCTATGTTCAAAGCCCTGTTCCGTGACCGCTTTCTTTTGCTTCTTGTTTTTCTTGCCGTTCTGCTAAAACTCTTTTCTTTCAACGCCGCATGGGTGGAGCGTTACTATACGTTCGGCCTTTATCCCGGACTTTCAAAAACACTCCGGTGGCTGTTCGGGTGGATTCCGTTCAGCCTTGGCGATCTGGCTTACATCGCTGCTTTCATCTGGCTTGTGCTAAAAGTGTGGAAGCTGCTCCGGCTTTTAAAGCACCGGCAGGCAAAGGCTTACTTGTCGTGGATGCTGTTGCGCAAATACCTGAAACTGGCCTTGTTGGTTTATCTTGTTTTCTCCCTTTTCTGGGGCTTGAATTATTACCGGCAGGGAATTGCAAAGCAATTGGGCATTTCACTTCAACCGTACAGCGTGCAGGATTTGTTTGACCTTACAACCGTTTTGCAGCAACGGTTAAACGATTACGCAGTGAAGATTGACTCGGTACAACGCTTACGGTACAACGAAAAAAAGGTTTTGTTTGCAAAAGGAGAGGAGGCATATCGAAACACAGAGCATTCGTTGCCCTTTTTAATTTATTCCCGTCCTTCCATCAAGCCTTCGCTTTTTACACCCGTCGGTCATTGGTTTGGCTTTACCGGTTATTACAATCCGTTTTCGGGCGAGGCACAAATAAAAACCGATATTCCCGTGTTTTTAAAACCCTTTGTGGTAACCCACGAAATGGCGCACCAACTGGGCTATGCCAAAGAAAACGAAGCCAACTTTGTTGCCTACCTGACGTGCAAAAATTCGGGTGATCCCAACTTTCTTTATTCAGCTTATTTTGAGATGTACCGCGATGCCATCTTCGAATGCACGATGACGTCCAATAAGGAGTTGACGGAAGCCTTGCGCAAAAATATTCTGCCCCGTGTAAAATGGGACGTACGTGATTTGCGGCTTTATCTTTTGCAAAGCCGAAACTTCATTGAGCCGTTAATGAGCGGCGCTTATGACAAATATTTAAAGCTAAACAACCAACCCCAAGGTAGCGCTACTTACAACGAGGTGATTGCCTACCTGATTGGGTACATGAAAAAATTTGGCGGAGCAGCCATCTAAATGAACGCCGGCTTGTTGTTGATAATATGAAGAGTTGGATAAAACTTGTTTTTAGTTTGGCGTTGCCGCTTTCGGTGGGCGGCATTGCGGCATTGTTTACTCAAGCCGGAATTGACCGCTGGTTCACAACGATTCAAAAACCTGCGTGGCAACCGCCCAACTGGCTTTTTGCCCCGGTTTGGACAGTACTTTACATTTTAATGGGAATTGCCTTGTACCTGGTTTGGAAACAAAATGCACCGGGAAAAAGGGGAGCGATCATTTTGTGGAGTTTGCAGTTGGTGTTGAACTTTTTGTGGTCTTTCATCTTTTTTAGTCAGCACCGCATAGCCCTGGCGCTGGTTGACATTGTTGTTTTATGGCTGCTGATTTTGCTGACCATCTTTTCATTTGCAAAATTCAGCAAAACAGCCGCTTGGTTGTTGGTGCCATACATTAGTTGGGTAAGCTTTGCGGCAACCTTAAACTTTGCAATTTATCAATTGAACCGCTAAGTGGATAGCCGGTGATAAAGAGGCGGAGAAACTTCTTTACAGGAAAGGGATTCTACCCTTGTTCGTTTTTCAGGCTGAGAGCAAGTTTTTTTTAGAAAGCAAACAAACCGACAAAAAAATCCCCCGCTTTTGGCGAGGGATTCAAAATTTATTTAGAAGCTTTCTTCGTCGTTTTGACTTTTGTTTTCGTTTTTACCTCTGTTACCGTGGAAGCGGCAGCGGGAGTAGGCTTGGCGGCTTCTGTTTTTGCCGTTGCATCAAAGGTTGCGGCGTCTTGTACTTCACCGGTAATCAGCACTTGCTTTGTATCGCTTACACCGGCCAGCTTAACCGTTACAGGTTTGGTGAAAGGTCCGATGTTGGCCGCGTTGTAACCAACTTTCAGCTTGCTGGTTCCACCGGCGGGGATGGGCTCTTTGGAATATTCCGGCGTGGTGCAACCACAACCGGCTGTTGCCGATTCAATCACAACGGGCTTGTCAGAAATGTTGGTGATGGTAAAGTAGGTCGTAACCGGAACGCCCTGCTTGATTTTTCCGAAGTCGTACTTGTCGGAGCTAAGTTTGACAACCTCGTCGGTTTTTTGTTGAGCGATGGCGCCAATGCCGGCAACCAGAGCGGCGGCGAAGAAGAAGAGTTTTTTCATTGTTTTATTGCATTTGATTTTTTAAAAAGCCAACAGCGGTATTGGCTGGAGCAGACCCCGCAGGCGCTTTCCAAACCGTTCCCTTTATTCTGATTTGTTTTGTGGTGTTCCCGTTGTATGTGACGGTAATAATTTTTGTGAACGGCCCTTCTGCTGCGGCGTTGTAACCTACTTTAATCTGGTCGGCACCACCGGCAGCGATGGCTTCCTTGTTCCATTCCGGCGTGGTGCAACCGCAGGAAGCCTGCACGTTGTCGAGCTTTAGGGGAACAAGTCCATTGTTCTCAATTTTAAAAAAATGGTAAACGGGTTTTCCCTGTGGGATGGTGCCAAAATCAAACTCTTCTTCTTTCACACGCAGCACATCGGCAGAAGCGGCGGTTTGTGCGTGAACTGTACCAAAAGCAACCAGCACAAACAAAAAGGCGAAGATTTTTTTCATAACAAAAGGTTCTGCCCAAAAATAAAAGAAAGATGGCGTAAAACGAATACCGGCCGACAATTTGGCTTTTTTTAACGGCGGGGAGGAAGGGATAATGGAGATGATATTGCGGCATTGACTTTAAAGGGTGAGTTGTTCTTCACTTTGTGGATCACTCGTGCGTAAATAAACAGCGTAATGTCATAATATCCCATTATCCCAATATCTTATTTTCGCCGCATGGAAAATCTGACGATGCAAAGCAGTTCGCTGGAACGGTTGTCGTTTGAAAACTTTCGGGCCGAAGTATTGCAGGATTACCGCATTGCCTGCCTGAGCCGCGAAGCCGGCTTGCTTGGCCGCAAAGAAGTGTTAACCGGCAAGGCCAAGTTCGGCATCTTTGGCGACGGCAAAGAGCTGGCGCAGGTGGCGATGGCCAAGTTCTTTCAGCCCGGCGATTTTCGTTCGGGTTATTACCGTGACCAAACCTTTGCTTTTGCCACCGAACTGGCAACTGTTGAGCAATTCTTCGCCCAGCTTTATGCCGATCCTGATCTTTCACACGATCCTTTCAGTGCGGGTCGCCAGATGGTGTCGCATTTTGCCACGCCTTTTGTTAATGAAAACGGTGATTGGCTGCCTTTGGCCGAGCGAAAAAACATTACCGCCGACATTGCGCCAACCGCCGGTCAAATGCCGCGTGGCCTTGGGCTGGCCTTTGCCTCGAAAAGTTTCCGCAACATTCCTGCGCTAAAACAGTTTTCTGATTTGTCAAACAACGGCAACGAAGTTTGCTTTGTTACCATCGGCGATGCTTCTACTTCTGAAGGGCATTTTTGGGAAAGCATCAATGCGGCTGGTGTGCTACAAGTGCCCATGGCCGTATTTGTATGGGACGACGGCTACGGCATTTCCGTCCCCAAAAAATACCAAACCACCAAAGGTTCTATTTCCGAAGCCCTCAAAGGATTTCAAAAAGAAGACGACACCAACGGCTTCAACATCTACAAAGTGAAAGGCTGGGACTACGCCGGCATGTGCGAAGCCTTTGAAGAAGGAATTCGTTTGGCAAGAGAAACCCATACGCCGGCTCTTTTTCACGTTGAAGAAATTACGCAGCCGCAAGGCCATTCTACTTCGGGCAGCCACGAACGGTACAAGACCGCGGAACGCCTGTCCTGGGAGCGGGAATGGGACTGCCTGAAAAAAATGCGGGAGTGGATTTTGTCCAACGTTTTGGCAGAGGAAGAAGAACTGGACGACATTGAAGCCGAAGCAAAGAACAGCGTGCGCCAAAGCCGCTTGAAAGCTTGGGAAGCTTACTTGTTGCCCATCAAACAGCAAGTGACGAAGGCCGTTGAATTGATGAATGACGTAGCATCAAAAGACGCGGCGTCTGCGAACAGCATCAATGCTTTGGTGAAAGAACTTCAAAGCATCCGTGAGCCGCTGCGCCGCGATGTGATGCGTGTTTTAAGCGCAGCTTTAAACACTGTTGCCAATCGCGATACGGCTTATTGGCTGAACGATTTTTACAACGACCTGCTCAAGGAAGCCAAAGAGCTTTACAACTCACATTTATACAACGAAGGCTCAAAGAGTACGTTGAAGATTCCGGAAACAAAGGTTCAATACGCTGCCGATGCGCCAACGATGAACGGCTTTGAAGTGCTCAACCGTTACTTCGATAAACTGTTTGCGGCCAATCCAAAAGTGCTGGCTTTTGGCGAAGATTTGGGCTTCATCGGCGATGTAAACCAGGGCTTTTCCGGCTTGCAGGCAAAGCACGGCGAAGACAGAATTTTTGACACCGGCATTCGCGAACTTACCATCATGGGACAGGGTATAGGCCTTGCCATGCGGGGCTTGCGGCCCATTGCCGAAATTCAGTACCTCGATTACTTGCTCTACGGTTTGGAACCCCTGAGTGACGACGCTGCCACGCTTCATTACCGCACCAAAGGGCAGCAAAGCTGTCCAATCATTGTGCGTACAAGGGGCCACCGGCTGGAAGGCATCTGGCACAGCGGTTCGCCAATGGGAATGGTGATAAACTCTTTGCGCGGCATGTGGGTTTGCGTTCCGCGAAACATGGTGCAGGCTGCGGGTTTGTACAACACGCTGCTGCAAGGCAACGATCCGGCCATTGTGATTGAATGCCTGAACGGCTACCGGTTGAAGGAAAAATTACCGTCAAATCTTTTGGACTTTACCGTTCCGCTGGGCACACCGGAAATTGTGAAAGAAGGAAGCGACGTAACCGTCGTTACCTATGGTTCTACGCTTCGCGTTGTGATGGAAGCTGCGCAATTGCTGGAGAAAAGAAACATTCATTGTGAAGTGGTGGACGTGCAAACGCTGCTGCCTTTTGACATTCATCTCAAAATTTTAGACTCCCTCAAAAAGACGAACCGCATTGTCTTTATTGACGAAGACGTGCCGGGCGGCGCCACGGCTTACATGTTCCAACAAGTAATGGAAGTGCAGGGCGGTTATCGTTATTTGGACGTAGCCCCGCGGACCATCTCTGCCAAAGCACACCGTCCGCCATACGGCAGCGACGGCGATTATTTCAGCAAGCCCAATGCGGAAGAGATTGAAGCCGTTGTTAAGCAAATGATGGCGGAGTAGCCGCCGGAATCCGGTTGGCATTTTTGCGGTTGTTAGAAACCGCGAATGAATGCATGTTTTGCAAAAAGATAAGTGTAAATTACTGTTGCAATTTATTCTTCACCAAAACCATTCGCCATGCCAATTGTAAAAGTCATTGAAGTGATTGCCACGTCCGAAAAAAGCATTGACGACGCCGTGCGAAACGCCGTTGCCGAAGCGGCTAAAACCGTTCGCAACATTGATTCCGTATGGGTAAAGGACATCAAGGCCCACGTTAAGGACAATCAGGTTACAACCTTCGGGATTGTTTGCAAAATTTCCTTCCGCCTGGAATGATTGCAATCGTTTGGTTGATTGCATCCCGCTTTGGGGGGATTTTTTATTAGCAGCCCGCATTGACGCAGGCAAATGATTTTCCTTTACCGGCGTTGGCTTCTTCTTTTTAATTTGCCGCTTAAACCGTTTGTTACATGAAGCTTGCTATTTACCAGGTTGATGCCTTCGCCGAAACTGTTTTTAAAGGCAACCCCGCCGCGGTTGTTCCGCTCGAAGAATGGCTCGAGGACGAATTAATGCAGCAAATTGCCGCAGAGAATAATTTGAGCGAAACGGCTTTCTTTGTAAAGACGGACGAAGGTTATCACTTGCGCTGGTTTACACCCGAATACGAAATTGATTTATGCGGCCACGCTACGCTTGCTTCGGCTTACGTCATTAAAAATTTTGTAGAGCCACATGCGGTAGAGATAAATTTTTCTACGCAAAAAGCCGGCGTTTTAAAAGCTTCTGCAAAAGACGGGATGTACACGCTTGACTTTCCTTCGCGTATGCCGCAAGCCTGCGAAGTGCCGGACAAATTGTTTGCAAGCCTTGGTATCAGCAACGCCGTGGAAGTGCTTCGTTCTCGCGATTATTTTGTGGTGTTGCCAAATGAAGAAGCCGTGCGAAATGTAGAACCTGATTACACGCTCATGAAAGAACTGGACACGATTGGTGTGATTGTAACGGCAAAAGGTCACGAAGCCGATGTTGTTTCAAGATGCTTTTATCCTGGTGCAGGCATTCCTGAAGATCCCGTGACGGGTTCGGCGCATTCCAACATTGTTCCGTATTGGACGGAGAAGTTGGGCAAGACGAAATTGTTCTGCCAACAGCTTTCGGCACGCGGCGGCGACCTTCAATGCGAACTCATTGGTGATCGTGTGTTGATGAGTGGGAAGTGTATGTTGTACTTGCAAGGAGATATTTTCGTTTAAGCGAGGAAACGATTTCTCACTTCTTGCATGGGTATCATGCACTGTTCCTTTTTGCCAAACCATCGATAACGGTTCTTTGCAATAAAATCATACACGACATTACGAATGAATTTTGGCGCCAGCCAAAAAACTTGTGTCCACTTCCAGTACCAGGGCAACTTTCCATAAACCTTTAATCCGGCGGATGATTTTTGATAAACTTTTCCTTCGTCAATTAAAACGAAGGATTCAAATTCTTTCCTTGGAAGGTTGTATTGCGCCAATAATTTTTGGCCCGCTTCTGATTGTAAGGCCGCAAAGCGGAAGACTTTATTTTTATCCTGCCTCATGATGAAGTTTATACCGGCGTTGCAGAAGTTGCAAACACCGTCAAAGAGAATAACAGGATAACTTAGTTCATCACTCATTTCTGGCAATAAAAAAGGCATTCAACCTTGAATGCCTAAAATTACTTGCAGATTCCACTGTCATCTTTTTACGCCAGGTTATGAAATACCTTCTGCACGTCTTCGTCCTGCTCTAATTTGTCCACCAGCTTTAATACGTCCTGCGCCTGTTCTTCGCTTAACGAAACTGTTGTCGTTGGTATCCATTCTACTTCGGCACTCAGTGGTGTAATGCCTTTTTCTTCCAGGGCTTTTTGCATGGCGCCAAAATCGGTAAAAGCGCAACGCAACACCAAAACATCTTCGCCGTTTTCACCCGTGCCTTCGCCCATTTCTTCCAGGCCGTGGTCAATCAATTCAAATTCCATTTCTTCAGTGTTCAAGCCCTCAGGCTTTAAACGAAACACGCCCATTTTCTTAAACTGAAAAGCCACGCTGCCGCTGTTGCCCAGGGCGCCGTCGCCTTTGTTGAAAATGGATTTCACGTTGGCTACTGTGCGAACGTGGTTATCGGTTGCCGTTTCTACCAACACGGCCACGCCGTGCGGCGCATAGCCTTCATACAAGATTTCTTCGTAGCTGGAAGTGTCTTTGCCCTGTGCTCTCTTAATGGCCGCTTCCACGCGGTCTTTCGGCATGTTCACCGCCTTGCCGTTTTGCATGGCGCGGCGCAAGGCCGGGTTGGTGGCGGGGTCGGGGCCGCCGGCTTTTACGGCAATCACAATCTCTTTTCCCACGCGGGTAAATTGTTTGGCCATCCGGTCCCACCGGGCAAACATGGTGCTCTTTCTAACTTCAAATATGCGACCCATAAATTATTCCTGATTTACGATTTACGATTTCAGATTTTTAGTGCGTTTCTGCTTCTTCCTTCAATGTTGCTCAATCACCCCTTCAACATTCTCTTTGTACGTAACTGTACTGCTACTGTCAACTACTGTTGCGTCGCACTCTTGTGCGTTCGCATCGCTATGCAACATAAAACAACCTCCCTGTCTCTCTTGTTCTCCGCGGCTGAAGCCGCGCAAATGTACTATTAGCCACTAAAAAAAAGCAACTCCCTGGCGGAGCTGCTTTTCTAATTTAAAAACCGCATTTATTTTTTATTGAGCCGCATGGCATAAAGCACCAGGTGAAGGGCTGCAAAAATCAACGAGAAGTAAAAAAGGCCCGTGTCGCTGCCGCCTTCTTTAACCGTGGTGTGATGGACAAAGGCTACACCGGCCAACAACACCACGAGCGCCAAACCGGTTAACCCGATAATGCGGTTGCTGCGGCCATAAGAAGCGGTATCATGTCCCGAAAGAACGCTCTTGCGCATACCGTACCAGGCATAAACATCAAAGCCGATGATCATCCACACAAGCAGCCGGATCCAAGTATCCAGCGGCAGAAACACCATCATGAACAAACAAGTGAAAATGCCAAGAATGGGAACGAGCGGAACCAGCGGTGTTTTAAAAGCCCGCGGTGCGTTCGGTTCGTTTTTGCGCAAAACCATTACGCCGATGCAAACAAGAATAAAGGCGAACAACGTTCCGATGCTCGTCATCTCCCCAACTACCCGTGCCGGCACAAAGGCTGCAAACAGGCTTACAAAGAGCATAAACATAAAGTTGCTCTTGAAAGGTGTTCTGAATTTTGGATGCACTTCGGAAAAGACTTTCGGCAGCAAACCGTCGCGGCTCATGCTGTAAAACACGCGGCTTTGTCCCATGAGCATCACCAAAATAACCGAAGAGTAGCCCGCAAGAATCGCCACGATGATGGCGCGGTTTAACCACGGATAGTCCGGGGTAACGACACCGGCCGCGTTTGCAGAACCCATGTGGTCAATAGCGACAGCTACAGGGGCTATGCCGTCCTGTCCTCTAAAGGAGGTGTAATTTGTAACGCCGGTCATTACGTGGGCAAATAAAATGTAAAGAATGGTGCAAATGGCAAGTGAACCCAAGATTCCCCAAGGCATGTCCTTCTTTGGATTTTTGGCCTCTTGTGCGGCCGTGCTTACGGCATCAAAGCCGATATAGGCAAAGAATACAATGGCGGCCGCACGGATAATGCCGCTAAATCCAAACTCACCAAAGGTTCCGGTATTATCGGGGATGTAGGGATTGTAGTTGGTTTTGTTTATGTACTTCCATCCCAGGAAAATGAAGATCAACACAACCGCAATTTTCAAGGCCACGATGATGCCGTTAACGAAGGCGCTCTCTTTTGTTCCTTTAATTAGCAACAAGCTAACCAGCACCACAATAAAAACTGCCGGTAAGTTAATCATGCCGTCATCCCAGGGCCCTGTAGCCAGCGAGGCCGGCAAATGGATATTAAAACCGCTCAGAAACTTTACAAGGTAACGGCTCCAACTGATGCTAACCGTTGCCGCACCCACGGCATATTCTAAAACCAGATCCCAACCAATGATCCATGCGATAAACTCGCCCATTGTTGCATAACTATAAGTATAAGCACTGCCGGCCACGGGAATCATGGAAGCAAATTCGGCATAACACAAACCCGCGAAGGCGCAGCCAAGGGCCGCAACGATAAATGAAATGGTGATGGCAGGACCCGCCTGGTTAGCGGCCGCGCCACCCGTAATGGAAAACAATCCGGCGCCAATGATGGCGCCAATTCCAAGTGCAATCAATCCCCATACGCCCAACGTTTTCTTTAATGAATGCCCTCCTTCTTCCTGTGCTTCGGCCAACAAACCGGCCAAGGGTTTCTTTACAAATAGACTCATACGTGTGTTTTAGAATGATGGTTATTAAGCTCGTAAAATAAAGCAATTAATCAAATGCGAATTCAATTCTTTTACACGAACCAAGCCCTCTTGTAAAACTTTACGGAAGTAATTTTTACCGATATTCGGCCCTTTATTTTGAAAGGCTTTCTGTATGAAGAAAAAGAGCAGGCTCACAACGTACATCTTTCTGGCCATGATCCTGGGCGTGCTTACAGGTTACCTGTTTAACCGCTTTGGCGGCGGGCACCAAATCAGCTACACGGCAAAAGCCGACTATACCGGAGCCGATACGTTGCGCATCAACACATCTTCAGGAACTGTCACGCAGGTGCTTTTTGTGGTGAAAGATTCGGCTCAATACAGAAAAGTAAAGGACAGCGTGCCCGCAGTGCGGGTTGCGGTAGGAGGAAAAGAAACCATCGTGCAATCAGCTGACAGAGTAGAGAGCATTCAAGCCGTTCCTAAAAACGGCGTCGCTGAAATCACCGCGCAAAAAACCTTTGCCGATTACGTCAAACTCTTAAGCACCATTTTCATTCGCCTGGTGCAAATGATTATTTCGCCGCTGGTGTTTACCACGCTTGTCGTGGGCATCGCCAAGCTGGGCGATTTAAAAACAGTTGGACGTGTGGGCGGCAAAGCCATTCTCTGGTTTATCACTGCTTCGCTTGTTTCCTTGTTCATCGGAATGATTCTCGTGAATTATTTTCAGCCCGGCCAATACATCTCTTTATCACAAGCTGATGTTGCTGGTGTAGAAGCTCTGAAAGGCGGGCAGAAAGCATTCTCCGCGCAAAACTTTGTGGAGCACGTCATACCCAAAAGTTTTGTGGAGGCAATGGCCAACAACGAAATGTTGCAACTCGTTGTTTTCTCCGTATTCTTTGGCGTGGCCGCATCGGCTATCGGAGATTATACAAAGCCGTTGATCAAAGCCCTTGAAATCGCATCTCACATCATTTTAAAAATGGTGAATTACGTGATGAACTTTGCGCCGCTTGGCGTTTTTGGCGCTATTGCCGCAGTCGTGGCTACAAAAGGTCTTGGCATCTTTAATTTTTACTTTAAATATTTCGCTTTCTTTCTCCTGGGCATTGCGGTGTTGTGGGTTGTTTTAATTGGCGTAGGCTTTCTGGTGTTGCAAAGGCGAATGCCGGAATTGCTGAAACGAATTGGAAGTCCGATGCTTGTTGCCTTTAGCACAACCAGCAGCGAAGCCGTTTTTCCAAAACTTACAGAAGAACTGGAACGCTTTGGCTGCCGCGACCGTATTGTTTCCTTTGTGCTGCCGCTTGGTTATTCCTTTAATCTTGACGGTAGCATGATGTACATGACCTTTGCATCGCTGGCCATTGCACAGGCCTATCAGGTGCACATGCCCATTGAAACACAAATTGTGATGTTGCTCGTGTTGATGCTAACAAGCAAAGGCATCGCAGGTGTGCCGCGGGCTTCGCTGGTTGTTGTTTTGGCTACCTGTGCCATGTTCAACATCCCGCCCATCGGCGTTGCACTTATCTTGCCCATTGATCATTTTTGCGACATGTTCCGCACCATGACCAACGTACTCGGAAATGCGCTGGCAACAAGCGTTGTAAGCAAGTGGGAAGGAGAGTTGAAAGGGAGCAGTAGCCAGTTGGCAATAAACAATATGCAGGAAGAAAGCGTAGGATAAAAGAGAAACCAAAACGCTAAACTTGAAACATTAAATCCTAAACCGGAATGACACATCTTTTGGATATCGTGCTTTTAGACGGATTTTTAAACAATCTTGTCACCTGGATCATGCTCCACGGCGGCTTCTTCTTTTTACTGTTTGTGGTGTTTGCCGAAACCGGTTTGTTTATCGGTTTTTTTCTCCCCGGCGACTCCCTGCTTTTTACCGCAGGCATTTATTTAAAAATGCGCCCCGATCTTTTTTACAACCTGCATTACAGCATCGTGGTCGTGCTCATCATCATTGCTTCGTTTTTGGGCAACATGGTGGGTTATTGGTTTGGCCGCAAAACGGGTCCGGTTTTGTTTCACCGCAAAGAGTCGTGGTACTTTAAGAAAAAGCATTTGGCAAGGGCGCATGATTTTTACGAGCAATACGGCAAAGGCACCATCTTTCTTGCCAAGTTTCTGCCCATAATCCGAACCTTTGCGCCCATCGTGGCGGGCATTGTAGAAATGAACCGTGCCACCTTTATTTTTTACAACATTGTGGGCAGCATTGCCTGGGTAACGCTCATGGTGTTGGGCGGTTATTTTCTGGAGGCCTGGGTAAAAGAGCGATTCCATTTTTCGTTAACCGAATACATTGACGTCATTGCTATCGGCATCATCCTCATTACCACATTGCCCATTCTTTACAAATTATTTTTTACCAAGAAGAAGGCGGCTCCGGCTAACGATAACAACTCCGCTGCGAAATGATGAAAGCCCAATTGCCTGCCACCAAACCCGCACAGGGAATTTTCAGCCTTGCCGTAATTGTGGCGGCGCTGGGCTACTTCGTTGACATTTACGATTTGCTTCTTTTCAGCATCATTCGCGTACCCAGTTTGCAATCTTTTGGTTTAAACAAAGAACAAATCACGTCTGGCGGCGAAAGCATTCTCATGTGGCAGATGGCCGGCCTGCTGATTGGCGGCATCATTTGGGGCATTATGGGCGACAAAAGAGGAAGACTCAGTGTACTGTTTGGTTCTATCATTTTGTACTCACTTGCAAACATTGCCAATGGCTTTGCCAAAACAGTAGAGCAATACGAGATCATCCGTTTCATTGCAGGTCTTGGACTGGCCGGTGAACTGGGCGCGGGCATTACGCTTGTTTCGGAACTCACGCCGAAAGAAAAACGCGGCATTGCCACTTCGCTGGTGGCAGGCATCGGTTTAACGGGTGCTGTCGTAGCCTTTGTAATCAAAGAAAATTTCAATTGGCGTATTTGTTATTTCATCGGTGGCGGCTTGGGTTTGCTGCTGCTCTTGTTGCGCATCTCGGTTTATGAGTCGGGCATGTTTCACCAGGTAAAAAAACAGAACGTGCGGCGCGGAAATTTCTTCATGCTTTTTGCCAATGCCGACCGCTTTAAACGCTACCTGTTCGGCATTTTAATTGGCCTTCCCACATGGTACGTCATCGGCATCCTGGTCACTTTCTCTGGTGAATTTGCCGAGAAGATGAACGTCGCCGAAAAAATAGACCCGGGCAAGGCCGTCATGTACGCTTACGTGGCCATTTCCATCGGCGATATTCTTGTTGGTTTCATCAGCCAGTGGTTTCGCAGCCGCAAAAAAGCGCTCTATCTTTTTTACGTCATCACGGCGCTGTTCATTGCTTTATTTTTTACGGCGCAATGGAATGGCAGCGCTGCCCGCATGTACCTTATTTGCGCGGGACTGGGCTTTGGCACGGGCTTCTGGGCCATTTTTGTAACGATGGGTGCGGAGCAGTTTGGAACGAATTTGCGGGCTACCGCTGCTACCACCATTCCAAACATGGTACGCGGCATGTTAACCGTTTTAATCCTTCCGCTTTTTAAAGGCCTGCGCGGCGTTACCGATTATTGCACGGCCGGCTGGATCACGGGTGTCATCATCATGGCCATCGGCGTGGTAGCGGTGATTTATACAAAAGAAACCTTTGGTAAGGATTTAAATTACGTAGAAGAATGATGACCCCGAATTTCCAGGAATTACACTAATTGATTTCTCGATTTACATCGCACAATTATTAACGGCAGCCTTTGATGCGGGAAGTCATGTAATTTGTTCCGCAAAAATTCGTGTAATTCGTGCCTTCAATTGGTGTAATTCAATTTCTATGAAATTTCTCATCATTCGTTTTTCTTCCATTGGCGATATTGTTTTGACCACGCCTGTAGTTCGTTGCTTGAAGAAACAAGTGCCGGATGCTGTCATTCACTACCTGATAAAGCCACAGTTTAAAACGGTGATGGAGCCTAATCCTTACGTGGACAAGTTTCATGTATTGCAGGAAGACTGGGACGCGATGATTGAAGAACTTAAAGAGGAAAAGTTTGATTACGTCATTGACCTGCACCACAACCTGCGAACGCTCCGGGTGAAAAATGCGCTGAAGGTTCCGGCCTATTCTTTCAACAAACTCAATCTCCGCAAACTTGTTTTTGTAAAGCTGAAGTGGAACGTAATGCCCAAGGTGCACATCGTGGATCGTTACATGGAAACCGTTGCGCCTTTTGGTGTGCGCAACGACGGCGAGGGCCTTGATTATTTCATTCCCGAAGGTGCAAAAGTCCCTTTGCATGACATTCCGCATTCGCACCATGCGGGCTTTCTCTCAATCGTTATCGGCGCTTCGTTTTACACCAAAAAATTACCGGTTTACAAACTGCAGGAACTCTGTCAAAAAATAAATCATCCCATCATTTTAGTGGGCGGAAAAGAAGACGCAAAAGAAGGTGAGGCCATTGCTTCCGTTGACCCGATAAAAGTGTACAACGCCTGCGGTAAATTCTCCTTGCACGAAAGCGCCGATTTGGTTCGCCAGTCAAAGCTGGTAATTGCCCACGACACGGGCCTGATGCACATTGCCGCCGCACTAAAAAAACAGGTGATTGCGGTTTGGGGAAGCACCACGCCTTCGTTCGGTATGGTGCCTTATTATGGAAAGAATTTTTTGCAACGGAACCCGCCGCCCTACGACGATGTACAAGTGCACAAGTTGTGGTGCAGGCCCTGTACCAAGATCGGCCGCAACAAATGTCCGCAGGGTCATTTTAAATGCATGAAAGAAATAGATGTTGATGAAATTGTTCGCCTTGTAAACTTTCGCCTCGGGCGAAACGGCGCAAAATAAAAAACGTGAGACCAAGATGCATTGTCTTGTTGTCTCACGCCTGATCCTTCACAGTTCACATTATTTGATTTCAATCGTTCTCGGCGGTTTTTGCTTTGCTTCTTCTTTTTTCGGTATTAGCAAATGCAGCACACCGTTTTCGTATTTCGCGTTGATTTGGTCAACGTCCACTACGTCTCTCGGCAGTGTGAAGGTGCGCTGAAAAGACTGGTAACTGAATTCGCGGCGGGTGTAGCGTTCACCTTCCTTCATGTCGTTTTCTTTTTCACTTTCGCTGGTAATGGTGAGATTGTTGCCGTCTAATTCAATTTTAAAATCGTCTTTCTTCATGCCTGGCGCGGCCATTTCGACTTCAAGGTTCTCTGCTGTTTCGCGAATGTTTACGGCCGGAATGGTGGTGTTGGTAGTAGAGTTGTTGGCCATTCCCCAGTTCCACAAATCTCTTGAGAAGAAATCATCAAAGAGGTTTGTCAGGGCAGGCTGGTTGCGGTTGTTGTTCCATTTTGTTAGTGACATACAGACCTCCTTTTTACGGGTTAAATAATTTTAGAAAACTTGTTTTCAAGTTCAATACCAAAGCAAGAAACGCTGAAATTTTTTCAGCGTTTCTTGTAAACCTTGGCATATTTGACTGCAAAAATTGCAAGACGATCGAAAACAATTTGAGGTCTTCGCCGCACAGCGAACAAAGCGTACACGAGTGGACGCAATGAAAGCTAAATGCTAGACAGGCCATTGGTTCATTGCCGCAGCAAAAAACAAGTTGCCGCAATGAATGCTGCTACCTGCGTTTCGTCGTTAAAGAAATTTATGCTCCCGTTCTGTTTTCGGCTGGTTGGTCTCTATCCGTATCTTCTAAGCTGTAATCTTTGTTTTCTTCATCGCCTTGTCCCAAGGCATCGGTGCGGGTTTCGTCCGCAGCACCGGGAATGTCGAGACCTGAGGCCGATAGCGCCTGCCCTTCGCCAAAACTTTCTTCGTTCAGCGGCTCGCCTTCAAAGTCGGCGTTGTCCATGCGTGCCCGCCGCAGGTTGTCTTCATCGCGTGTAGGCATGTAGGTTGTGTCGCGCAGGGCTTCGCGTTCGTCGGGGCGTACGTCAAAATCGGTGTTTCGCTGAAGGTTATCATTGTCGTCAAGTCCCACAATGCCTGTTCCTTCCTCGTCGGCAGATGCAGCAGTAGTATCGGCCATCTCGCCCATGTTGGGAACGTGCACAAATTCTTGTCCGGGAATATCTTTTACATCAGGCAGGTCCATGATCGTCTCGTCCGATCGTAATTTTTCGCGGTCTTCTTGGCTATCGGGTAAATCATTGGGTACCGATGATTGTTGTTCCAGCTTGTTCGCGGCGGGATTAGTTTCACGGCCGGGTGCATTTCTTTCGTTTGCCATAACTTAACTTTAGGGTAGTTATTAAAAATTTGTGCCGAAGGCTCCTGGTTGTTTTCGCCGGAGGCCGGAATGCGGCGATAACGTTTTAAACCGAAGGTTATGAGCAAGTACATTTTTAAAACGAACATCAATTGCATCGGCTGCGCTTCGCAAATCAAACCTCATTTGGACAAACTCGAACAAGAAGGGCAAATTGAACACTGGCAGGTTCACCTTCGCGAACCGGATCATACACTGGAGATTGACAGCTCAAACCTGGGCGAAGAAGAAATTAAAACCTACATACACAATGCCGGCTTTAAAGCTGAGGCCAAGCCTGTTTAACGCTTGAAACCGTGATTTTTTTTCAATAGATTTTGTCTTTGGCCGCAGAATATTGCCCGCCTGTGTGCTGCACGTTTCACCTGCCAAAAATTAGCACCGGTATGCGGAGCGAAACCGCTGCAAAAGATCTGTGCTGATTTCTCGTTCGCTGAAAACTTTTTCATCAATCTGCGCTACGGAAAGAAGCTGTTTCGTGGTGCTGGTGATAAAGGCTTCTTTCGCGGTTTTAATTTCATCCCAACGAACGGGACGTACTTCAACGGTGTGTGTTTTTTTTGCGAGTTCAATGACCTTGGCTCTTGTGATTCCCTGTAAAATGTTTTCTGCAGGCGTAACAATGCGATTGTCGCCGGTTACCAGAAAAAAGTTGCTGCGCGGGCATTCTGTAATGAACCAGTTGGCGTGGTATAAGATATCATCGGCGCCGTTTTGTGTTTTAAGCGGTTGCAGCCAAATTGCCATCAGGTAATCTATCGTTTTCACGTGCGGTAGCTGACGTTGATAAGAGTGGGAGAGAAGCCGGATTCCTTTTTCTCTTTGTTCCTCTGAAGGGGTGGAAAATGTATGTTGAGAAAGTATCAGGTTGGGTTTACCGGGATTAAAACCATCAGTTGAATAACCACCTGTTAAACTTATGCGAATGCCCGAATTTGGAAGACTGTTCTTTTGAATTAATTGATGAATCACATCCACCAGTTCGCCGCGATCCACCGGAACTTGCAGGTGCATGTTTTGTGCGGATGAATAAAAGCGATCGAGATGTTCTTCAAAAAAGAGCGGCTCCATTTCTACCAGCCTGAAAAAATCAAAAATGCCGTAGCCCCGCTGAAACGAAAGATCGGTAAAGTGCAGCATCGCTTTCGGCTCTTCTATAAAATCGCCGTTTAAGAAAACCTGTTTTGTTTTCATTCTTTTCTTTTTTTTTGCGACTTTCCTTTTGGTAAAAGACGCGGTTGCTTTGCTTCGATGCTTTGCCAAATTATTTCTAAAATCCGGAAAAATCTTTCCGGCCTTTCTTTTATTCTAAATTGTTTCCCCTACTTTTGCCAGCCAAAATTTAAGGTCACGTAATGCCTACTATTCAACAGTTAGTACGTAAAGGAAGAGAGATCATTCGCGCCAAGAGCAAGTCAAGAGCGTTGGATGCCTGCCCGCAGCGCCGCGGTGTTTGTACCCGTGTTTATACAACGACTCCCAAGAAGCCAAACTCAGCGCTTCGCAAAGTTGCCAAGGTGCGTTTAACCAATAAAGTGGAAGTCATCGCCTATATTCCGGGTGAAGGTCACAACCTGCAGGAGCACTCCATCGTGCTCATCCGCGGAGGCCGTGTGAAGGATTTGCCGGGTGTACGCTACCACATCGTTCGCGGTTCATTGGATACGGCCGGTGTAAAAGACCGCAAGCAAAGCCGTTCCAAATACGGAACCAAGCGTGAAAAGGCCGGCGCAAAAGGCGCTCCTGCCAAAGGAAAAAAATAATCATTCACCATAACGGCCGCAGCACAGAGTAAAGTTTTAAAACTTGAAGACATTTTGCTGCCGCGGCGGCTTAAAAATTAAATCTCATGCGTAAAGCACAAGCCAAAAAACTTCCCTTAGCACCAGACCCTCGTTTTAACGATAAGCTGGTAACGCGTTTTGTAAACAACCTGATGTGGGAAGGAAAGAAAAGCGTTGCCTTTGATATCTTCTACAACGCTTTGGAAAGAGTAAGTAAAACAACCGGTGAAGAAGGTTATGAAATTTGGAAGAAAGCCTTGCAAAACGTAACGCCTGCCGTTGAAGTTCGCAGCCGTCGTATTGGTGGTGCCACATTCCAAATACCTTCAGAGGTTCGCCAGGATAGAAAAATTTCATTAAGCATGAAATGGCTTATCCGCTACAGCCGCGAAAGAAACGGTCGCAGCATGGCCGATAAATTAGCCAACGAGATAGTGGCCGCTGCCAAAGGTGAAGGCGCTGCTTTCAAAAAGAAAGAAGACACACACCGCATGGCCGAAGCGAACAAGGCTTTCGCTCACTTTAAAGTCTAATTGAAGAACTTTTATAAAGGAAAATATCCCGCTTTAGGCGGGATATTTTTTTGTGCTTTATACTGAGTTTACGATCAGGCAAGGGCATTGCCTTCGCCTTCGCCACCGTTGTTGGTACCGCCGGCAACGCCACTGTCAAAAACGTCAGTTTGTGTGGTAACGCCTTCCGGAGTTTGCGATCCCGTCGAAATATCGGAACCTTCATAAGGTGTGCCGATCATGCCTCCGGTCATTGAACCTGAACTTGTGCTGCGACCACTTCTCGAGCGGTTGCCTGAGGAGGAACGTGCGCCCTTGCTGGAAGTGCTTTTGCTGCTTGCTTTACCGGCTGATGTCATGCTCCTAGACGCTGAACCGCCTCTTGAAGACGAATTACCTCTTGATGAAGAACTACTCCTTGATGCGGAGGAGCCGCCACTGCGGGAAGCGCTGCGGCCGCCACCTTTTGATGCGGACTTGCCAGCGGCTTTTGAAGAACCGCTACGGCTAACGGACATTTTTTTTGCCGCTCCTTTTTTGCTAGCGCCTTTCGACGAAGTTTTTTTTGCTGCGCTTTTTTTAGAGGCGCCGCCTTTTTTTGCAGCACTTTTTTTGGAGGCTGCTTTTTTAGCTGAAGATTTGGACGAGGCTTTGGAACCACCTTTTTTTGCTGCGCCCTTTTTCGAAGCTGCTTTTTTTGTTGAGGATTTAGAAGACGCTTTAGAGCCGCCTTTTTTAGAGGCGGTTTTTTTTGCCGCGCCTTTGGAGGATGCTCCTTTTTTGCTAGCGCCTTTCGACGAAGTTTTTTTTGCTGCGCTTTTTTTAGAGGCGCCGCCTTTTTTTGCAGCACTTTTTTTGGAGGCTGCTTTTTTTGTTGCTTTTGCCATGTTTAATGGGTTTAAGTAAGGGTTAATAAATTTCGTATTGAAATTACGAATGATAAAGTATTTGCAAAAATTGTGCGCAGCAAATTTTGATTCACTGTATTGCTGAAGAACATAGCAAGAGTGAATTGTTGCGGACCCCTTCCTCCTAAACAGGCGCGCCTTTCTGTCGGTCGTGATTTAATGCAGGGTTAACGAAATTGCTTTGTTCTGCTTGCCTTTATTCGGGCTTATTTGCTTAGTTTTGCGCCTCAAAATTCGTGAGACGTCAGGCGTCAAATGCGAAACCAAAGTGACTTTCAAAACGTAATTCACTCTTGCATCGCGTTTCTCCTTTCACTTCTCACTCAAAAACATTACAACACAACTACTCATGGCAGACTTAAAATTTCAACGCAACTTTGGTATCGCTGCCCACATTGATGCGGGCAAGACGACCACAACCGAGCGTATTTTGCGCTACACCGGCATGATTCACAAGATTGGTGAAGTGCACGACGGTGCTGCTACTACCGACTGGATGGAGCAGGAAAAAGAAAGAGGGATTACCATCACCTCTGCGGCGGTAAGCTGCCAGTGGAATTTCCCGACTGTTCTTGGTAAAGCAACCCCCGATACAAAAAAATATTATTTCAACATCATTGATACTCCGGGCCACGTGGACTTTACTGTAGAAGTAGAGCGTTCCATGCGTGTACTGGATGGTTTAATCGCCCTGTTTTCTGCTGTTGACGGTGTTGAGCCGCAATCGGAAACCGTTTGGCGCCAGGCAAACCGTTACAACGTGCCGCGTATTGGTTTTGTAAACAAAATGGACCGTTCGGGTGCCGACTTTTTGATGGTGGTAAACCAGGTTCGCGAGATGCTCGGTTCCAAAGCCGTTCCGCTTCAATTGCCCATCGGTGCAGAAGACGATTTCAAAGGTGTAGTTGACCTCATCAAAATGAAAGGCATCATCTGGCACATGGAAACAGAAGGAATGACCTTTGATGAAATTGACATTCCTGCCGACATGCTTGACGAAGCCAACGAGTGGAGAGCCGCTTTGGTAGAAGCCGTTGCTGAATACGACGATAAGTTGTTGGAGAAATTTTTTGATGATCCCAATTCCATTAGCGAAGACGAGATTCATGAAGCCATCCGCAAAGCAACAATTGACCTGAGCATCGTTCCAATGATGTGCGGTTCTTCTTTCAAAAATAAAGGTGTGCAAACTGCGTTGGATGCGGTTTGCCGTTACCTGCCTTCGCCAATGGATATTGAAGCCGTTACAGGCGTTAATCCCGACACAGGCGAAACGGAAACCCGCAAGCCCGATGCAAAAGAACCCTTTGCGGCTCTGGCCTTTAAAATCATGACCGATCCTTTCGTGGGTCGTCTTGCGTTCTTCCGCGTGTATTCCGGTCATCTTGACGCCGGTTCTTACGTGCTAAACGTACGCAGCGGAAAGAAGGAACGTATCTCCCGTATCATGAAGATGTTTGCCAACAAACAAAATCCCATTGACTTTATCGAAGCCGGTGACATTGGCGCAGCGGTTGGTTTCAAGGAGATTAAAACAGGTGATACGCTTTGCGAAGAAGATCATCCAATCACGTTAGAGAACATGTTCATCCCCGAGCCGGTAATCTCTGTTGCGGTTGAACCCAAAACCCAGGCCGACGTTGATAAAATGGGCATGGCCATCGCTAAACTGGTGGAAGAAGATCCGACGTTGCGTGTAAAAACAGACGAAGATTCGGGACAAACAATTCTTTCCGGAATGGGCGAATTGCACTTGGAAATCATCGTTGACCGTATGCGTCGCGAATTCAAGGTAGAAGTGAACCAGGGCGCTCCCCAGGTTGCCTATAAAGAAGCTTTCAACCAAACGGTTCAACACCGCGAGGTACTGAAAAAGCAATCGGGTGGCCGCGGTAAGTTTGCCGACATCATGTTTGATTTGGGCCCGGTTGATGCCGAGTGGAAAGCCGAAAACCCCGACAAGAACTTCCAGTTTGTAAACGATTTGTTTGGTGGTTCAATTCCGAAAGAATTTGTCACGCCGATTCAGAAAGGTTTTGAAAACTCAATGGGTACAGGCGTATTGGCTTCCTATCCGGTTGACAACATGAAGATTCGTGTGTACGACGGTTCTTTCCACCAGGTTGACTCCGATGCCATGTCGTTTGAACTTTGCGCCAAGCAAGGTTTCCGCGAAGCGGCACGGAAAGCAAAACCCGTTTTGCTTGAACCAATCATGAAAGTGGAAGTCCTGACGCCGGATCAATACATGGGCGATGTAACGGGTGACCTCAACCGCCGCCGCGGTATGCTGGAAGGCATGGACACACGTGCCGGCGTGCAGGTGATCAAAGCAAAAGTTCCGCTGAGCGAAATGTTTGGTTACGTAACACAATTGCGTTCCATGTCAAGCGGCCGTGCATCATCTACGATGGAGTTCTCGCATTACGCTCCGGCTCCGAACAACATTGCTGAAGAAGTGATTGCGAAGAGCAAGGGCAAAGTGAGCGCCGAGTAAACAGTAGAATTACGCACCACCATAGTGAAACCCCGCATTTGCGGGGTTTTTGTTTGCAAAGACTTTCCCAAATGAAATTGATGCAACTGTTTAGGCATTGATTTTGTCTATTATCAGTGTTCAATGCCTTTTTTCATTCGGCCCGTTGAAGCCTATGAAAAACACCAACGGTTTTGAACTTGGGGCTCTTCTGAGCCCTTTTTTATTTTAAACATTCTATACTTGGGTAGCTGTCTTAGGACTGTCATTCCGGAGCAGATTTTTTACCGGGTCATGAAAAATATAATAAGCGCCCCACACAGAGCCTGCAACACTGGTCAGGTAAAACAAAAGACTGATAATAACGCCTGCCTGCGGGTCAAGGTGAAAAAAAATAGCGCCTTCGGTGAATACCAATTCACGGGTTCCCAGTCCCCCGCCGAGCGAAAGCGGTAAGACAGACAACACCTGCCCTGCAAGAAAAATAAACAACCACTGCTGATGGTGCAGTTCCAGCTTTAGGGCTTTCAGAATTAAATAAACACCTGCTACCTGAATGGCCTGCACAGCTATTCCAAGCAAAAGTGTGGGAAAAAAACCCGGAAGAAAATCTTTAAAAAATCGCCAAATAATAAAATAGAAAATGGCAACAGCAAGAACAGGCCCGGTAACAAGCAAAACAGTAAAGAGCGGCGTGCGCAAGACAAGAATGCCGTAGATGCTTAAGATAATGCCCAGCCCAAGCAGGCCACTAAACCGGTCGAGTAAAACAGCAGCACTTGTTTTTTTATAGGGTGCATTTAATCGTTTGAATAGAATCACAACTTTGTAAGCATCGCCGCTGATGGAGCCAGGCAGGAAAAGGTTGTAAAACAAGCCCAGCCAGTAAAGTTTCAGGTGTTGCCATTGCCGAAAACGAAGACCGATGTTTTTAAAATAAATGTTGAGCCGGAACGCGCCGATAATTTTTGAAAGAATGTAAAGCAGGGTAGAGAGCAGCAGCAGCAACCAATTGGCTCGTTTCAAGGCTTCGAACGCCTGCGAAAAATCAATCTTTCTGGAGATGTACCAAAAGCACAAGGCCGTTATCAAAACCTTTACGAACAGCTTTAAAAACCGGCTGCTCCGTGATTCTCTTTTTTCAACAACGTTATCCGTTTTGGTCGCCACGTAAAATTGATTGTGCAAATGCGGTGCAAGTAAGCCGAATTGAATCAATTATCAAGCAGGAGTTCCTGAATTCTTAACGTTTTTGCTTTTTTACAGATTCTAACTTGCTGATAAAACCAAACTGTATGAAACCAATTTTACTTTCCGGAACCCTGGCCTTGGCGCTTTCCTCCTGTACCCAATTTCAATACCTGACGGTTTCGGGCACCAACCTTGTAAAAAACGAACGCAACGAATTAACGGCAGAAAACGATACCCTAAAAATTCAGTACCATTTTGCCGATTACAAGGGGCAAATGGGTATCGGCGTGTACAACAAAACAACAGAACTGCTCGAAATTGACTGGAAGAAATCAGCCATTATTGTTGACGGGAAAGCCTTTAGCTATTTTAATACGAATGCAATCATCTCTGGCGTTATTGAAAGAGACAGCCTGCAATGGCGCAAATACCTCCGCGGCTTGGGCGATCCTGTCTTTCTGGCCAGCTTAAACGGTTCTGTTTGGATTGACCAACCAACCCAGTTCATTCCACCTTTGGCCTACATTTATAAAGCTCCTCTTGCATTGCCGATTGAACAATTGCAAAACCTTCCAGAGCAAACGGCAAAAAAAGAAAGGACGTTGCTGGCCGAGGACGTTTACACCTCCTACAACAAAATGGAATTTAAGAAGGACAGTTCTCCACTTACATTTCGAAGCTATTTGACGTTTCGAATCGGTGGCGCCGGCTCGCAAAAAGAATTTACCGTTGAACACAACTTTTACGTCTCGGAAGTTTGGAAAACAACTTCGGGTCCGGACAATTTTCCCGAAACGATGATAAACCGCGGCGATAGGTTTTATCTTCAGCCGTAAGCAAAGCTGTAAAACAGCTGTTGAAACGCGTCTCTTTAGCCCTTTCTTCACAAAAATTATTTCCGGTTTCTTTGTCAGTATGTATTGAACCCATACTTTTGCACTCCCGTTGTAAAAATGGGTTTTTGATTATGTCACAACGAATCAGGATAAAGCTTCAGTCTTACGACCACAATCTGGTAGACAAATCAGCTGAGAAAATTGTAAAGACTGTTCGCAGCACAGGCGCAGTAGTAACAGGTCCAATTCCTCTTCCTACACGCAAAAAGATCTTTACCGTTTTGCGTTCGCCACACGTGAACAAAAAGAGCCGCGAACAATTCCAATTGGCAACGCACAAACGTCTTCTGGACATTTACACGTCTTCATCAAGAACGGTAGATGCGCTTTCGAAGCTTGACCTGCCGAGTGGTGTGGAAGTTGAAATCAAAGCATAATCGCAGACAGGCAAGGGCTGTGAAGTCCAAACAAAGAAGTTCTTATCAAATTCTCATCTCTCAATCTTGCCCGCTTCATGCGGTGACGAAAAAAGAGCTCTGAAACAAAAGCGGCCTAGCCGCTATTACATATAAACAAGCCCTTCGAGGTTTGTTTATCACCGGTACTTCCTCTCGCAGGCTATATTATGTTGAGCCTGTCGAAACAACGGAAAAGGTCGGATGATGAACCAGGATTGAAGACCCAACTATTCCAATGGGTCTGTCTTGCACAACCTTGCGGGGATTAAACCGCAAAAAAATGAAAGGAATCATTGGGAAAAAAATTGGGATGACCAGCATCTTCGATCCAACGGGCAAGCAAACGGCTTGCACCATTATTGAAGCCGGTCCCTGTGTAGTAACGCAGGTAAAAACAAAGGAAACCGACGGCTATGCTGCTCTTCAGGTAGCGTTCGGCGACAAGAAAGAAAAGCACATCACCGCCGCTGCAAAAGCTCACTTCGCAAAGGCCAGCACTTCGGCCAAAAGTTTTGTAAAAGAATTCCGCGACTCTTCTCTCGAAAAAAATATTGGCGACACTATTACCGTTGACATTTTCGCCGAAGGCGATAAAGTTGAGGTGGTCGGTACTACAAAAGGCAAAGGCTTCCAGGGCGTTGTTAAGCGTCACGGCTTTTCCGGTGTGGGTGAAGGCTCGCACGGCCAGCACGACCGTCAAAGAGCTCCCGGTTCTATCGGCGGTTCATCTTACCCAAGCCGTGTATTCAAAGGCATGCGCATGGCCGGCCGCATGGGCCAAGACCGTGTAAAGGTGAAAGGTCTTAAAATCGTGAAGGTATTCCCCGAAAAGAATTACATATTGGTAAGTGGTTCAGTTCCGGGCCACAATGGTTCAATCGTTTTAATCCAGAAGTAAAATGCAAGTAAAAGTATTAAACATACAAGGACAAGAAACAGGTAGAACTGTTGACCTTCCTGAAGAAATCTTTGGCCTGGAGCCAAATGACCACGCCATCTGGTTGGCCGTTAAACAATACCTCGGCGCACAACGTCAGGGAACGCACAAAGTAAAGACCCGTGCCGAAGTGCAAGGTGCCAGCCGCAAGCTGCACAAGCAGAAAGGTACCGGCGGCTCTCGTAAAGGTAACATTCGTAACCCTCTTTACAAAGGTGGCGGTACCATCTTCGGTCCCAAGCCGCACAAGTACGACATCAAGTTGAACCGCAAGGTGAAAGATTTGGCGAAAATGTCGGCGCTTTCTTACAAAGCAAAAGAAAACGCAATTGTGGTTGTAGAGGATGTAAATCTTGATGCGCCAAAGACGAAGACGTTCATGAATATTTTGAATAGCCTTAAAGTAGGCGACAAAAAATTGATGTTCGTATTGCCTGAGTATAACGACAATGTGTACATTTCATCCCGCAACGTTCCTTCGGTCTTGACAGCGTTGATGAGCGATGTGAATACATACGACCTTGTTAATTCGGAAGTATTGGTGTTAACCGAAAGCGCTGCAAAAATCTTTGCAGGAACCGAAGAGGCAACAGCATAAACAATTAGCCAATTTGGCAATTTGCCAATTAGCTAATGAAAGCTCTTAATAAAAAAGACAGGTGGTTATGAAGTTCATTGTCACATTGTCCAATTGTCAAATTTTCAAATTGAATTCAGATGAGACTTTCTGAAGTATTGATAAAACCCATCTTAACCGAAAAGGCAAACGCACAACAGGAAAGCCTGCGCCGTTATGCTTTTAAGGTTGCCCGTAAAGCGAACAAACTGGAAATTAAAAAAGCAGTGGAAGAAGTTTACGGTGTAACAATCGTTGATGTAAACACGGTTGTTGTTCCCGGTAAAAACAAAACCCGCTACACCAAAAAAGGTTTTACCAAAGGGCAAAAGCCGGCTTACAAAAAAGCGATGGTAACCGTTGCTGAAGGCGAAACGATTGACCTTTACAGCAACATCTAATTCGTTAACAAGAATGGCTTCAACAGCCGCAAATGTTGAAAAAAAATAAGTCATGGCACTAAAAAAATACAAACCGATTACAGCAGGCACACGCTGGAGAGTCGGAAACTCTTACGCAGAGGTTACAACGAACGAACCGGAAAAATCCTTGTTGGAAGTGAAAGGCCGCACCGGTGGTCGTAACTCAAATGGCCGCAGGGCTATGCGTTACATAGGCGGTGGGCACAAAAAAGCTTACCGTGTAATTGATTTCAAACGCAACAAAAAAGAAATACCCGCCAAAGTTGCTTCTATCGAATACGATCCAAACCGCACAACCTTCATCGCTTTGTTGAACTATGCGGACGGCGAGAAGCGTTACATTCTTGCGCCACAAGGCTTGCAAGTGGGTGCTTCAGTTGTTAGTGGTGATGCCGTTGCGCCTGAATTGGGCAATGCGCTTCAGTTGAAAAACATGCCGCTTGGTACAGTTGTTCACAACATTGAAATGCAACCCGGCCAGGGCGGAAAGATTGCACGTTCTGCCGGTGCGTCAGCGCAGCTTTCAAACAAAGAAGAAAAATACGCCGTGCTGAAAATGCCAAGTGGTGAAGTTCGCCGTGTGTTGATCAACTGTTATGCAACGGTTGGCATCGCGTCTAACAGCGATCATCAATTGCAATCAATGGGTAAAGCAGGACGCAACGTGTGGAAGGGCATTCGCCCCCGCGTTCGTGGTGTTGCCATGAACCCTGTTGATCACCCGATGGGTGGTGGCGAAGGCCGTGCATCAGGAGGACAGCCTCGCAGCAGAACCGGTCAATACTCTCGTGGTTTGAAAACGCGTACAAAAGGTAAAGGCAGCGACAAGCTGATTATCTCAAGGAAAAACGGTTCAAAGCTGGCGAAGTAATTAATAATTGATAATTAGTAATTAAGAATACAACATGGCTCGTTCAATTAAAAAAGGTCCTTACGTAGCGGCTCACTTAGAAGACAAAGTGGTTGCTATCAACGACGGTAAATCAAAAAAAGGTGTGATCAAAACATGGAGCCGCCGCTCTACGATTACGCCTGATTTTGTGGGTCACACATTTGCCGTGCATAACGGGAACAAATTCATCCCGGTTTACGTAACAGAGTTCATGGTAGGACACAAACTCGGTGAGTTTGCCCCTACAAGAAACTTTAAAGGACACTCAAGCAAAAAAGGTTAATAAGAATTCAGAATTATGAATGATGAATTAGGAATTCAAAAAATTCATAACTCATAATTCATAACTCATAATTATAAAAGAAATGGAAGCAGTAGCTAAACTGAGAAATTATCCAACGTCACCACGGAAAATGCGTCTGTTGGCGGATTTGATTCGCGGCAAAAAAGTAGAACAAGCTTTGGCCGAATTAGAATTCAATCCCAAGCATCCTGCCGTGCCCATGCGCAAATTGGTGTTGAGTGCCATCAGCAACTGGAAGCAGAAAAACGAAGGCGGCGATGAAAGCCAGCTCTTTGTAAAAACCATCTTTGTTGACGGTGCAAGAACGTTGAAGCGCATGCGTCCGGCACCCCAAGGTCGTGGCTACCGCGTCCGCAAAAGAAGCAATCACGTAACCGTAATTGTTGACGCAAAACCTTAATTCAAATTATTCTATAAAGTATAAACATGGGTCAAAAAGCAAATCCGATTGGTAACAGGTTAGGCATCATCCGCGGATGGGAATCTAACTGGTATGGCAACAAAAAAGATTTTGCCAACAAACTGATTGAGGATAACAAAATCAGAACGTATCTGAATGCCCGTATCAACAAAGGCGGTATCGCAAAGATTGTGATAGAGCGTACGCTGGGCAAACTGATCGTGACCATCCATACTTCCAAGCCCGGTATCATCATCGGTAAAGGCGGTGGCGAAGTTGATCGCATCAAAGAAGAGTTGAAGAAACTGACAGGCAAAGACGATGTGCAAATCAACATTCTTGAGATTCGCCGTCCTGAACTGGATGCGATGATCGTGGGCGACACCATTGCCCGCCAAATAGAAAACCGCATTAACTTCAAACGTGCTACAAAAATGGCCATTGCTTCTGCGCTCCGTATGGGTGCCGAAGGAATCAAGGTTCAGTTGAGCGGCCGTTTGGGCGGTGCTGAAATTGCCCGTAGCGAAAAGTTCATGCAAGGCCGTGTGCCTCTTCATACGTTCCGTATGGACATTGATTACGCTAACGTGTTTGCACAAACCGTTTACGGTAAAATCGGTATCAAAGTATGGATCTGCCGTGGCGAAGTATTGGCCAAGCGTGACCTGAACCCCAACTTCATTGGCGGTAAAGAAGGCGGCCAAACAATGGGCGAAAGAAGAGATAACCGTGGCGACTTTGGTGATCGTCGTCGTGACGACAGAGGTGGTGATCGGAGAGGCGGTGGAAACTTTAACCGCGGCGGCGGCGGACAAGGCGGTGGTCGCTCGGGCGGACAGGGTGGTGGCCGTTCAGGTGGTCAAGGCGGAAGAAGATAATCTTCCCAACGAAACAAAAAGTTTTAATTGAAATAAAACTGGTTTGAGTGAGGATAGAACCTCGAACGTCAAACCTCAAACATCGAACTAAATATGTTACAGCCGAAAAGAACAAAGCACAGGAAGATGCAAAAGGGTCGCATGAAAGGCGACGCAAAAAGAGGAACGATGATCTCTTTTGGTTCTTATGCATTGAAAGCTTTGGAAGATCATTGGATCACCGACCGTCAAATTGAAGCGGCACGTCAGGCATTGACACGCCACATGAAGAGAGAAGGTAACGTGTGGATTCGCATTTTCCCCGACAAGCCAATCACCAACAAACCTGCAGAGGTGCGTATGGGTAAGGGTAAAGGTAACCTGGAGTATTGGGCTGCCGTAGTGAAGCCAGGCCGCATTCTCTTCGAGATTGACGGCGTATCGGAAGAAGTAGCGCAAGGCGCGTTGAAACTGGCCGCCGGCAAATTGCCCATTGCAACAAAATTCATTAAGCGTCACGATCTCGCAGAAGCTTAATCAATCGTATAAAACTGATTCACATGTCAAAGACAGTCGACTTCAAGAAAAGCATTCAAACACTCAACGAGCAGGATCTTTCTGCCCGCATTCGCGAAGACGAATTGCGTTTGAAGAAGCTCGAGTTTGCACACGCTATTTCGCCATTGGAAAACCCAATGAGCATCCGTAGTCTGCGTAAAGAAATAGCCCGCTTGAAAACAGAATTGAGTAAGAAACAACAAAGTGCCTAATAAAGCCGTAAGCTGTCTTCTTTCCGAAGCAGATAGTTGAAAGCAAAAAGCTAAACATCATGGCTGAAAATACAACAGGAGCAACAGCAACTACCGAACGCAACTTGCGCAAGACAAGAATTGGTGTTGTTACCAGCAACAAAATGACAAAAACCATCACCGTTGCGGTAGAGCGGAAAGTAAAGCACCCTATCTACGGAAAGTTCGTAAAAAAAACAACGAGGTTTCATGCCCACGACGAGAAGAACGAAGCCAGCATCGGCGATATCGTTCGCATCATGGAAACTCGTCCGTTGAGTAAAACCAAGCGTTGGAGATTAGTGGAAGTTGTAGAGAAAGTGAAATAAACTAATTATAAATGATGAATTATGAATGTTGAATGTTGAATTCATAACTCATAATTCATAATTCAAAATTTACAAAAATGATCCAGCAAGAATCTCGTTTGGCCGTAGCGGACAACAGCGGTGCGAAAGAAGTACTCTGCATCCGTGTATTGGGAAACAGCGGTCAGCGTTATGCCGGTGTAGGCGATAAGATTGTGGTAACGGTGAAAGATGCCATCCCTGCCGGTGGCATTAAGAAAGGAACAGTTGCCAAAGCCGTAATCGTTCGTACCAAAAACAAATTGCGTCGCAAAGACGGTTCATACATTCGTTTCGATGACAACGCAGTCGTGATTCTGAACGCATCCGACGAACCGAGAGGCACCCGTATTTTCGGCCCAGTAGCCCGCGAGCTTCGCGACAAGGGCTACATGAAGATTATTTCGTTGGCGCCGGAAGTGCTTTAAACGTCAGACAAGAAGCGTCAAACGTGAAACTGGAAAGATTCTCAAATTGTAGTTAACTATAGTCTCACATCTAACCTTTTACGTTTCACATTTTTAAATTTGCAAACTCCTCCTCCCGTTGGAAATGGGAGGGAAAAAGGAACCATAAAAAATGAAGACAAGATTCAAACCCAAGTACAACATCCGCAAAGGCGACCAAGTGGTTGTCATTGCTGGTGACGACAAGGACCTGAAGAAGCCCCGCACAGTAAAAGAAGTGCTGGTTGACGAAGGTAAAATCATCGTTGAAGGTGCGGCCATCGTTACAAAGCACACAAAACCTTCGGCGCAAAACACAAAAGGCGGCATTGTAAAAAGAGAAGCGGCCATTAACATTTCAAATGTGATGTTGTGGGACGGTAAGCAAGGCACCAAAGTGAAGCGTGAAGAAAAAGACGGTAAAAAAGTTCGTGTATCTAAAAAATCGGGAGGGGTAATCTAATGGCAAAGGCAACAACACCTACCAGTCCTTCTGTGAAAGTGACGCCAAGGTTAAAAACAAAATACAACAGCGAGGTTGTTCCCGCTTTGCAAAAGCGTTTCAATTACAAGTCGTTGATGCAGGTTCCCCGCCTGGAAAAAATCGCCATTAACCGTGGTGTAAACGGCGCGGTAAACGACAAGAAATTAGTGGACATCGCTCTTGAAGAAATGACTACCATCAGCGGTCAGAAAGCTGTTGCAACCATGTCGAAGAAAGACATCTCAAACTTCAAGCTGCGTAAGCACATGCCCATCGGTGCAAAGGTTACGTTGCGTGGCGAGAAGATGTACGAATTCCTGGACCGTTTGATCGCTGTGGCACTTCCCCGCGTACGTGACTTTAAAGGCGTGAACGAAAAGTCTTTCGACGGCCGTGGCAATTACACAATGGGTGTTACCGAGCAAATCATCTTCCCGGAGATTGATATAGATAAAGTAAACCGCATTACCGGTATGGACATCACGTTTGTGACAACCGCGCAAACCGATGAAGAAGCGTTTGAATTGTTGAAAGAATTGGGAATGCCTTTCAAAAACGTAAAGAAGTAATCCTTCGACAAGTTCGGGGTGACAAAATAAAAAGCAAACAAAAAATAAACTATGGCTAAAGAATCAGTAAAAGCCAGACAACGGAAACGCGAAAGAATGGTTGCTCAATACGCGGAGAAAAGAGAAGCGTTGAAAGCATCCGGCGATTGGAAAGCTTTGGATGAACTTCCAAAGAACTCTTCAAAAGTGCGTTTGAAAAACCGTTGCCAGATGACAGGCCGGCCGCGTGGATACAGCCGTTACTTCGGCATCTCCCGCATTGCGCTGCGCGACATGGCTTTAAACGGTGCTATTCCAGGCTTGAAAAAAGCAAGCTGGTAAGACGGAAGTTATAAGTCATAAGTTATCGGTCGTAAGTGCTCAAACACACACGCGATAAAACTTAGAACTTAGAACTCAAAACTTAAAACTTTTAAAACATCCAATTGCTCCGTAACCGGAGTGTAGGAGGAAAAATAAACATGGTAACAGATCCTATCGCAGATTTTTTGACAAGAATTCGGAATGCGCAAATGGCCGGCCACAGAATCGTTGAGATTCCGGCTTCCAATCTCAAAAAACGCATGACTGAAATTTTGTATGCCCAAGGTTACATCTTGAAATACAAATTTGAAGATGACAACAAGCAAGGTCTTATCAAGATTGCTTTGAAGTATGATGCGGCAACAAAACAACCGGCTATCCATTCTCTGGAAAGAGTAAGCCGTCCGGGTTTGCGTCACTATGCAAAGCCGACTGATTTCCGTCGCGTGAAAGGTGGCCTGGGTATCGCTATCGTTTCTACATCAAAAGGTGTACTGACCGATAAAGAAGCAAAAGCTCAAAACGTAGGCGGAGAAGTTCTTTGCTACGTTTATTAAAATAATTAGCTGATTAGCTTAGTCGGCTAATTGGCTAATTGAAGCCTTCGATACATTAAGCCGAAACATACTGAGGCTGACCGGTCGAAGGATAGAAATCAAAATCTCAAATCTTAAATCTGAAATTGTATGTCTCGTATAGGTAAAGCGCCGGTTACTGTGCCCAACGGTGTAACTGTAACAGTTGGCAACGACAACGTGGTGAAAGTAAAAGGACCAAAAGGTGAGTTGTCGCAGCCAATTGACCGCGACATTAAGGTTGAAGTAAAAGACGGACAAATCCTTGTTACACGTCCTACCGATCAAATTCGTCACCGCGCCTTGCACGGCTTATCAAGAGCTTTGGTAGCCAATCTGGTGAGAGGCGTTACCGAAGGTTATACAAAGAAATTGGAGTTGATCGGCGTAGGTTTCAAAGCGGCCAACACGGGCAACGTATTGGACCTTGCTTTGGGTTATTCGCACAACATCATCTTTGAAATTCCAAAAGAACTTAAAGTTGCCACTGAGCAATTAAAAGGCCAGAACCCGACCATTACTTTAGAAGGCAACGACCGTCAGTTGATTGGCGCAGTAGCCGCAAAAATCCGCAGCTTGCGCAAGCCTGAGCCGTACAAAGGAAAAGGTGTTCGCTATCAGGGTGAAGTGGTTCGCAAGAAAGCCGGTAAAGCAGCGGGCAAATAATTGGTAAACGGTTAATCCGGATATCCGTTTAGCCAGATTAACCTACATAAAATATTCACGGCAGCATCGTGAAGCAAACAAGAATAAAATGAGAACAAGCGCAAAAACAACCAGAAGACAAAATATCCGCTACCGCATTCGTGCAAAGGTGGCCGGTACCGCACAAAAGCCGCGTCTTTCTGTTTTCCGCAGCAACAAAGACATCTACGTTCAATTGATTAATGATGACGCAGCCGTAACCGTTGCTGCTGCTTCTTCAAGAGACAAAGACATTGCTGCGCAAAGCGGAACAAAAACAGACAAAAGCAAACTCGTTGGCCAGGCCATTGCCCGCAAGGCAAAAGAGCTCGGAATTGAGAATGTGGTTTTCGACCGCGGTGGCAATCTTTATCACGGTCGCGTGAAAGCCGTTGCCGAAGGTGCAAGAGAAGGCGGTCTGGTATTCTAATTATTAAACTTTTTACGAAGCATATCAAATGGCAAAAGCAATTTTAAACAGAGTAAAAGCAGGTGACCTTGAATTAAAAGACAAGGTGGTTGCTATTAATCGTGTAGTAAAAACGACCAAAGGCGGCCGTACGTTCTCTTTCTCTGCGTTGGTAGTGGTAGGCAACGAAGCCGGCGTTGTGGGTCACGGTTTGGGCAAAGCCAAAGAAGTTCAGGAAGCCATTACAAAAGGCATTGAAGACGCCAAGAAAAATCTCATTAAGGTTCCCGTTATGCACGGTACCATCCCGCACGACCAGCTTGCAAAAGTTGGCGCCGCAAAAGTGTTGATTAAGCCGGCCGCTCACGGTACGGGTGTAATCGCCGGAGGTTCGATGCGTGCCGTTTTGGAAAGCGCAGGCGTTACCGACGTGTTGGCAAAATCGCTTGGCTCTGCTAACCCGCACAACGTGGTAAAAGCAACTTTCGAAGCCCTGGCTTTGTTGCGCGAACCAATTTCTGTGTCGAAGACACGCCGCATTGGATTGAAGAAAGTATTTAATGGTTAATTGTCCACTGTCGACTGCCGATGGTCGACCGTTAAACTGAACTGTCATGAAAAAGATAAGAATAACGTTGGTGAAAAGCCCCATTGATCGTCCTGAGCGTCAGAAACTGACCTTGCAGGCCTTGGGCTTGAACAAAATGAACGCTTCGAAAGAAGTAGAAGCCACTCCGCAAATCCTCGGCATGGTTCGCAAGGTTGAACACATGATCACGGTGGAAGAAGTAAATGCGTAATTAATAATTAAAAATTAAGGGTGGAAGTTTAATTCTTCATTCTTCATTATTAATTCATCAAAGCGAGGGGAGACAAACCCCGTAAGTAAAAATCAAACAAATGAAACTACACAACCTGCGCCCTGCAAAAGGCGCCACGCACAAAGAGAAAAGATTGGGTCGCGGTGAAGGTTCCGGTCACGGCGGAACTTCTACAAAAGGTAACAAAGGCCAGCAGAGCCATGCGAGCTACAAACGCAAAATGGCGCACGAAGGTGGACAGATGCCGATTCAGCGCCGCGTACCAAAACGCGGATTTAAAAATCCAAACCGCATTGAGTATAAAGTGTTCAACCTTGGACAAATCGAACAATTGGTCGATAAATATAGCATCCAGGAATTTTCGCTTGAAAACCTCTACATGAACGGACTGATTAGCCAAACAGACCGGGTGAAAGTTTTGGGCAACGGAGAATTAAAAGCCAAGCTTGTCTTCAAAGTAAACGCAATCAGCGACAAGGCGAAAGGAGCCATCGAAGCGGCGGGCGGCTCGGTAGAAATAGTGAAGTAATTTTCCTTAAATTGCAAGGCGCTGCAAAGCGCTTTTTTTTGTTTGAGCTAAATAATTCTCGTTCGTGAAAAATTTAATTAAGACCCTCAAAAATATTTGGAGCATAGAGGAACTGCGCAGCAAGATTCTTTACACACTGCTTCTTTTATTTATTTATCGTATCGGAACGCACATCGTGCTGCCGGGTGTAAATCCTGATGGGTTAACACGTGTGGCCGAACAAACAAAGAACAACGGTATTCTTGGTTTGATCAACACCTTTGCCGGCGGCGCCTTTTCACAAGCATCCATCTTTGCTCTGGGTATCATGCCCTACATCTCTGCCTCCATCTTCATTCAGTTAATGACGGTGCTGGTTCCGCAGTTTCAGAAGATGCAGAAAGAAGGAGAAAGCGGCCGCAAAAAAATCAACCAATGGACACGTTACCTCACGGTGGCGGTAACCGTCGTTCAGGCATCGGCTTACGTTGCTTACCTCCGTCAGATTACGGCGCAAAGCGGCGGCATCATTCCGGCTTACGTTGATTATTTCTGGCTTTCAACCGTCGTGTTGCTTACAGCCGGAACCATGTTTGTTATGTGGCTGGGAGAGAAGATTACCGACAAAGGCTTGGGTAACGGTACCTCGCTCATCATCATGATCGGTATTCTTGCTCGTCTTCCGCAAAGCTTCATGCAGGAACTGGGAAGCAAGTCAACCCGTTCGGGTTTGATCCTCATCTTCATCGTTGAAATTGCCATACTCATTGCCATCATTATGGGTTGTATCATGCTGGTGCAAGGCGTTCGCAAAATCCCGGTGAATTATGCGAAGCAAATTGTGGGCAATCGCCAGTTTGGTGGCGCCCGTCAATTTCTGCCCATCAAAGTAAACAGTGCGGGTGTAATGCCCATCATCTTTGCGCAAGCGGTGTTGTTTCTGCCCACTTTGTTTAACCTTACAGGTACGGCTGCGGGACAAGGTATTGCCGGTGTGTTTCAGGATCACTCCAATGTTTATTACATGATAGTGTATGCGGTGGTGGTAATTGGTTTTACCTTCCTGTACACGGCATTAATTTTTAACCCGAAACAAATTGCGGATAACCTGAAGCAGAACAACGGTTTCATTCCGGGTGTAAAGCCAGGCCAGCCAACGGCTGATTACATTGGCAGCATCATGGATAAAGTCACGTTGCCGGGTGCTATTTTGCTGGCTTTCGTCGGCATTCTCCCGGGGATTGCGCAACGCCTCGGTGTGCAGCCAAGCTTCTCTACTTTCTTCGGCGGTACATCGCTGCTGATTATGGTGGGTGTAATTTTGGATACCTTGCAGCAAATTGAAACGCAATTGCTCATGCGCCAATACGATGGTTTGATGAAGAGCGGCCGCATTCAAGGCAGAACCGTTACGCAAGCGTCTTACTAATAAGTACGGGGCCAGACAGTAAACGACAAAGTGTTTTAAATAATCAAAACCTGGTGAGAATGCTTGCCGGGTTTTTTTGTGAAAGCCTTCAGCCGCCAGCTTTCAGCAATCAGTAAAACTGAATTGTAAAGGGCTGAAGGCCGATAACTGAAAGCTGATCGCTTAATCATGATTCATTACAAAACAGAAGCGGAAATAGCCATTATGCGACAGAGTGCCTTGCTGGTAAGCAGCACCCTTGCCGAAGTAGCAAAAATTCTTAAGCCCGGATTACAAACCATTGCCATAGACGGTTTCATCGGCACCGTCATCAAAGACCACGGTGGCATACCGTCATTTTTAAACTTTCACGGCTACCCGTTTAATTCATGTATCTCGGTCAATGATGTCGTGGTGCACGGTTTTCCCAACAAAACCGAATTGAAAGAAGGCGATATCGTTTCCATTGACATCGGTATTTATAAAAACGGTTACCACGGCGACCATGCCTACACGTTTATGATTGGAAAGCCGGGCAATGAGGTGGTAAAGCTGGTAAAGATTACAAAAGAATCGCTTTACAAGGGCATCGAAAAAGCCGTGGCGGGCAACCGCATCGGCGATATTGCTTTTGCCATACAGGAGCACACCGAAAAAAAGAACGGCTACGGTGTGGTTCGCGAATTGGTTGGCCACGGCCTAGGAAAAAGTATGCACGAAGACCCGCAGGTTCCGAATTACGGGAAACGAGGGTCAGGGCCGGTAATGAAAGAAGGGCTGGTGATTGCCATTGAGCCGATGATCAACATGGGAAAGAAAGAAGTGTACACGGAAGATGACGGCTGGACGGTGCGTACAAAAGATGGCAAGCCTTCCGTACACTTTGAACACGATGTTTGCGTTAGAAAGGGGAAAGCCGATGTTTTATCCAACTATGCCGAAATTGAAAAAGCCGAGAAGGAAAATGGCAATC
The DNA here is from genome assembly GCF_007970805.1 of Flavisolibacter ginsenosidimutans. GTDB lineage: Bacteria > Bacteroidota > Bacteroidia > Chitinophagales > Chitinophagaceae > Flavisolibacter > Flavisolibacter ginsenosidimutans. The sequence continues at coordinate 2,438,157 of NZ_CP042433.1, read as the reverse complement.
TTTTTGCTGACTACTGAGCCCCAAAGTCACAGTAGAAAATCGCTTATGAAAAAAGCCGCCTTCTCTCTTTTCCTTCTCTTTTGCGTTCTAATCAAAGCCGTTTCACAGCCGGACAGTTCGCAAGTAGTGCAATCGTTTTTACCGTTGCTGGTGGTGAACTTCGATGCCAAAATGATTAACAAAAACGTGCAGCTTCAATGGGCCGTTACCAACAACGAAGACGTTAAAAATTTCGAGATTGAACGGGCAGACGACGGCAATGGTTTTCAAAAAATTGGCGGCAAACTTTCAACGGGTAAAGAAGGAAAAACAAACTATGAGTTTGTGGACGCTCTGCCAAAGAAAAATGCGGGTTTATCCTACCGCATAAAGACCGTAGCCAAAGATGGTTCCTCGGTTTATTCTAACGTGCAAAATACACGGGTTGAGGAAGCCGTTCTGCAATACAAACTGAAACAAAACCCGGTTCATCAGTCAATAGAAGTGGAGATCATTTCTCCGGCTGAGGTCAGTCTTCAGGCTTCCATTTACACCGCTTATGGACAAAAGGCGTTGGTGCAAACAACGAAGCTTTTCTCCGGTGTAAATCTTCTCTCGCTTTCTTCGCAAAATCTTCTTCCCGGCCTTCACCGTCTTGTTTTAGAAACCGGCAACGAAAGAAAAGTAATTTCGTTTGTAAAAGAATAAATGAAGCAACGATTGGTGGTTGTTGGCGGAGGCGCTGCCGGTTTTTTTTGTGCGGTGAACGCGGCTCGCATGAACCCGCAACTGCAGGTTATCGTTCTCGAAAAAACTTCTAAACTTCTTTCCAAAGTAAAAATTTCCGGTGGTGGCCGCTGCAACGTTACACACGCTTTGTTTGACATTGTCGAGATGAGCAAACGCTATCCCCGCGGACAAAATTTCGTGAAGAAAACCTTTCATCAATTTTTTACGACCGATACTATAAAATGGTTTGAAGAACGCGGTGTGGAATTGAAAGCAGAGCAAGACGGCCGCATGTTTCCGGTTACCGATTCTTCACAAACCATTGTTGATTGCTTGATGAACGAAGCGAATAATTACGGCGTTGAGATAAGGATGAATGCAGAGGTGAGAGAATTGAAAATGGAAAACGGAGAATGGAGAATACTTACGGCCAGCGGTCAACAAACAACGGCCAACTTCCTTTGCCTTGCCACCGGCGGTTACCCAAAAGCATCCATGTTTGATTGGTTGAAGAATCTCGGTCACACATTTTCCGAACCCGTTCCATCTTTGTTTACGTTCAATTTACCGAAGCATCCAATCACTGCATTGATGGGAGTAAGCGTTGAAAAAGCAAGAGTAAAAATTGAAGGCAGTAAGTTGATAGAAGAAGGTCCGGTACTGATTACGCACTGGGGTTTGAGTGGCCCCGCAATATTGCGGTTGAGTGCCTGGGGCGCAAGAGAATTGAAGGAAAAGAATTATGATTTTAAAGTTCATATGAATTGGCTGCCCAACAGTAATGAACAATCAATGAGAGAAGAATTGCAACGTTTACGTAAGGGGCAAGCAACAAAGAAAATACTCAACATCCAAACGATGTTGCCAAGCAGGTTGTGGCAATTTTTGTTGGAACAATCGGGTATCAACAATGAAATGCGCTTTGCTGATTTACCTGCAAAAGCAGAGAATGCACTTGTAAAAAATTTGGTTGATTACGTTGCAGAAGTAAAAGGCAAAACAACCTTTAAAGAAGAATTTGTAACGGCCGGTGGCATCGCACTAAGCGAAGTGGATGCGAATACGATGATGAGCAAAAAGGTCCCGAACTTATTCTTTGCCGGCGAAGTGTTGGATATTGATGGCATCACCGGCGGCTTTAATTTTCAACATGCGTGGACAAGTGGTTGGATAGCGGCAAAGAGCATAGTTCAAAATTGTTCTGGACGCTGAATAGTCCGACACAACAGGCAGGTAATGGATAACTAAACTTTTTGGCCTAAGAACATTCTCAACCCCTTAACAACTCTCTCCTCAAACACCAAATCCCAAACGCCAAACCCCAAACGGTTTTTCTTATCTTCGCCGCCCCGAATAAAACCATCGGGAGTTTATCATGGAAGACAACAATATTGTTAACCCAAACGCTGAAGGCCAGGAGACGACTCCGGTTGCGCAAAATGCAGCACCCGAGCAGTCTGCAGCGACAACAAATGCCCCTGCCGCAGATCAAACAAACGAGCAACCTGTCGCTCAAACCGAAGCAGCTACAGAACAACCCGCTCAACCTGTTTCCAATGTAAAAGTGGAAGAGCCCGTACAAGAAACCGTGGCCGCTCACGACGATTTTGATTGGAGCATTGACAAGCGCAACGTAGCCGCTTACACCCGCGAGGAAAAAGAAAAGTACGACAAGGTTTATGAAAACACCTTCGTGCAACTGAACGACGGTGAGATGATCAAAGGAACCGTTGTGGGCATCACCAAAACCGACGTGGTGCTGAACATTGGCTTTAAATCAGACGGCCTCGTTTCCCTCAACGAATTCCGCGACACGCCAAGCCTAAAAGTAGGCGATGAAGTGGAAGTGATGGTGGTAGAAAAAGAAGACCGCGACGGCAACCTGAACCTGAGCCGCAAGCAAGCCCGCATTACCCGTGCATGGGAGCGCATTGTGGAAGTTCACAAAACAGGCGAAGTGGTTACCGGTACCGTTACCTCTAAAACAAAAGGCGGCTTGATCGTGGACGTGTTCGGTATGGAAACCTTCCTGCCGGGTTCACAAATCGACGTGAAGCCTGTAACTGACTACGACCAGTTCGTAGGCAAAACAATGGAGTTCAAAGTGGTAAAGATCAACGAAGCCATCAAGAACGCCGTTGTATCGCACAAAGCACTCATCGAAAGCGACATCGAAGCACAACGTGCACAAATCATCGGCAAACTCGAGAAAGGCCAAGTATTGGAAGGTACGGTGAAGAACATCACCGACTTTGGTGCTTTTATGGACCTTGGTGGCTTGGACGGTTTGTTGTACATCACCGATATTTCATGGGGCCGCATCAACCACCCTTCAGAGGTATTGAAGCTGGACCAAAAAGTAAACGTGGTGGTTCTGGATTTCGACGACGAGAAAAAACGTATCTCTCTTGGTTTGAAACAACTCACGCCGCATCCCTGGGATGTGCTGCCTGAGAATATTAAAGAAGGCGAAATTGTTACCGGCCGCGTAGTGAACATTGAAGACTACGGCGCCTTCCTGGAAATTCTTCCGGGTGTAGAAGGCCTGGTTCACGTTTCAGAAATCACTTGGGCCAATACGCCAATTAATGCGAAAGAATTCTTCAAGCTTGGCGACGAGCACACCGCGAAGATTGTGACGCTTGACAAAGGCAGCCGCAAAATGAGCTTGTCTATCAAGCAGCTTTCACAAGATCCGTGGAGCGATATCGAAACCAAATTCCCTGAAGGCAGCCGTCACACCGGTGTGGTGAAAAACATTACTCCGTACGGTGTGTTTGTTGAGCTGACTGCAGGCATTGGCGGTATGATTCACATTTCTGACCTGAGCTGGTTGAAGCGTTACAATCACCCGAACGAGTTTACCAAAGTTGGTGAGAACATTGACGTGGTGATCCTGGGTATTGACAAAGACAACCGCAAATTGCAACTCGGTCATAAACAACTTGAAGAAGATCCCTGGAACACGTTGCAAGACACCTTTGCTGTGGGTTCAATTCACGAAGGAACCGTTATCCGCAAGGACGACAAAGGCGCCATCGTGCAATTGCCTTACGGTCTTGAAGGGTTTGCGCCCAACCGTCACTTGGCAAAAGAAGACGGTAAGAGCGTAGGCGCCGACGAAACCGCCGAGTTCATGGTGATTGAATTTGATCGCAACGAAAAACGCATCGTGGTTTCTCATGCACGCATTTGGGAACAGTCGCAGGCTGAAGAAAAAGACGCGGCCCGCAAAGAAGCCCGTGCGCAGAATGAGCAAGCCCGCAAAGCGGTGAAGAACATCCAGCAAAAAGTGGAGAAGCCAACGCTTGGCAACCTCGGTGCGCTTGCACAAATCAAAGAGAAGTTACAACAACAGGAGAAAGGCAACGCTGCTAACGCCGGTGAGAATACACCCGAAGCAGGAAGCTAATTCTTCGATCTCTCTATAATGAAAATCCCGTCAGCAATGACGGGATTTTTTTATGGGCCAAAGGTTCATCCATCCATTTAACTTTCCTTGCAAGTTCATCCTGAGCGAAGTCGAAGGGCACGCTTGTATGTTTGGCAAGCCTGTTCAGACAAAATGGTTTACTTCAATTCAAACACCACCGTTACTTCGTACCTAATCTTGATCTTTTTGAAATCAGCTTGTGGTTGCTCCGGGGCAGCATCCGATTGTGCCTCCGCTTTCATCATGCGGTTTGAAGCCATTGCGTTATACATAGGTTGCGGATAATACTCGTTCGGTTCATTAATGGTAATGGCCACACCAATTTTTTCGTTCACGGCATCGGCTAAGTATTGTGCTTTTTCTTTTGCGCTTTTAATGGCCTCAATTTTCAGGTTTTTCCGGAACTCTTCCATCTTGCTGTGCGTTACACGGGAGATGTAAAAGTTCTGCGTAGCGTTGTCGTCTAACTTATCTACCAACTGATCCACTTGCGTTGTGTTGCGGAGCTTCACTTGATACGTGATGGTCGCATACAATTCCTCCTTTTTGTTTTTCTTGCGCAACCAGGGATTGCTGTACGCATCGTAATTGGACACGCTCACGGCATCTTCGGGCAAGCCCAGCGAGCGAACGGCTGTTAAAAAATCCTGGCGGATTTTATCAATGGTGATTTTTCCATTGCCCTTCTTGTCGTACTCCTTCAAGACAACCTGCACATAAATTTCATCCGGCACGATTTCCATTTCGGCACTGCCGTTTGCGGTAATTGTGCGCGGGTAAGGATTGTTCGCATAAGTCTGCGCAAAGCCCGTTAACGTCAATAACGAACCCGCTAAAAAAAGAAACATTGTTTTCATGGCATTAATTTTTATGCAGATGAAAAAAGGAAAACCCTTACATACGGTAAAGATAGAATCGTGCATGACTTAACAATTTCTAAACACGTACTTTTAGCACACCAATTGCCTTGCACATGAACATCTGGAAAAAGTTAGCCGAATACAAACTGGTGCGCAAAATCGTTTACGCATTGGTAGGCGTCTTTTCGTATCCTGGACTTGCCATTGTAAACAAACTAAAAATCAGCGGCACCGAACACATCGAAAATCTTCCGAAAAGGAACGTGCTTTTCGTGAGCAACCACCAAACTTATTTCGCCGATGTCATCACTTTTCTTCACATTTTTTGCGCCGTGAAATGGCGCAAGCGAAACAAGTTGGGGGTGCCGTACTATTTGCTCAATCCGTTTACCAGAGTTTATTACGTAGCCGCGGAGGAAACAATGAAGAGCAGTTGGATCAGCCGCTTGTTCACGCTTGCCGGAGCGTTAACCGTTAAACGCACGTGGAAGAAAGACGGCAACGAAGCCCGCCGCGGGCTCGACCCAAGCGATACCCGAAAAATTGAACGGGCATTGAACAATGCTTGGGTCATCACGTTTCCGCAAGGCACTACAAAGCCTTTTGCGCCGGGACGCAAAGGAACGGCTTACATCATCAAACATTGCAAGCCCACGGTAATCCCTGTTGTCATCAGCGGCTTTTGGCGGGCCTTTAATAAAAAGGGACTGAAGTTTAAAAAGAAAGGCACTTTGCTCAGCGTAACGTTCAAGCCGGCACTGCAAATAGATTACGAAGCAAGACCTGAGGATATTTTGGCGCAAGTGATGGACGCCATCGAACAAAGCAAGGAGTACATGATGAAGGGCGCACACCACTGGAAGACGGTAGAAGAAAAGGCTGCGTAAGTACGGTTGGCCGTAGGTAGTTGATCGTTGTTTGTACAAGAAATACTAAAGCAATACATTTTTGAAAGAAGAAAAATTTACTCTTGCTTTTTTTGCAATCGCTGCTTCAACCAACCACCAACTATCAACAGCCAACAATCTCTACACTCCTTCCACCAAAATCATTTTTGTTGTTGCATTCTTTTGGCGTAATGCTTTTGCCGGTGCGTATTCTTCCGAAGACCACCATTGCTTTGCCAACTCTTTGTTTGGAAATTCCAGCACCACAATGCGCTTGGCCTGCCAGCCGCCTTCCAGTGTTTCGGTAGCACCGCCGCGTACAATGAATTTTCCATTGTAACCCGATAGAGAAGCCGTGGTTAATTTTTTATAGTCTTCGTATTCTTTGGGATTGTGTACATCCACTTCAACAATGATGTAGGCTGCCATATTAATCGTGTTTGGTAAAGAACAATGCTTTTAATTCTGCGGCTTCATCGGGTTTCATTTTGCCGCCCAAAATGAGCCTTACCTGCCGGCGGTGCAGAGCGCCTTCGTACAGCCTTTTCTCTTCTTCCGTTTCGGGTGTTAACGGCGGTACAACCCGCGGTCTTCGGTTGGGGTCAAGCGCTACAAAAGTGTAATAGGCTTCGTTGCTTTTGTATTTGAATTGCTGTGTAAAGTCCTCGCCCCACACTTTTAAATGCACTTCCATTGAGGTGTTAAAGGCGCGGGAAACTTTGGCCTCGATGTGCACCGTGTTGCCAAGCTTGATGGGGTTTTCAAAGGAGATATTGTCCACCGAAGCCGTAACCACCGGTGCGTTGCAATGCCGCTGCGCGGCAATGGCCGCGGCAATGTCCATCCAGTACATCAACCGTCCACCCATAAGATTGCCAAACACATTCGTGTCGTTGGGAAGAACGATTTCCGTCATCATGGTATAACTGTCCGATGGATTTCTCGCTTGCATTTTTTTCATTTGCGCAAAGGTAACCGCCGAACAACTGGCGTAAGGGCTGTGCAATGAATTTTTATAAACCTCAAACTCAATGGTGGCAACGCAGGAATGCACACAAAAGAAAAAACTCAATCCCAAAAGGATTGAGTTTTCAAAGCGGACAAAAGTTTCGCTTAAATGTTTTTTATCTCACCAATTAAATCCTGCAACACTTTTTTTGCATCGCCGAACAACATGGAGGTTTTCGGGCGGAAGAACAAATCGTTTTCAATGCCCGCATAACCAGGCTTCATGCTTCGTTTGTTCACGATAACCGTTTTTGCATTTTCAACGTCAAGAATCGGCATGCCGTAAATAGGAGAGGAAGGATCGGATTTGGCAGCCGGGTTTACCACGTCGTTTGCACCAAGAATGAGCACAACATCGGTGGATGGAAATGCTTCGTTGGCTTGTTCCATTTCTTCCAGCTTTTCGTAATTCACGTCCGCTTCGGCCAGCAGTACGTTCATGTGTCCGGGCATACGGCCCGCAACGGGATGAATGGCATATTTTACTTCAACGCCTCTTTCGTTTAATAATTTTTCCAACTCGTGGCAAGCGTGTTGCGCCTGTGCCACGGCCAAACCATAACCCGGAACAATCATTACTTTGTTGGCGTATGCCATTACTACCGCAGCATCGGCCAAACTGATTTCTTTGTACGCTCCCGCCTCTTTATTTGTAGCTCCGGCACTTGTTTTTGCCCCGCCGCCAAAGGAACCGATTAACACATTTGCCAGTGAGCGGTTCATGGCTTTGCACATCAGAATAGTAAGCAACGTACCCGCAGCGCCAACAAGGATGCCGCCGGTGAGCATCACTTTGTTACTGTATAAAAAGCCTCCGCAAGCCGCGGCCACACCGGTAAAAGAGTTGAGCAAAGAAATCACGACAGGCATGTCGGCGCCGCCGATTGGCAGCACGAAGAAAACGCCGTAAAGTAAAGCCAATGCAAAAACGGCGTAGAATAAAATATTTCTGCTTTCCGGAAACCATCCAATGACGTAAGCCGCCAAACCAACAATCACAAGTAATAACACAATGTTGAAAATGTGCTGGCCGTTAAATGAAAAATCTTTGATCCTTCCGTTCAGTTTTCCCCATGCAATCATACTGCCGGCAAATGAAATTGAACCGATAATTAAACCCAAGAGGATAATGAGTAATTCGCCAGTTGGTACGTTTTGTACAAAATTGTTTTCGACGCCGCTAAGTGGCGGATACATTGTGAACCCTCCGGCAATTTTGGAAAGATGTCCAAACTCCACCAACGAAATCAACGCCGCGCAAGCGCCGCCCATGCCGTTGAAAAGGCTTACCATTTCCGGCATCGCGGTCATCTTTACTTTTTTTGCGGCCAGGGTTCCAATCACGCCGCCAATAGCAATGCCACCAAAGATCCACGCATAATTGTGCAGGTGATTACCGGCATCGTCGCGGTATAAAAAGATGGTTCCGAGAATCGCCAGCGTCATGCCGGTAGCCGCCACAAGGTTTCCCTTTCGTGCCGATTCCGGATGCGAAAGCATCTTTAAGCCAATGATGAACGTAACGGAGGCAATGATGTATAATAAAGTGAGAAGGCTGATTTCCATGTGCGGTTATTTCTTCTTTTTGGATTTAAACATTTCAAGCATGCGGTCTGTTACCACAAAGCCGCCGACAACGTTCAGCGTTCCCAATATCACGGCAAGAAAGCCAAGTATTAACGCAAGGTAATTGTCGCTTTCGGCCTTGCCCATCACGATGATGGCGCCAATAATAACCACGCCGTGAATGGCGTTGGCGCCGCTCATGAGCGGCGTGTGCAAAACGCTTGGTACGCGGCCAATGACTTCGATGCCCACAAAAATCATCAGGATAACGATGTAAATGATTTGTTCGTTACCCGCAATCCAGTTCAGTATTCCCATTGTTGCTTATTGATTGTTGATTGTTGTTGGTTGGAGATTGCCCGTGAGTTGTTGCACTCTCTCGTTTGTGATTTGTCCGTTGTGTGCAACGCAGGCGCCTTTTACCAAATCGTCATCCCAGTTCAAATTGAGGCTCCCTTCTTTTGTGGTGATGAGGCCCAAAAAGTTTAAAATGTTCTTGCCGTACAATTTGCTGGCGTCGGATGGCGTAGTTGCCTGCAGGTTGCTGTTCCCTACAATGGTGACGCCATTTCGTACAACGCTTTCGTTGTTTTTGGTAAACGGCGTGTTTCCACCCGTGGCTGCCGCAAGATCAATGACGATTGAACCGTTGCGCATTCCGTCCAACATTTCTTCGGTAATAAGTATCGGCGCCTTCTTGCCGGGAATCTGCGCCGTAGTGATTACAATGTCTGCTTTGGCAATGCTTTCTTTAATGCGTTGCTGCTGCTTTTGTTTGTATTCCTCGGTTTGCTCAACGGCATAGCCGCCGGCCTTCGATGCATCGGCCGCACCTTCTACTTCAATAAATTTTGCGCCGAGACTTTGCACTTCTTCTTTTACGGCAGGCCTTGTATCAAACACTTCCACCACAGCACCCAAGCGACGAGCCGTAGCAATAGCTTGCAAACCGGCAACGCCTGCACCCAGAATCAGAACTTTAGCCGGCGCAATGCTGCCCGCTGCGGTCATAAACATGGGAAAGTAGCGCGGATAAAGGTTGGCGGCCAACAACACAGCTTTGTATCCCGCAATGTTTGCCTGCGAACTCAAAACGTCCATGCTTTGTGCACGGGTGGTGCGTGGAAGCATTTCAAGACTGAAAACCGTCAGGCCGTCTTGCGTCCATTGCTGCACCCGGTCTGAGTTGTACAGAACCTGGTAAACGCCAAGGAGAATTTTTCCGGCCGGTATTTTAAGCCTTGCATCGGGCGGATGAATGGAGAGAATCACGTCGCTTGCCGCAATCACGTCTTCGGCACTTCCGGCCTTTGCGCCGGCTTTTTCGTAATCTGCGTTAGTGGCCGATGCTTTTAAACCCGCACCGGTTTCTACAATTACCTGGATGCCTTTTTTGGTTAGAGCCGAAACACCTTCGGGTAAAAGCGAAACCCTTGTTTCGGTTGGTGGTTCTTTCAGGAGACCGACAATCATGCGGCCAAATTATTGCAAAATGCGGTACGCTCAAAAACGAACGGTGAAATGCTGCTTTGCTTTGAACTCTTTGCGAAAGAAAACAAAGCCCAAAAAGAACACGTCCACCGTGCATTGCACAGCGGGATGCGCCTTGATTTCGGCCCAGGCTTTTTCCATTTCTTCGCTCCAATGGACGTCGTCGAAAACAAGGATAGAATCGTTGTGAGTGTTGGAAACAAGTTGATGAAAATAACGCAGCGTGGGTTCATAACGGTGGTTGCCGTCAATGTAAGCAAGGTCTATTGATGACTGATGACTGATGACTGATGACAGTAGCTCATCAAAATTTCCGTTCTGTAATTCAATATTTTCTAAGCCTAAGCGTTTGAAATTTTCCTGCACGATTTGAGCGATTGCTTTGCTGCCTTCGATGGTGATGATGTTGGCCTCGGGATTTGCCATTGCGAAGTACGCCGTTGTAAGGCCCAGTGAAGTTCCCAGTTCGAGAATTGTTTTTGGCCGGTAGTGCTTCGTCAGCCGGAACAAAAGCCGTGCGTATTTTTTTGACTTGAGTGCCGAGGCGGCAATTTGCTGAACGCTTCGTTGTTTCGTGACCGCCGTTCTTGAACCCGCACCCAAATCTTCAATTTGCAACACACGCTTGTCCGCTAAAAGTTCTTTGCGAAGCGCTTCAATTTTAGTTGGCGGTTGATAGCCCGACTTGTTGTTCAGCACGTGAAGAATGAACTGAAATACAAACGGCGAATGCATACCGTGGCCTTTGCCGTTGTAAGCCGTGAGGGAATAATGGAAATATTTTTTCGCTAATTGAAAAGACGAATACACGATGGAAATGTAAAATGGAAAATGTAAAATTCAGAATGTAAAACTATGGGTCTCTCTGCAACGGTCTTTCTTTTTACATTTTCCTTTCCCAAACCTGGTACGTATGGTCGTACGCATTCTTTGCGTCTTTTTCGCAGTAACGTTTCGACACAAGCGTCCATTCTTTTTCGTTAATTACCGGGAAAAAAACATCGCCGTCAAATGGATGATGAATGCGTGTTAAATAAATTCTGTTTGCATTTGGCAACGATGTTTTAAAAATCTCCGCGCCGCCAATCACAAAAATTTCTTTCGCGCCGTATTCCTTTGCTTTTTCAACCGCTGCTTCTATTGAGTGAACCACGTCCACGCCTTCGTGGCCCCAATCGTTGTTTCGTGTGATGACAATGCTTTTTCTTCCGGGCAGTGGCTTGCCAATGGAATCAAATGTTTTTCGTCCCATTAAAATAGGCATGGCCCACGTGAGATTTTTGAAATACTTTAAATCATCAGGCAGGTGCCAGGGAAGCTTGTTGTCTTTGCCGATGACGTTGTTTTCTGAAGCCGCTACCAAAAGAGAGATGAGCATGAAATGTAAAATGTAGAATGTAAAATCTAAAACTGTCAAACTTTATTGCTTTTGGCCGTTTGTATGCTTGCCGTAAAAATGCCGATAAGCTCGTTGCACTCTTGCAACGTTGTGTTTACTTTCTCGTGAGCTATCAGTGGCTTTTCGATAATGATTCGAAGGTTGATTTTTGATTCACGCAATTCTTTCAACAGCATTTTCATCTTGTGTATAAAGTCTGCGCGAGATTCTGCACCTTGTGCTTCGCCGTACAGTAAAGCCGGTACTGTACCACTTTTTGATAATTGATGTTCGAGGTTTTGTCCTGCTTTCGTGTTGGGCAGCAAGTCGCAAACTTCTAAAGCAAGAATGGCAAACTTCACCAACCGGTCTTCTAAATCATATTTACGCTGTCCCTCCATTTTACATTTTAGATTTTACATTCTGCGTTTTACATTTTTATACCGCAACAGGTGCTTTAATGGCGGGATGCGAAACATAATTCTCCAGCGTAAAATCTTCGTAGTTGAAATCAAAAATATTCTTCACGTTCGGATTTAGCTTCATGGTTGGCAAAGGGAAAGGCGTGCGGCTTAACTGCGTATGGACCTGTTCCAAATGATTGTTGTAAATGTGCACGTCGCCAAAGGTGTGAATGAAATCACCGGCTTCCAAATCGCACACCTGCGCCATCATCATCGTCAGCAAAGCATACGACGCAATGTTAAACGGTACGCCCAAAAACACATCGGCGCTGCGTTGATACAATTGGCAACTGAGTTTGTTGTTCGCTACATAAAACTGAAACATGGTGTGACAGGGCATGAGTGCCATCTTCGGCAAATCGGCCACGTTCCAGGCGTTTACAATCAAACGCCGGCTGTCGGGGTTCTTTTTTATTTGGCTAATCACGTCGCTTATCTGGTCAGTTGTTTCGCCGTTTGCGCCTTCCCAGCTTCGCCATTGCTTGCCGTACACAGGTCCTAATTCTCCATTTGCATCGGCCCATTCGTTCCAAATGCTTACGCCGTGTTCTTTTAGATAAGCAATGTTGGTTTCACCTTTTAAAAACCAGAGCAGTTCGTAAATAATGCTTTTGAGGTGAACCTTTTTTGTGGTGACAAGCGGGAAGCCCCGGCTTAAATCAAAGCGCATTTGATAACCAAACGTGCTGATGGTGCCCGTGCCGGTACGGTCGCTCTTTTGCACGCCGTTGTCCAAAATATGTTGAAGAAGTTGTAAGTACTGTTGCATTGTCTGAACCGGAATTTTTGTGATGGGCCGGATCGGCGGGAAAATTAGACAAAGCTCGCCGCCTGAACAAAACTGCGTTGCCGGCGCACAAAACCTGTACGGAAAATTTCAATAAAAAAAGCAAGCCTTACGGGGCTTGCTTTGCAAATTCGCAGGGTGTGGTTTTGATTGATGCAAACCTTACGGGGTTTGTCTTTGATTCTCGCAGTTGGTAGGGTAATTTCATCAAAGGCCTTACGGGGCCAGAGATGGAGCAGGGTTTTGGTTTCGGGTTCAGCCTTACGGGGCTGGCGATTTTTGTTTCATTCCGGTCTTACGGGACCGGGGTTTCAGATTTTGACCTCTGTTTTTAGTCTTTAAGATGCTTGCCGTTGAACAAATCCTTCGAGAATAATGTTGGTGGTGCCGTCCTGTTTTGCAATGCGCATTTTGGTAGGATACCAGCCGGCCTTTTGGTATTTCGTGGGTTGTGGAATGGCTCTTTCAAAAGAGGGATTGGCTTCTACGAACTTTCGTGTAATCATCGGTTCCCAAAACGTTACTTTACCGTCGTACGAACCCATTAGAAAAGTTTGCGTAAAAGGCTGGCCGTTTACTTCCGGTGTGGTTACGTCAAGCCAATGCGCACCCATTTGCGGAACGCCGCCGCCGGGATTGATATACGTTGGCGGCATGTAACCTTGTGCCGGCGCATTGTCAAATTTAGCTTGCGCCAGGTCGTAGGTCGGAATGGCAATCCTTTCTGCTTCGGGTTGAATGTAAAAATGAAAATCAAAATGCGGCTTGTCGTAAACGCCGGCGGGTTCGTGGCCGGCAGGATTCCAATCCAGTAGAACGTGTGTGAACGGTGTGCCGCCGGTGGCTTTGGGATGAAGTTTTAACGACAAAGAATTTTCGTGGTGATGGCCGGGAGCGCCGGGTGTAAGCGTATCCAAACTTGCCATTGATGCATCGTCCATTGCAATGGCAATTCTTACGGGATTGTTGTTGTCGTCAGCTTCGTACCAGGTCCAGGCTTTTCCGTGCTGAAAAGTTTGCGCATCGCCTTTAAAAATTTTTTCAGCAGGTTTGTTTTCGTGGTCTTTTTTGCAGGAACTAAAAGCGGCTAAAGAAACTGCGGCAAAGAGGAAAATTTTTTTCATATCGGTTTCTGATTTTGGTTTTGATGACTCAAAGATGGCTCCCCGCAAAGCCGAAGAAAATGACGCTTGAAATGAAACGGAAGGAAAGACGGATGAATTGAAGCCCCAGGGTTTCGGAATGCGTTATCAACTTTTTTACTTCGCAACGGTCTGTTGTTCTTCTCCTTTTGCAATCAACTTCGCACGGCTGAAAACCGGTTGTTGAAAGGGCTGCATCAACTGTTGTTTTCGCCGGATGAATTGTGCAGGCGGCGACACCGAAACAATTATTTTTGAAAGACCTAAAATTTATTTCTTGTACCGTGTTTGCTTTTTTCTTTTGCTGCTTTGTGTTGGGTTGAAAGGAAGCGCACAATCCGCTTCTTCGTTTGTGTTTACACATTACTCAACGAAAGACGGACTGGCCGCAAACGAATTGTACAAGGTGCAGCAAGACCGCGAAGGCTTTTTGTGGATTGCCACCAGCAACGGCCTGCAACGGTTCGACGGCGTGCGGTTTCGCACCTTCCGGCACGAAGAGGGCAACGCCAACAGCCTCCCTTCTAACGTCATTCAACGCTTGTTTATTGACAAGAACGATGTGCTGTGGGGCGCCACCGGCAAGGCTGAATTTTTTCAGTTCGACAAAAGCCGGTTTACATACAGGCAGATACCCGTTCGCGCAGCGCATCCGGAAAAAATGTTGTCGAACGAAACCATGTTTGTACCCGATGAGAACGGGCATTTGTTTCTTTTAACCTTGGGCAGCGAGCTGTTGGCATACGATGAAAAGAAAAACGAGTTTTCGCAAGAAGCCAATTTTATTCCGCTGCCCAAAACCTGGGGCGTTACTGCTTTGGTACAGCAGCCAGGAACACAAAAATATTGGCTTGGTCTGCAAAGCGGCGGCATCGCCATTTACAACCGTCAAACAGGTAACTTAAGTTATTACGGGCACAACGTAGAACACGAACCCGCGATTGAACTTTGGGGAACGCAAATGATTTTTTTTCATCCGCTATTCGATAAGAAAAATCATTTGTGGGCGGTAACCTGGGGGCCCGGCATCCCGCTTTACGTTCAGTATAATCTGCAACGTCCAACGGAGCCGCTAAAGATTTCAAACTTTTGGGGACGCATTCCCACCTACCACGAATTAAACGGATTTGTGGAGCAAAGCGACGGCCGCATCTGGATAAAGGGCCTCAATGCGCTGGCTTATTTTGACGAACAGGTGAATGATTTCGTCGTTGTCAAGCCCAGCGGAAGCGACGAGAGCGGCATTAAATACGAAGGCTTGTCCGCGTTGTTCGAAGACCGCGATAAAAACCTTTGGGCCGGCACCAACAACAACGGCTTGTACCGCTTCAATCCGTCCACCCAAATCTTTACCAACGTGCTGCACCCGCGCCGTTTTGTAAAAGCCCAAACCGGAACCGGTGCGGTCATGTCGTTTATCCAACTGAAAAACGGCAGCGTTTTATCAGGCACCTGGGAAGACGCCATGTTTCAATACACAAAAGACCTAAAGCCTCTTCCGCTCCCCGCAAAAATGCCTTTCCTGCTGGCCAATGCCTATGCCTGGAGCATGTGCGCATCGGGCGACAGCAACTCAATATGGATGGGCGCCCAACCGGGCTTTTGGCAATACAATCAACAGGCGCAAACGGCCCGCTTCTACGATCCACCCGTGATGGAAAAACGCACCGTACGGCAAATTGCCGAGGACAAAACCGGCACGCTGTGGTTGGGTACGCACAACTTCGGTCTCTTTCGGTGCGTGCAGCCCAAGCGTGAGGGCAAGGACTCTGTGGTTCGCGTTGGCGAAGTGGGCACGAGTTTGATCAACAAGCTTATGGCCGACAGCAAAGGCCTGGTATGGGTGGGCACAAGCGACAAAGGATTGTACGTGTACGATGCGGCCAGCGCAAGACTCTTGCACCATTACTACGTTGGCATTAACGGCAACGATGCCGCGCCGGGCTGCAGCGTTACCTGTTTGTTGGAATACAACGACAGCCTTGTTTTTGTGGCCGACGACAGCCGCTTGTACAGTTACAACCGCAACACGGCCACGCTTCGGGTGCGAAGAATTACCGGCAGCGTGGCGGGCACAATTTCGGCGATGGAAAAAGACGACGACGGCTTCATTTGGATAAGCACGACCGGTGCGCTTTACCGCATTCATCCTACCAACAAAACGGCAATGGTGTTTAACCGGCAGGACGGAATTTTGAACGACCAATTTGTTTTGGGTTCTTCCTATCGCCTGCGCGACGGACGCTTGTTGTTCGGCACCAACAATTCCTTTGTTGCTTTTGACCCGAAAGTGGCCGGGGCCATGGCTGCCGCCCCTTCCATTCGAATCACTTCTTTGCAAGTCGGCCCGCAGGAACTTCCGGTAGATTCGGTGCTGCAATTGAAACAACTTTTGCTCACCGCAAAGAACAACGCCCTGGCCGTTGAGTTTTCGTCCTTGCAATACAACGCCCTGTATCCCATTCAATACAAAATGGAAAACATTGACAACGACTGGCGCTTTGCCGATGCCGACAACAAGGTGACTTATCCGTACCTGCCGCCGGGACATTACCGTTTGCTGCTGCGTGCTTACAAACCCGACGGCCAGCCGGCAGGCGTAACCGAATTGCGCATTCAGGTGAAGCCGCCCTGGTACCAAACCTGGTGGTTTTATACCCTGGTGGCCCTTGCTTTCGTCATTGAGCTTTGGTGGCTCGACCGACAGCGCAGCAAGCGAAAAGAAAGCATGCAGAAAGTGCGGACCGACATCGCGGCCAACCTGCACGAAGAGGTAAACACGGCACTCAACAACATCAATATTTTAAGTGAGATTGCCCGCCTCAAATCCGACCGCGAACCGCAAAAAGCAAAGGAATACCTGGAACAGATTCACACCAAAAGCCACAACATGATCATTGCGCTTGACGACATGCTGTGGAGCCTCGATCCCGAGAACGATTCGATGAAAAAAACCGTGAGCCGCATCCGCGAATTTGCCGATGCGCTGATGCAGCGTCACGGCACGTTGATTGAATTGCTCATTGACAAAAAAGTAGAAAAGCTGGAGCTGAACATGAAACTGCGGCACGAAGCGTTTTTGTTGTTTAAAGAAGGCTTGCGCAGTTTGGTGGAAGCCGGTACGCCGCATTGCATTGTGCACCTCACGGCCGAGCGGAACAAACTTTTTTTCTCCATTGAATTTGCCAACGAAGGCTGCGACATGCAGCAGCTCAACAACCTTTTGCAGCGCCACGACATGGAAGTGCGCATACAGGCTTTGCGGGCAAAACTCGATGTGCAATTGCACAAAAGCCGCAGCATGTTTTTGCTGCAGTTGCCGTTGGGCTAATGGTTTTGACGTATTGAATTGGTCGCGACACGAAAGGACTGTTACTTGAGTACTTTAAGCAGCTAAAAAGATTTTTGATTGGAGGTGAAGCTAACGTTGAAGCATTGGCGATGTGGCGGAATTTTTTATTCGTTTGCCCACAACCGATGCTTATTAAAGAACTAATGTAAAAATTTTATTCAAATGCTTATTAGAATTCGGTCTGACCGGACAGGTGATGATAAGCGATTTATAGCTGATTACTTGCACATCGCCCCGCCGTATGCGCCAATGCAATGTTGGTGGTAGTGCTTATTCTTTAGAAGGGATAATTTTTTCAGCTATTGTCGTGTCACCCTGCATAATTGTAAAATAATATTCTTCTGTCACCTTTTTGGCTTTAAATTCTTTTGGAATTGTCTTTACCGCAACGAATGGGTCAACCACGTCTGCGTAAAGTGTCATTTCTCCGCTGCCAATATCGCCATCGTCGCAGCGTCCGTTTCCAGTCCAGCCAAGATGCTCCGTCAAGATGTTTCGTACTTGTTCACGTCTATCAAGATCTTCTGTTGTGCCCCATGTTTTAAGTTTAAAGGTGACCGCAACTGTAAATTGTTTTTCCAAAGGGATTTCGGCATATCCTTCATTTAGTTTGTCAGCAATCAAAGAATTTATTTTGTCTTTAAATTCCGAATATGATGCAGCACCAACATTTTCTTGCTCACCTAAACTACCAAGTTGTCCCAAATGTACTGTAGCATTTTTATCATCCACATTCCATGTTTCCCAGTATAGATAGGTTGAGTCGTGCTTTTTATACAGTTTGATGAAAACTTGATTACTGCTATCGAAATAATTCTTCTGTGTCATCGTTCGAAATGATTTGCCATTATTAGTCTGCCCACAACTTATTAAAGAAGCAGAAAAGAAAATTGTCAAAATGATAGAATGGAATGTTGTCATAGCATTACCACCAACACAATATTAGCCGACATCTTCCTTTCTTCCAAAAAATTAAGTCCTTCAAAATCAACGGGAAGCAAAAGGCAACCGCGAAAACCCAATGTCGGCAATACAACCCGCGAAATGTCGGCAATGAAACTAAATTTCACGCTGGTCTTTCCACAAATCATCCAAAGGACTGAGGATATTCACCAGCTTCTCTTTCGTTACGTGCAAATACCGAGCGGTTGTTTTAATGCTGAAATGACCCAATAAATCCTGAATGAAATGAATGGCCACGCCCTTCTCCAGCAAATGCGTGGCAAAACTGTGGCGCAAACTGTGAAAGCTGACGGCCTTATTAATCCCTGCCCTTTGTCTCGCCATCTGAAATATCCGCTGGGCACTCTTTGCGCTATAAGGCGTGTTTGCGGTGTAACCTTCAAAAAGAAAGGTGGACGGACGCGGGACGCACTCTTTCAGGTAAGCCCGCAAAACATCAAGAAGCAAGGGGCTTAACATCACAACACGGTCTTTCTTTCCTTTTGACTTTTCTACAAAAATTTGCATGCGGTTGCTGTCAATATGTTTGATCTGCAACCCGACGACTTCGCTTACCCGTAGTCCGGCGCTGTAAGCAGTAAATAAAATTGCCTTGTGCTTATTGTTTTGGAGCGCCGCAAACAGTTTTCGCAACTCAGCCTCACTTAGCACTTTCGGAATTTGCAAATGCTTCTTCGGCCGCGGTATCTCCCAAAAAAACTTTTCCCGCCCCAACACCTGCTCAAAATAGAATTTGATGGCATTGATGCGGCTGTGCAAGGTGTTTTCCGAAAGCGTTTAAAATAACAGCGTACATGAAAAAGTTTTGGTTGAAGAAGAATGGTTGTGTGTCTGCGCCTGCAACGATTCTCCCATTTAATAAAATATTGCTTTCATTTCCCAGCACGGCCTTGCAAACGTTTACTCTGCTTCCCGCACCTATTTTTGTTGCACGCCGCTTAAACTTCTACACATGCAAAAGTTTGTTCTTGTTTTTATACTCGCAGGTCTGTTTGCAAAAGGTGCCATCGGTCAGAACGCAAAACCAAGAGCTCCGCTCACATCCGCCATCAAAGAATCCGATTTAAAGACCGACATCTTCGAGATGGCTTCCGATCATTTTCGCGGCCGCGAAGCCGGCACGCTCGACGAATTAAAAGTTTCGGTTTGGTGGGCGAATAAACTGCAAGCACTTGGCTTAAAACCTGCCGGTGATGACGGTACGTTCTTTCAGTTTTTTTCCATGAAGCGCAACCGTGTGAGCAACGCCAGCAAGATTGCGGTCAACGATCACGAGCTTGCACTTTGGAACGACGTGTTGGTGGCGCAAACGGCTCCGGCCGCGGTTTCAGCGCCGGTGCTTTTCCTGGGCAACACAACAAGCGCGGAGGCAGAAAATGCCGATGTAAAAGGCAAGGCCGTCGTTATTCTTGCATCACCCGACGGCATTAATTTAAATGTTTCTCTGCCCGAGCGGCGTTATCCCGGTTATGTGTTGCGCAAGTACGCAAGCCTGTTGCAAAAAGGCGCGGCGGCTATCATTTTTATTGCAGACGAAATGGGTGAGAAAAGCTGGCCTGCGGTGTTGCCCGCACTTACCCGCGGCACATACGATATTGAAGGCGGACCCAATGCCGTCGCCACAGCAAAAACACCGGTGCTTTGGGTTCACGCAAGCGCAACCGATTGGTTAAAGGCAAAAGGCGCTCAGCTAACCGCAAGCATCACCGTTGAGCGTTTTGATTATCCTTCGGTAAACATTGTGGCCGAAATAAAAGGCACCGATGCGCAGCTTTCAAAAGAATACGTTTTGTTCAGCGGCCACCAGGACCACGACGGCGTGCGGCAGCCTTACGGCACCGATTCCATCTACAACGGTGCGGACGATAACGCATCGGTAAGCGTGGCTTTGCTGGCCATTGCCCGTGCGTTCAGGCAACAACCGGGCAGGCGTTCGGCCTTGTTTGTATGGCACGGCGCGGAGGAGAGAGGCTTGCTCGGTTCGCGGTGGTACGCAAGTCATCCCACGGTTGACAAAAATTCAATTGTAGCAGTGTTGAACGGCGACATGATTGGGCGGAACAATCCAGACAGCGCGGCTTTGTTGGGCATGCAAGCGCCGCACCGGAATTCACCCGAACTCGTTGCGATGGCCCTGCAGGCAAACAACGAAGGGCCGCGTTTTAAGCTCGATACTTTGTGGGACAAACCAACGCATGTGGAAGGCTGGTATTTTCGCAGCGATCACTTGCCTTATGCCCGCGCCGGTTACCCGGCTTTGTTTTACACAACGTTGTTGCACCCCGATTATCACACGCCGATGGACGAGCCGCAGCTTATTGACATTAAAAAACTAAAGCGGATGACCGAGTGGATGTACCGCACCGGCTGGA
Source organism: Flavisolibacter ginsenosidimutans (assembly GCF_007970805.1). GTDB lineage: Bacteria > Bacteroidota > Bacteroidia > Chitinophagales > Chitinophagaceae > Flavisolibacter > Flavisolibacter ginsenosidimutans. The sequence continues at coordinate 2,417,746 of NZ_CP042433.1, read as the reverse complement.
AAGTTGCCAACGCACAAAAACGTCCGGCACTTGACCCGGCTTTTAAGTTGGAACGGTAAGAATTTGCGCAAACGATTGAGCGTTGTAAAAAAAGAGATTAAGCGGAACTTGCGTGCAGCGAATAATGTGTTGTACAGAAGAGGTTTCTCTTGCAGCCGGCCCGCAATCGTTGAAATAATTTGCCGCAACTTTACCTGCGAATCATTCAGGCTTGCGAAACTGCGACGAGGAAACTAATTGCGCAGTTGCCATCCCAAAAAATAAATGAAAAATCATATGCTCACGAACCAGGCAAACAAGGAAATTGACTTAACCGATTCGTTGGAACGCATTTCCACGCAAATTTTTTCAACGCCGGCCGAAGGCGCAAAATGGGTGGCGCAGCAGGTTGCGTTGCTGATGCGGGCAAAGGCCGATGCCGGTGAACATTGCGTATTGGGGCTTGCCACCGGCTCAACGCCGAAACTCCTGTATGCCGAACTCGTGCGCCTGCACCGCGAAGAAGGCCTGAGCTTCCGGCACGTGATTGCCTTTAACCTGGATGAATATTACCCTATTGAAAAAGATGCGCTTCAGAGTTACAACCGCTTTATGAAAACGCAACTCTTCGACAAGGTGGACATTGACCCTTCAAATTGTTTTATTCCCGACGGCGAAGTGCCCAAAGAAAAAATAAAAGAACATTGCGCCGATTACGAAAGAATGATTGCTTTGGTTGGCGGTATTGATTTGCAGATTCTCGGCATCGGCGTTAACGGCCACATCGGCTTTAACGAACCCGGTTCCAGCATTCATTCCAAAACAAGGATGGTAAGCCTTGAAAACTCCACGCGGCTGGCCAATGCCTACGAGTTCCAGGGCATGAGCGACGTGCCGCGCCTGGCACTCACCATGGGCATCTCCACCATCTTAAAAGCCAAAAAAATCATCCTGATGGGATGGGGCAACACCAAGGCGCCCGTGATTCAAAAAGCAGTGGAAGGCGACGTAACCGAAAGCGTACCGGCTTCGCTTTTGCAAACGCACGACGACGCAACCTTTGTGATGGATGAACAAGCCGCCTCGCAACTAACGCGGTTTAAATCGCCCTGGCTAACGGGCGAAATTGAGTGGACGCCGAAAATGATGAAAAAGGCCGTGGTGGACATGGCGCTGCACCTGGAAAAACCGATTCTCAGCTTAACCAACAACGATTACAACGAATACGGATTGAGCGACCTTTTGGTAGAAAAAGGCGATGCCTACGAAATCAACCTGCAGGTGTTTTATGCCATGCGTGATACCATCACCGGCTGGCCCGGCGGCAAGCCAAACGCGGTTATTCCCGCTCATCCCGAACGTTCCGAGCCTTACCCGAAACGCTGCCTCATTTTTTCGCCGCATCCCGATGATGACATCATCTCCATGGGCGGTACCTTTCAACGTTTGCACGACCAGGGGCACGACGTACACGTAGCTTATCAAACCTCCGGCAACATTGCCGTCACCGACGAATTTGTCACCCGCTTTTTGGATTTTGCCGTTGGCTTTGAAGAAATGTTTGCCCGCGACAGCAAACCGGCCCGCGATGTTTTAAGCGAAGCCAGAGCGTTTCTAAAAAACAAAAAGTCAAACCAGGTAGACACCGAAGACATTCGCGCCATCAAAGGACTCATTCGGCGTTGCGAAGCCGCGGCCACTTGCCGCTACGTGGGCATTAAAGAAGAAGGCATTCATTTTCTTAATCTTCCTTTTTACGAAACCGGCGCCATTGAAAAAGCACCGATGAGTGAAGAAGACATTCGCATTACCGTTGACTTGCTCCGGAAGGTAAAACCGCAACAGGTTTATGCAGCCGGCGATCTGGCCGATCCGCACGGAACACACCGCGTTTGCCTTGACATTGTTTTTGAAGCCTTGCGGCGAATAAAAGCCGATGGCGACGCGTGGATAAAGGATTGTTGGCTGTGGCTCTACAAAGGCGCCTGGCAGGAGTGGGACATCAGCGAAATAGAAATGGCCGTGCCCATGAGTCCCGACCAGGTACGCAAAAAGCGTTTCGGCATTTTTATTCACCAATCGCAAAAAGATACGGTGCCGTTCCAGGGAAGTGATGCAAGAGAATTTTGGCAGCGTGCCGAAGACCGCAACGCACACACGGCAGAACTGTATGCGCAACTGGGTTTAACGCGATACGCTGCTATGGAAGCATTCGTTCGGTGGACGTATTGAAAAGAGACAAAAAAAATCCCGCATGGAAATGCGGGACGATCTAACGATTGCTTGCTATTTGAAAAAAGTTGAAATTCTTTGTTTGATAAACTACTTCAAAACTAAAGCCGCCTTGCTGCAAAGGCAGAACATATTTTGCTTTTAACTACGGCGTCTAACCAAAACGCAACGCGCTGAAATGCAGTTCCAGCAAGGGCTTTAGCGCAGAATGCAAACGACAGTCAACCCGTTGGCCTAAATTCTGCGTTCGTCCTGACACCATTCCTTTCCCGCTTTATCGCCTATTTTTGATTGCATTGAGTCGGTCATGGCAAAATCGGTTTTCGTCATCAAGGTTGGTTCTTCCGTGTTAACCGCGGCATCGGGTGATTTGTCTTTGCCCATCATTCAAAGCATCGTCAATCAAATTGCGGGATTGACAAAGGCACACAACGTGTTGTTGGTTTCGAGCGGCGCGGTAAGCAGCGGGAAAGCATTTCTGAAAGGCTACGACCGCAGTTTAACGCAGCGAAAAGCCGCCGCTGCTATTGGCAATCCCTTGCTGATAAAAGAATACGCTTCCCGCTTTTCCGAACACGGCTTGCAAGTGGCACAGGCACTTTTGGAGCGGCACCATTTTGCCGAACGTTCGCAGTTTTTGCAACTGCGCGAAACGCTTTCCGAGCTCTGGGCCAACAACGTTGTTCCCATCGTAAACGAGAACGATGTAGTGAGCAATTTTGAATTAAAATTTTCTGACAATGACGAGCTGGCGACTTTGCTTGCCATTGCCTTCAACGCAAGTGCTTTGCTTTTTTGTACCACGGCCGGCGGCTACAGGGATGAAAGCAACAACATCATTCCGCATGTAGAAGAAATTGACCACGTGCTTTCGTATTTGCGAAAAGACCAGTCGGTACACGGCACCGGCGGCATGGCTTCAAAGCTCACGTTTACCAAATTGGCAACGTCGCTCGGCATCAAAACAATCTACTGCGGCATTGACGATGCGCAGTCGTTTTTAAAAGCCCTGAACGGCGAAGGCGGTACTACGTTTGCGCCGAAACATTCTTCGCTGAACGACCGCAAAAAATGGTTAGCAAGCGGCTCGATTACGATCGGCTCAGTGCAAATTGATGAAGGCGCTCACGAAGCGTTGCTGCAACGAAAAAGTTTGTTGCTTGTGGGTGTGGTTTGCGTTGAGCGAAGCTTTCTTGCAGGCGAAGTAGTGCAGTTGACCGTTGCCGGAAAAGGCATCGTCGGCGTAGCCAAAATGAAATACAAGGCGGATGATTTGCGCACCAAGCGAAAAGACGTGATGGTGGCGCACGCCGACGACATCGTTCTTTTTTGAACCGTTAACGATCAGCAATGACAACGAATGTTGACAAAATAATCAGGGATACGCACAAGGCTTCGCGGGCCTTGCAACTGGCGAGTGAAGAGACCGTGCAAACGGCCCTGGAAAAGATGGCGTCGCATGTTGAAGAAGGAACGGCAAATCTTATTAAAGCCAACCGCAAGGATGTGCAGCGATTGGGCGCAAACGACCCAATGGCAGATCGCTTGCTGCTGAACGAGGCGCGGATTAAAAACATTGCAGCGGCCATTCGCTCCGTTGCAGGCTTGCCTTCGCCCGTTGATCAATTGCTGGTAAAACGAAAATTAAAGAACGGTTTGTTGCTGCAGAAACGCACGGCTCCTTTTGGCGTGGTGGGCATGATTTACGAATCGAGACCGAACGTAACCTTTGATACCGCCGCCTTGTGTCTGCGCAGTAAAAACGCCTGTTTGTTGAAAGGCAGCAAGCATGCCGAAGAAACCAATATTGCCGCGGTTAAAATCATTCACCGTGCGCTAAAAGAAGCCGGTCTTTCACCGCAGTGTGTGGGCCTGTTGCCCAGCGACAGAAGCAGCTTGCAACACTTGTTTACCGCAACGGCTTACGTTGACGTCATCATTCCGCGTGGCTCGCAAAGTCTCATTGAAACCGTGCGCAAAAACAGCCTTGTTCCGGTGATTGAAACCGGCGCAGGCGTTTGCCATGTGTACGTGCACGAAGAAGCCGATTTGACCAAAGCACTGCGCATTGTGGAGAACGCAAAAGTGTCAAGGCCTTCGGTGTGCAATTCAATGGATACCTTGCTCCTTGATAAAAAAATTGCGGCGCCTTTTCTTTCTGCGCTTGCCGCAGAGTTTGAAAAGCACGGCGTCCAAATTTTTGCTGATGCAACGGCGCATCGTTTGTTGAAAGGCTATCCGTTCTTACACAAGGCGACGGCGGAAAGTTTCGGTACTGAATTTTTAAGTTTGAAATGCTCGGTGAAAACGGTGAACGGATTGAACGAAGCGCTTGACCACATTCAAGCCTATTCTACCAAACATTCGGAGGCAATCGTTTCGGAAAATAAAGCCGTGTGCAAGACATTTCTTCAAGCGGTGGATGCAGCGGTTGTTTACGAAAACGCATCCACTCGTTTTACCGACGGCGAGGAATTTGGCCTCGGCGCCGAAATCGGCATCTCTACCCAAAAGCTTCATGCACGCGGGCCTTTTGCGCTGGAAAAACTGGTAACGGAAAAATGGGTGGTCAGCGGCCAGGGACAAATCCGCTAAGCGAAGCCGATAGAGCAGGTTGCTGTTTGCAGGATTTCGTTTACATTCCGTTTTCGTTTCCTCACGTTACTAAAGCATATGGGAAGAAATTGCTGTTTGGGATTGCTTGTGCTTTTTTGCCTGCTGCGCACCACCTGCTTTGCCACCGACGATACGGGCATGGCTTATTTGGGCATCGAGCAAGGCCTTTCCAACAACGCAGTTACCAGTATTTACCAGGATCACAACGGCTTTCTTTGGTTTGGCACCTACGATGGCCTGAACCGTTACGACGGCTACGGTTTTAAAATTTTTCGCAACGTCATCGGCGATAAAACTTCGCTTGCCGACAATCACATCAGCTCAATTGAAAGTGATGCAGCACACAACCTGTGGATTGGTTGCGAAAATGCATTGAGCATCTACAATCCCGTGCGTTCTACTTTTTCTTCGCTGCAATACAAGTCCCTGAATGGATCCGTTGTAGAAATGACACACCTTGGTGTGAATGCAATTCAAAACGTAAACAACGGTACGTGTATGCTGGTGGGTGTTAAGAACAAGGGACTCTTTGTTTTTGAAAAAGGCAGTCACACCGGTTTGCAAATACCGCTGGAAGAAGCAAAAGGTGTGGAAGGAAATTACGAGGCGACGGCGCTAGCCTTTGATGCGCAACGGCAAATTACCTGGGTGTTTGTAAAAGATTTCGGGCTGTTTCAATACGACGTTAAACAGCGGCGGCTTCTTTTTGTGAACGGCAAAATAAAAAATGCCGAATGCCTGAAAGTGGACAGCAAAGGAACGCTGTGGCTGGGCTGTGAAGAAGGGCTGTTTCGGTACGACAACGTAAAGAATATCTTTTCACAAAACCTGCTGCCTGCTTCTTACAAGGTGATGAATTTAATGGAAGATCGTCAGCATGTTTTGTGGATTGCTTCGGATGGCGGCGGTGTTTGGACAGTACCGATAAGTCAGGGTTCGCCGACGTCTTATCTTTCTGCCAATGGCTCACCAAAAATCAACAGCAATGCCGTTTATGCCATTTACGAAGACCATGAAGGCGGAAAATGGTTTGGCACGTTGCGCGGCGGCATCAACGTGGTAAAGCCACGCACCAGCGCATTCCGGCACATCACCTGCCCGGTTTCGGTTCAAAAAGAAAATGACATCAACAATTTTATTCTTTCGTTTTGCGAAGACGATACGCACAGCCTGTGGATTGGAACCGACGGCGCAGGGCTGCGTTATTGGAACCGGCAGAAAAACGCCTTTACCAGCTTTGTTCACGATGCTTCCAACCCAAGTTCAATCAGCAGCAATTTCGTCACCAATATTCTCCGCGATTCGGTTGGGGATACGTGGTTCACTACCTGGTTTGGCGGCGTAAACCGCTTGCGAAAAGGCGCAAAATCATTTGAACATTTTAGCTGCCGCAACCCCAAAACCGGTTCGGTGGAAAACAATGCCTGGCTTGTGTTTGAAGACAAACGCCGCCGGTTATGGGTGAGCACTACCAACGACGGTACTTTGTATTTGTTCAACAGGCCGGCGGCTCGTTTCGAGTTGTTTGACGAAAGCATCAGCAACCTGCAATGTCTGGCCGAAGACCGCAACGGCGAAATCTGGGGCGGCAACTATTCTTCTGTTATTAACATTGATCCCCTCAACAAAAGGCACAAGACATTTCCGGTAGGCAATACGGTACGATGCATTCACGAAGACCAAGCGGGCAATTTTTGGATTGGAACCGACGGCGGCGGCTTGCTTTTGTTCAACCGGGCTACCGGCCGTTTTGTTCGCTTTACAACTTCCGAAGGACTTCCAAGCAATACCGTTTTGCGCATGCTGGAAGACCGCAGCGGCAACCTTTGGCTGAGTACGTACAACGGCTTGTGCAAGTTTAACGTGACCACAAAAACTTGTCGAAATTTTTCCCAGTCGGATGGCTTGCAAAGCAACCAGTTTAGCTTCAACGCTGCGCTGGTATTGCAGTCGGGTGAGTTTCTGTTTGGCGGCATCAAAGGCTTCAATATCTTTTATCCCGATAGCGTACAGGAAAGAAAAGAAATGCCGCCTGTTTTTTTAACCGGTCTTCGTGTCAACAACAAGTCGGTGGAAGAAGACAGTTCTTTTGTTACCGAGCGCAATTTTGAAAAAATCGAAAGCGTCAGCGTTCCTTATGACCATGCTTTTCTTTCACTCGATTTTGTAGCGCTTGAGTATTCCGGCGCCGACAAGGTACAATACGCTTACACGTTGGAAGGATGGGACAAATCCTGGAACCATGCGGGCAACAGCCGCACGGCAAACTACGCAAGATTAAAAGAAGGAACGTACAAATTCAAGATCAAAGTAACCAATGCGGCCGGCATCTGGGGAGGCGAAACAACTTTACTAACCATCACCGTTCTTCCGCCGTGGTATCGTTCCTGGTGGGCTTACCTGCTTTACCTTGCGATTACCGGTGCGGCTGTTTACAGCTATATGCTTTACAACAGGCGGGAGGAGCGGTTAAAGTACGAAGTGAAACTGGCCTTGCTTGAGAAAGAAAAAGAGAAGGAAATCACGGAGAAAAAAATCTCCTTCTTCACCCACATTTCGCATGAGTTTCGCACACCGCTAACGCTGATCATTAATCCGTTGAAGGAATTGATGACAACACACGAAAGGGAAAAAGACCGGAAACAAATTTCGACCGTGTACCGCAACGCAAGGCGTTTGTTAAGCCTCGTCGATCAACTGCTCCTTTTCCGCAAGGTGGAGTCGGTAGAAGAGCAGTTGCGGATTGAAAAATTTGATCTAATGGAAGCCTGCCGGGAAGTCTTCTTAAGTTTTAGCCAACACGCTCTTTGCAAAACAATTGACTTTTCATTCCAACAGGACGAGGGGGAAGTGTTGATTTACGGCGACAAAGAAAAGATCGAAATCATTCTTTTCAATCTTCTTTCCAATGCTTTCAAATACACGGAAGCGGGGGGCAGGATTGCACTGATGATTGCAGAAACAGAAAACGAGTTTCTAATAAAGGTCAGCGATACAGGTTGTGGCATTCCGGTGGAAGCGGGCGAAAAATTGTTTGATTCTTTTTACCGGGTTGGTCAGCCTGAAGGGACAAAAGAAAGCGGGTTTGGTGTGGGTTTGTACGTCTCCCGCAAACTGGCGGAGGCGCACAAAGGCGAGCTTACGTACAAAAGCACACCGGGCGCCGGTACAGAATTTTGCCTGCGGCTTTTAAAAGGCAAGGAACATTACGGCTCGGCTTATATCAGCGAAGATTACAAAAGCGGGAAAACGATTTTGTCAGAACTGGTAGAAGAAGCCGTGGCCGAAAACGAAGCAACAGAAACGGTGCCGGCGGTGCCGAAGCAATCGGCCGTGCTTGATAAGCTTAGGTCAGAGCTTCCGGTAATGCTGGTAGTGGACGACAACGCCGAGATGCGCTCCTACATCGTGCAGGTTTTTTCCAGCGGCTTCACTGTTTACGAAGCTGCGGACGGCGCCGAAGGATACGAATTGGCGGTAACCGAGATTCCTGATATTGTTATAAGTGATGTGATGATGAAAAACGTGAGCGGCATTGAGCTTTGCCAGAAAATAAAAAGCAATCCCGCCGTTGCGCACATTCCGGTGGTTCTGCTCACCGGCAGCGCCTCCGACAAAGCCAAATTGGAAGGCATTCAGGGCGGGGCTGAAGATTACATTTTAAAACCTTTCGACAAAGAAATCATTCAGGCCCGAATTGAAAACATCTTAAAAGAACGCAGCCGCATGAAGCAGTATTTCTTCAACGCGGTTACGCTGAAGCCGGCTTCCAATCTTTCCGGCGAACACAAAGTTTTTATTGAAAAGTGCATCGCCATTGTAGAGGCGCACATTGACAATCCGGAATTTGCCATCGGCACTTTTTGCCGGGAAATCGGCATGAGCCATCCAAGCCTGTATAAAAAAGTAAAGGCTGTGTCGGGACTCACCGTCAATGTTTTTATTCGCTACATCCGCTTGCGCAAAGCAGCCGAACTGCTGCTCAGTACCGACAAAACCATCTTGGAAGTTACTTACCTCACCGGCTTTAATGATGTTCGCTACTTCCGCGAGCAATTTCAAAAGCTCTTCCAAATGAATCCTTCTGATTACGTGAAGCGCTACCGCAGGGTTTTGGGCAGCAAGACCGCAAGCAATTAAGCCCGTGGCTCTTTTCATCTTTCTGCGATAAGCTCACAAGCCGGAAGCAAATTTTGCCTTAATTCTTGAACGGGCTGATTTTCAATGAAAAAATTTTAAGGCGCTATGATTTTACCCACCCCTTTTTATCATTTGTCCCCCGTGCGTGGCGCAAAAACGAACCTACTTTAGTTCTGTCATTGGAACAGGACGGCCAATGGCATCTTTCTCTTCAATTTAAATTCTGCTATATGATGAAAGATTGCAGCTATTGCTTTCCGGATCGTGTTGTGAAGATGGCTCCAAAACATCGCCTCTTCTTTTTACCGCTCTTTTTATTTTTTTCAACCTTTCTTTTTGCCCAACAAACGGTTCGGGGTAAAGTAACTACCGTGGACGGTGTGTTGGCCAACGCCACTGTTCAGGTGAAGGGCACCACCACCACTGTGCAAACCGACGAAGCGGGTGCGTTCAGCATTTCTACGAAGCCGAACGACGTTTTGGTTGTTACATCTGTCGGTTTTAATGCACAGGAAATCCCGGTGAACAACCGCACAAGCATTGACGTAAAGCTTTCGGCCAACAGCCAGATGATGACCGACATTGTAGTTGTGGGTTATGGCACGCAAAAAAGAAGCGACGTTACCGGCTCTGTATCGTCGGTTCCGAAAACAAGGCTTACCGAACTGCCGGTGACCAACATTCTTCACGCCATTGAAGGTTCGGTTGCGGGTGTAAACGTGTCGCAGACCTCGTCCGTTCCGGGCAGTTCCGCAACGGTACTCGTTCGCGGACAAAACACCATTACGGCAGGCACCGGTCCTTATCTTGTTGTGGACGGCGTTCCTTTTAGCAAAACCGGTGCGGTCACTAACGACATTAATCCAAACGATATCGCGTCTATCGAAGTTTTGAAAGACGCATCCGCTACGGCCATTTACGGTGTAAACGGCGCAAACGGTGTCATATTAATTACCACGAAAAGAGGACTTACCGGCAAGCCGGTCATTCGTTACAATGCCTACACGGGTTTTGATAACCTTTCGCATTGGCTAACGCCGCTCAGCCCCGAAGCTTACGTTCAAAAATACGCCGACTACAAAGCGCAAGTGCCTTCTGCAAACCAAGGCGTGTTGCCCAACAATTTTGAAGTGACCAACTACAACGCCGGCCACACCGTGGACTGGCTGAAAGACGTTACCCGGCAGGGAATCATGCAAGATCATAACCTCAGCGTTTCGGGTGGATCAAAAGACGTTCGGTATTATTTGTCGGGCGATTACCTGCAGCAGAAAGGTGCGGTGAAGGGTTATCAATACCGCCGCATCAGCATCCGGTCGAACCTCGACATCAACGTAACGGATTTTCTAACCGTCGGTACCAATCTTTCTTTTGCCAACAACAATTACGACGGCGGACGGGCAAACTTTTATTTAGCGGCAGCCATGAGTCCTTATGGAACGGAATACAACGCTACGGGCAATTACGAGATTTACCCGATGAGCCCCGAACTGTTGTACATGAATCCGCTGTTGGGTTTGAACTCTGACAGAACGGACCGGGCCAGCAATTTAACCGGCAACGGTTACGCCGAAGTAAAATTCGGCGGCGCTTTGAAAGGATTGAAGTACCGCCTGAACGGTGGCTATACCTACGTGCCTACCCGCTTTGGAAGTTATGCGGGCAGAACCGCCGGCAACACCCAGGGAGGCGTTGCTTCTTTGTCCACATCAGAAACGACCAACTGGACCGTTGAAAACATTCTTTCTTATACAAGAGATTTTGGTGCGCATCACGTTGATTTTACCGGCCTCTTTAGTGCGCAGCAGCGAGACTACTTCACCTTTGGTGCAGGTTCAATTGGGTTTATTAATGACGAATTATCCTTCAACAGATTGGAGGCCGGCTCAAGCCTTACGGGCAATACCTCTTACCGGGATAAATATGATCTGCTCTCGCAAATGGGCCGTATCAACTATTCTTATCAAAGCAAATACTTGTTGACCGTTACGGCGAGAAGAGACGGTTCTTCTGTGATGGGCGCAAACACAAGCAAGTACGGTGTGTTTCCTTCTGTTGCTCTTGGATGGAACATGATGAATGAAAACTTCATCAGAAATATCAGTGCTGTCAATGCGTTGAAGCTACGTGGCTCTTACGGTAAATCCGGCAACGAAGCCATCAGCGTTTATCAAACAATTACACAGGAAGGCACGGTTCGTTATCCTTTTGGCGGCATCAGCACCGTGGGTGTATTGGCTAGTAATTTGGGCAATGCAAACCTGCATTGGGAAACATCAAAGACCTTGAACATCGGCCTTGATTTTGGCATTCTGAAAAACCGCATCAACGGCTCCATTGACATGTACGATACAAAGACGGAAGGCTTGTTGTTGCGGCGCAACCTGCCCAACATTACGGGTTATAGTTTTGTGTTGGACAATCTTGGCAAAACAACAAACCACGGCGTTGAACTTACATTGAACACCGAGAACATTACGGGCCGAAATTTCCGTTGGCAAACCAGCATTGTCTTCGCCGCCAACAAAAACAAAATCGTTGACCTCTACGGCGACCAGAAAAGCGATGTGGGCAACCGCTGGTTCATTGGCCAGCCCATTGGCGTAATTTACGATTACAAACTGGTTGGCGTTTGGCAAGTGGGCGAAGACCCGTCGAAATGGGACCCCGGCGCCAAGCCCGGCGACCTGAAATTTGCCGACATCAACGGCGACGGAAAAGTTACGTCTGATGACAAGGTAATTCAAGGCCAAACAACGCCGAAATGGTCGGGCGGATTGACCAACACCTTCCACTACAAAAATTTCCACCTGAACGTTTTCATTCAAACCTTCCAGGGAGCGTTGAAAAACAACGTAACGCTGACGTACGCAGATGAAGCGGGACGCATGAACATCCCGGTAGAAACGGGTTATTGGACGGCCGCAAACAAAAGCCAGACAAGGCCTTCGCTTGCTTACACCAATACAAGAGGTTACGGTTATCCATCTGACAACAGCTTCACGCGGTTAAAAGACGTGACCCTGAGCTACGTGTTCTCGCAAGGTTTGCTGGACAAATTAAAACTGAGCAGCCTGACGGTTTATGCCAGCGGAAGAAACCTTCACACCTTCACAAAATGGATTGGCTGGGACCCGGAGAACAACTATTCCTTCCGTGGTTCGGGCGACTGGACAAACAACTATCCGCTTACCCGCGAGATTGTGTTCGGCATAAACGTAGCGCTCCGTTAATTGACTCATTAAACTCGTTTGAAAAATGAAAAAGAAACTCATCATATTCATCGGCATCTGCATAAGCCTGCCGCTGTTTTTTTCCTGCAAGAAAAATTTTCTAAAAGAAGATGTTTACTCTTCCCTGGCGCCGGAAACACTGGGCGATTCATTGGGCATTGACGCCTCTATTATCGGTTTGTACAATCACCTCAGTACATTTTTTAGTTATTCTGGTCCACAAGGCTGGCCGAGTGTATGGCACGCCGGAACCGACGTGGCTTTTGTGCCACCTTCGCAAAAGCAGGGCATTGAAGTGCCGTATTACGATTACACGCAATTAAACTCAACCGATGGCGCTGCCTCCTATACATGGAGTTGGGCCTACCGGATGATCAGCAATGCCAACATCATCATCAAGAACGCGGATGCGGTAACCGGCGTAACGGCCGCTACAAAGGCCAGCTTCAGTGCCGAAGCCCGTTTTTTCAGAGGCTATGCATACAACATTTTGGCCACCTGTTTTGGCAAAGTGCCGTTAGTTACAGAGCCTACAACAACACCAAGGACCAACTATACAAGGAACTCGTTGGATGAGGTCAACAATCTAATCATCCAGGATCTCACGTTCGCGGTAGCCAATCTTTCCGATGTGGGCGGCTTTGGCTCCATCAAAAACGCCGACGGCAAACCTGCTGCACGTGCCAACAAATGGCAGGCTGCGCAACTTCTGGCCGAAGTTTATTTGCGGGCAAACAAACCCGATTTGGCCGAGCAACAAACCGCGGCTATTATCAACAGCGGAAAATTTGCATTGACCAATACACGGTACGGCATCAGGGCTGGTCAGCCTGGCGATCCGTTTTCTGATATGTTCATCTACGGGAACGAAAGAAGGTATCAAGGTAACAAGGAGGCTATCTGGGTAATGGAAGAGGAAAACATCAATACCGTTCCGGGTGGTTATACGAACGCTCCCCAACAACGCCGCAACTGGGGTGCCGCTTATTACCAGGTGACGGATGTTGATAAGAATGATCCGACCAAAACCGTTACGATGATCATTGCGGATTCGCTTGGCGGCAGAGGCATTGCCCGCATGAGGTTGACCGATTGGGTGGCTTACGGCTTGTACGAGAACAACGACATGCGCAACTCCCAATACAACATTCGCCGGCGGTATTATTACAACAATCCGCAGGGAAAGAATTACGGACTACAAGTTCCGTACACGGGTCCCGATACCTTGTTCAAGATTGCGCCGAACACCACCAAATGGTACGACTTTATTGCCAACAATGTTGATGGCACATTTGGTTTTGCCATGACCAAAGATTTTATTTTGATGCGCCTGGGCGAGACTTATTTGCTGCAAGCCGAGGCACAATTCAAGCAAGGCAAGCTGGCCGAAGCCGCAGCATCCATCAATGCACTGCGAACAAGAGCGGGTGCTTCGCAAGTAACCGCCGCGCAAATCAACCTTGATTTTATTTTGGACGAAAGAGCCAGAGAACTGCTGGCCGAAGAAAACCGCCGCATGACCTTGATGCGTACCGGAACATTGGTTGCCCGCACGCAGGCTTACAACAAGCAAACCATCAACCCGGTTGTGGGCTTAACCAGCAAAAACCTTTTACTGCCCATACCGCAATCAGAGATTGATCTGAACAAGGACGCGGTGCTGGAACAGAACCCGGGATATTGAGTTGTTTTTCTCACAGAGCAAGCAAAGGCCGGTAAAGCACAGGCTAAACCGGCCTTTAATTTTTGAATGACTTGCGGGTAAAAACTTTACTTCTCACTGATCAAGCCAAAGAAGATATGCGACGTATGAAAATTTCAATGCTGGCCGCAAGCTTTTTTTTGTTTTTGCAGTTAGCGGCGCAAACACCGAAACACAATTTTTCTTTGGGCGATTCCGCCTTTTTATTGGACGGTAAAGTCTTCCAAATTATTTCCGGTGAAATGCATTATCCCCGCGTGCCGCGGGAAGCTTGGCGGCAGCGAATGAAAATGGCAAAGGCCATGGGATTGAACACCATCGGCACCTATGTTTTCTGGAACCTGCACGAACCGCAAAAAGGCAAATTTGATTTTTCCGGCAACAACGACATTGCCGCCTTTGTAAAAACCGCTCAAGAAGAAGGACTGTGGGTGATCCTTCGCCCCAGTCCTTACGTGTGCGCCGAGTGGGAGTTTGGCGGCTATCCGTATTGGTTGCAAAACGAAAAAGGTTTGGTAGTGCGAAGCAAAGAGCCGCAATACTTGAAAGAATACCGCGATTATATTTTGCAAGTGGGCAAGCAACTGGCGCCTTTGCAGGTTAATCACGGCGGCAATATTTTGATGGTGCAAATTGAAAACGAGTACGGCTCGTACGGGAGCGACAAGGAATATCTTGACATCAATCGCAAACTTTTTGTGGAAGCGGGTTTTGACGGTTTGCTTTATACCTGCGATCCGGCACAGGATGTTGCGGCCGGTCATCTTCCCGGTTTATTGCCGGCGGTAAACGGCCTTGATAAACCGGCGCAAGTAAAGGGACTCATTCGCAAGAACCACGATGGCAAAGGTCCTTTCTTTATTGCCGAATGGTACCCGGCCTGGTTCGATTGGTGGGGAACAAAACACCACACGGTTGCCGCAGAAAAATACGCTCCCGCCTTGGACAGCGTTTTAAGCGCAGGCATTTCCATCAACATGTATATGTTTCACGGCGGCACAACGAGAGTCTTTATGAACGGCGCGAATTATAACGACAGAAGTCCGTACGAACCGCAAATCAGCAGTTACGATTACGATGCGCCGCTTGATGAAGCCGGTAATGCAACGCCGAAGTTTATGCAGTTTCGTGCCGTGATTGAGAAACATTTGCCGGCTGGTGAAGCACTGCCTCCGGTGCCTGCAACCAAGCCCGCGATTGTCATTCCTGTTGTTCAATTCAATCAGGCCAGCAATCTTTTTGATGATTTGCCAAAGCCAATCTCCAACGCAACACCGCTAACGTTTGAAGAGTTGAATCAGGCCTACGGCTTTGTGTTGTATCGTTCAACAATTAACGGTGGGAAGGGAGGCGTCTTGAAAATAAAAGACCTGCGTGATTACGGTCTTGTTTTCATCAACGGCAAAAGAATTGGCGTGTTGGACAGGCGATTAAAGCAAGACAGTGTTTTGCTCAACCTTCCAAATGGGAAAGCAAGATTAGACATATTGGTAGAGAATCTGGGACGCATCAACTTTGGCCCTTATCTTTTGAAAAATAAAAAAGGCATTACGGAAAGCGTAGGCTTTAATGGTGAGGAAATAAAAGGCTGGCAAATGTTCTCGTTGCCTTTTGAAAACGTAAAATCGTTTGCAAGTAAATCGAGTCAATCAACAATCGATGCGCCTGTTCTCAAGCGCGGAAGTTTTGATTTGCAAACGATCGGCGATACGTATTTGGACATGCGGGAGTGGGGCAAGGGCAGCGTTTGGATCAACGGTCATAATCTTGGCCGATATTGGAGCATCGGCCCGCAACAAACCCTTTATGTGCCGGCCGAGTGGCTACGAAAAGGCAAAAACGAGATCGTTGTTTTGGAATTGTTGAAGCCAGCGCAGAACGAATTAAAAAGCCTTGCTACGCCCATTTTAAACGAGCTTAATTTGCCGGTGAAAAACAGTGCGAAATAAAATTAAAAACCGATTGCTCTCATGACAAGAATTACCAATCGAAACCTTTTGTGTGCTCTTTGCTTTTTGTGTTTGTTGCTTTGTTTTGCCTCTTGTTCCAATACCAAAAAAGCAACAACGGAAAACAGCTTGCCAAACGCTTTCATCGAAAAGAATTTTGGGGACGCAGCCGCGCAGTACGAAGTGTTGATGAAGAACCTGCCGCCGGAACGTTTTCCCAAAACGTTTTATCCAGCAACCGGCAAATTGGAAACTTCGGGTTCCGATTGGTGGTGCAGCGGTTTTTATCCCGGCACTTTGCTGAATTTATACGAACAAACCAAAGAAGAAAAATTGCTGGCCGAAGCCAAGCGCATGTTGGCTTTGCTGGAAAAAGAAAAGACCAACACGCATACACACGACCTTGGCTTTATGATGTATTGCAGTTTTGGCAACGCAAATAAAATTTCGCCAAGCGCTGCGTACGACGATATACTTCTTACCAGCGCCAAATCACTTTCCACACGCTTTAATCCAAAAGTCGGCTGCATCAAATCGTGGGATTCGAAGCCTTCGGATTTTCTTGTCATCATCGACAACATGATGAACCTTGAACTCCTGTTTTGGGCCACGCGGTTCTCGGGCGATTCGTCGTTTTACAAGATTGCGGTAACGCATGCCAACACGACGATGAAAAATCATTTTCGTCCCGACGGCAGTTCTTACCACGTGGTGAATTACAATCCCGAAACCGGTGACGTGCAACAAAAGAAAACGGCACAGGGCTACAGCAACGAATCGGCCTGGGCCCGCGGGCAAGCCTGGGGCTTGTACGGTTATACGGTGATGTACCGCGAGACGAAGGATAAAAAATATTTAGACCAGGCGGAAAAAATTGCAAGCTTCATTTTGAACAATCCAAACCTGCCGGCAGATAAAATTCCGTACTGGGATTTCAATGCGCCGGACATTCCAAACGCCTTGCGTGATGCGTCGGCGGGAGCGGTCATGGCCTCGGCGCTTTTGGAATTAAGTACTTACGCAGACAAGAAGGACAGTCGCAATTATTTTGCCGTTGCCGAAACCATCTTGCGCAATTTATCCAACCCGCCGTACAAAGCAACGCAAGGCACAAACGGCGGTTTTCTTTTGCAGCATTGCGTTGGTCATATGCCCAACAAAACCGAAGTTGACGTGCCCTTAACCTATGCCGATTATTACTACGTGGAAGCCTTGCAGCGATACAAGAAGTTGAAAGAAGGAAACGCTGTTTTCAAAAATTAAAAGAAGAATCGCATACGTTTTAAAAGCAGAATGCAACAATGAAGTACACAGCATCCGTTCTGGTGTTTTGTTTGTTTGTTACGGCGCACGCAACTGCGCAGCAAAAAAAAGCCGCGGTCATTTCGGACAGGCAAACATGGCTCAACTATTTGGATAAAGTAGCGCGGCCGGTAATGCAAAACTTGGCGGCTGACCAACTAAAAGAAAAGATGCCACAAGTGCTTTCGCCAAGCATTGACAACGCCGCAAACCGCAGCAAGGTCATGTACCTCGAAGCCTTTGCCCGCACCTTTAGCGGCATTGCGCCATGGTTAAATTCAGAAGGCGGCACAAAGGAAGAAATTGCCCTGCGCAACCAGTACCGCGAGTGGTCGGTGAAAGCCCTTGCCAACGCGGTAAATCCATCGGCAAAAGATTACATGAAATGGGACGGCGGCCAACCCTTGGTGGATGCTTCTTTTCTTGCACTTGGTTTGATTCGCTGTCCGTGGTTGTGGCAAGCTTTGAATGATACGCAAAAAGGCCAAGTCGTAACGGCATTTCTTACCACACGCAACACGGTTCCTGTTTATTCAAACTGGCTTCTTTTTTCAGGCATGATTGAAGCCTTCTTTTGCCGCTACAATCTTCCTTACGATGCCGTGCGAATGGATTACGGCATCCGCGAATTTTCGCAGCATTGGTACACCGGCGACGGCATGTTCTCCGACGGCATGAATTTTCATCTGGATTATTACAACAGCTACGTTATTCAACCTTACCTCGCCGTAATATTGGAAACCGTCAAACAAAAAAGCAACGGCTATAATTTCTTTCTTCCATCCTTTGAAAAAATCAGCAAGCGCTACGCAGAAATTCAGGAACGATTGATTAATACAGACGGAAGCTTTCCCGTTCTTGGCCGTTCGATTGTTTACCGCGGCGGCGCTTTTCACCACTTGGCCGACAAAGCCTTGCGGAAAGAATTACCGGCATCGCTCCATCACGCACAAGTGAGAAGCGCCTTGACGGCTGTGATAAAAAAGACGCTTGGTTCTTCATCAAGTTTCGATGCTGCGGGTTGGCTCAATATCGGTCTGAGTGGAAAGCAACCCGCAATTGCCGACGTTTACATTACCACCGGTAGTCTTTATTTGTGCTCGGAAATTTTTCTGCCTTTGGGCTTGGCAGAGAACGATGAATTCTGGTCTTCTCCTGCCGAACCGTGGACGGCGGTAAAAGCCTGGAGCGGTGAAGATATTCCCGCCGACCACGCACTTGACGTTCACCTTTAATTGTGGTTATACAATGCGAAATCAAAAATTTTTCTTGCTGTTTTTTGCCCTTCTTTTTTTGAAAGAAGTTTATGCGCAGGCACCGCTCATTACCGCCGTTCCGGCACGTAAAACGGTTAGCTTGAACGGCCGATGGCAATACATCGTTGATCCTTACGAAACCGGCTTTTACGATTATCGTTTTAAAGAACGCCGCGAGAATGACCGCGAAGCGTACTGGAACACCGACGTGCAGGCAAACAAAACCGATCGCAAGGAACACGGTTACGTTGACAAGTACAGTTTGAATGTACCGGGCGACTGGAACTCGCAAGCCCCGCAGTTTTTGTATTACGAAGGAACGGTGTGGTACAAGAAGTCTTTCGACTATCAAAAGTCATCTGCAACAAACAGAGTCTTTCTTTATTTCGACGCGGTTAATTACAGGGCTGATGTTTACCTCAACGGAAAAAAATTAGGCGCACACATCGGGGGTTTTACACCGTTTGATTTTGAAATTCCCGATTCCGTTTTAAAGGCGAAGAACAATTTCCTCGTTGTAAAAGTTGACAACAAACGCGGCGCGGAAGAAGTGCCAACCGTGAACACCGATTGGTGGAATTACGGCGGCATCACCCGCGATGTATCCTTGATTGAAGTACCGCGGGCTTTTGTTCAGGATTATTCCATTCACTTAAAAAAGCCAACAGCAGGAGGCAAGCCTTCTACTAAAAATGCAGCGGTGGAAGGTTGGGTGAAAATGAACGGACAAGCAACGGGCAATGTAACCGTTGAAATTCCTGAACTAAAACTGAAGAAGGCTTTTGCCGTTGCGGATTCTGTTGTTCGTTTTGAAATGGTTCTTCCGTCGGTTCAATTGTGGTCGCCCGAAAATCCGAAATTATACGAAGTCATTATTTCGACAACTGCCGATAAAGTGGAAGACAAAATTGGTTTTCGGACCGTTGAAGCATTTGGCAAGAAAGTGTTGTTGAATGGCGAACCAGTTTTCATGCGTGGCATTTCGGTTCACGGCGAAATAGCACAGCAAGTGCGAAGAGCGTACAGCAAAGAAGACGCGAGACAACTGTTTAGCGAAGCAAAAGAACTCGGTTGCAACATGGTGCGGCTGGCGCATTATCCGCACGACGAAAACATGACGCGAATGGCCGATTCGCTTGGCTTTTTGGTGTGGTCGGAAATCCCGGTTTACTGGACCATTGATTTTGGGAACAAAGAGGTTTACCGCAAAGCGGAAAAGCAACTCACCGAAATGATTACCCGCGACCGCAACCGCGCCAGCATTATCATTTGGAGCGTGGGCAACGAAACGCCAATCAGTCCGGTGCGCACGGATTTCATGCACAATCTTATTTCCGCCGCAAAAGCGTTGGACGATACCCGCATGGTTTCGGCAGCCTTGGAAGTGAATTACAATTCGGGTAAAAATCTTAATCTCATTGACGATCCGCTGGGACAATACGTTGACCTTGTAGCCTTCAACGAATACCTCGGTTGGTACGGTGGTTTGCCCAGCAATTGCCGCACAACAAATTGGGGCACGCCTTACGACAAGCCGCTCTTCATCAGCGAAACCGGCGCCGGCGCAAAAGCCGGTTTTCACGCCGATTCAATGACCATCTTTAGTGAAGAATACCAGGAATGGTATTACAAAGAACAAACGGCCATGTTGCAGCGAATGCCGGAAAATTTCGTTGGCATTTCGCCTTGGGTGCTGGCCGATTTTCGTTCGCCCAAACGAAACAATCCGGTGTTTCAGGAAGGCTGGAACCGCAAGGGTTTGTTCAGCAACGAAGGCAAAAAGAAAAAAGCTTTCTACGTGTTGAAGGCTTACTACGAACAAATGCGGAACAAACGGCAGAAGAAATGAAGCAAACGGGAACGTAAACAAACAACGCATCGAACTCTCATACAAAAAGCACCGGTAATTGCCCCGGTGCTTTCTTTTTAATCCGCTAAGCCGGTAATTCTACTTTTGGTGCGAAAAAATGGGTAGCGAATTTAAAAATCGAAAAAAAATTGCTCTTAAAAATTTTCGTTAGGCTTTTGATTATTTTTGTTTATTTTCGATTTGAACGGTGAAAACCCGAATTTGAAGATTGTCTAAAGCCGTAATGTTCAAAAAAACAAATACAAGCCTGTGACCGCTACGCAAAGACGGGACAAGATTCTGGAACTAATTAAAGAGGACGGATCGGCCAAAGTGGTTGACCTCGCCAAAATATTTAAAGTAACGGAAGTTACCATTCGGCAAGATTTGGAAAAGCTGGACAAAGACGGCTTGGTGGTGCGGGAACACGGTGGCGCTTTCTTAAAAAATATTGAAGACCAGGTTCGAAACTTTTCGTTGGCAAACCAGGAAAATATTGAAAAGAAAGAACGGATTGCGCAAAAGTGCCTTGAGTTTATTGAAAGCGGCGACAGCATCATTCTCGACTCGGGTTCAACTACCACGGAGATTGCCAAAAAGCTAAAGGGTTTTAAAAATCTGCGGGTTATTACCAACGCTTTAAATATTGCCATGATGCTGGGTACTGAACCGGGCATTGAACTAGTGGTAACCGGTGGGGAATTTAAGCCGCCAACGCTTTCGTTAACCGGGCAGAAAGCCGCTGATTTTTTTAACGGCATCAACGTGCAGAAACTTTTTTTGGCCACGGCCGGTATTTCGCTAAAAGCCGGCTTGACTTATCCGAGTATCAGTGACCTGGTGGTAAAGAAAGCGATGATTGATGCGGCGGAGGCTACGTACCTGGTGGCCGATTCTACCAAAATTGGCAAGAGTTCTTTCGCCAGTTTGGGAGCGCTTTCGCTCATCAATTGCATCATTACGGACGAAGGCATAGAAGAAAGGCACAAGCAACTTTTCAGCGACAACGAAATTGAATTAATCATAGCAAGCTAACCGTCACCAACAAAATTTACATGAGCAACAAAACAACAGCCAAGGCAAGCTTGGGCGTCATCATCGGCAACCGTGATTTTTTTCCCGATAAATTGGTCGGCGAATGCCGTTCGGATTTAATGGCTGCTTTTCAAAAGGCAGGCATTACCCCGATTATGCTGGCAGAAAACGAAACGAAATTGGGAGGCGTAGAAACATTTGGAGAAGCGCAGAAATGTGCGGCCTTGTTCAAAAAACACGCGGCTGAAATCATTGGTGTTTTGGTAGTGCTTCCCAATTTTGGCGATGAAAAAGGCGTGGCCGAAACACTGAAATTGGCCGGCCTGAACGTCCCGGTTTTGGTGCAGGCTTATCCCGATGATTTGGATAAGTTAGACGTTGCAAGAAGGAGAGATGCCTGGTGCGGAAAAATTTCGGTTTGCAACAATCTTTATCAGTACGGCATCAAGTTTTCGCTCACCACAAAACACGTCGTGCATCCTTCCGACGAAAGCTTTGCAGAAGACCTCAAAAACTTTATTGCTGTGTGCCGCGTGGTGAAAGGCTTGCGCAACGTGCGCATTGGTGCGGTGGGCGCAAGACCGGGAGCTTTTAACACGGTTCGGTACAGCGAAAAAATTTTACAGCGGCACGGAATCTCTGTTGTCACCACTGACCTCTCGCACATTTTGGGCGCTGCCAACAAACTGACCAAAGATGACGGCAGCGTGAAGGAAAGACTGGACGTGATTAAAGCCTACTCACCAACGGGCCGCACGCCGGAAGACCGGTTGGTGCAGATCGCAAAACTGGATGTGGTGCTGCATGACTTCATGCAGGAACACGCACTGGACGCCACGGCCATTCAATGCTGGACATCGCTGCAGCAAAACTACGGCTGCAACGTGTGCACCAGCATGAGCATGATGAGCGAGAATATGCTCCCAAGTGCCTGCGAAGTGGACGTAACCGGCACGCTGACCATGTATGCCATGCAACTTGCTTCGGGTTCGCCAAGCGCACTGGTGGACTGGAACAACAACTACGCAACCGACGAAGAAAAGGTGGTGCTGTTCCACTGCGGCAACTGGGCCAAATCATTTTTGCCTGACATTGAAATTGCTACGGCCCCCATTCTTGGTACCACGGTGGGCGAAGAAAATACCTACGGCGCTTTGGCCGGCCGCACACCGGCATCGCCGTTGACCTATGGCAGAATCAGTACTGACGATACAAAAGGAATTATCAAAGCATATATCGGCGAAGGTGCATTAACGGATGACGAACTGAATACGTTTGGAACAAGAGCCGTTGCCAAAATAGCCAACCTTCAGGGTTTGATGAAGCACGTTTGCAAAACAGGGTTTGAACACCACGTCGTAATGAACGCTTCCAAAACGGCCAACATCCTGCAGGAAGCCTATGAAAATTACATGGGCTGGGAAGTGTATCATCACGGCGCTGCGCAATAAGCAACAAGCAATCGGCGATCAGAAATTAAAAATTGCTTTTCACCATTCATTTTGAAGCAATGAAAAAAGAGCTCTACAGAAAATCAATCATCTACCGAAAGAAGATATTGAAGTACATCTTTAACGCCAACGCAGGCCACACCGGCGGCAGTTTGTCTTGCATTGATGTACTGAACGTGCTTTACAACCACGTACTGAACGTAAGCCCTGGGAATTTTTCATCGCCCGACCGCGATCGCTACATTCAAAGCAAAGGCCATTCGGTAGAAGCCTTGTTTGTGGTGCTAGCCGATAAAGGATTCTTTCCCGAATCTGACTTGGAAACCTTGTGCAAATACGGTTCGCATTACATCGGCCATCCGACCCGGAAGGTAAAAGGTGTGGAGCAAAACACGGGTGCGCTTGGACACGGTTTGCCCATCAGCGTGGGCACGGCTATCGCGGCCAAATTGGATAAAAAAGATTACCGCGTGTTTACTCTTTTGGGCGACGGTGAATTGCCCGAGGGTTCTAATTGGGAAGCGGCGCTTACAGCTTCACAATACAAGCTCGATAACCTTTGCGCCATCATTGATAGCAACGGTTTGCAAATTACAGGACCTACATCGGAAGTCTGCAACACCGAGCCCATAGACGCAAAGTTTGAAAGCTTTGGATGGGCGGTGCGGCACGTTGACGGCCACGATTTGACTGCGCTTATGCAAACGTTTGATGCGATGCCTTTTACCGAAGGCAAGCCCAATCTTGTGATTGCGCATACCGTAAAAGGCAAGGGCGTGAGCTACATGGAAAACGCCCTGAAATGGCATCACGGCGTTCCAACCGAACAACAATATGAAGATGCGTTGAACGAATTGGACAACGCCATGGTAACCGTACCGGATGATTTTTAAAACAGCCGTTAACACAGCAAATGAGCACGACAGAAACAACCATAGAAAATAAAAAAGGGACCGCAAAAGCAAACCTGGAAGTGTTCTCCGCTACGCTTCAGGCGTTGGCAGAAAACGATCGCGGCGTTCTCGTTGTCACAAGCGATTCGCGGGGTTCGGGCAAGCTCGTTCCCTTTGGGCAAAAGTTTCCGGCGCAACACATTGAGGTTGGCATTGCCGAGCAAAATCTTGTTGGCGTAGCGGCCGGACTGGCATCAACGGGTAAGAAAGTATTCGCCGTTTCGCCGGCTTGTTTTTTAACGGCAAGGGCGTTGGAGCAAATCAAAAACGACGTGGCTTATTCCGATAACCCGGTGAAGCTGATTGGCATTAGTGCGGGTGTGAGTTACGGCGCACTTGGCTCTACACATCACAGCCTGCACGACTTTGCGGTTTTGCGTGCCATCAACAACATCACCGTAGTAGCGCCGGCCGATAATTTTGAAACCGAGCAAGCCATTAAAAAAGCAGCCGCTACGACTGCGCCTTTCTATTTGCGCTTTGGCAAGAAGAACATGCCTTTGCTGAAAGAAGCGGATGAAAGCGATTTTGAATTTGGCAAAGGCAGAGTCATCATCGAAGGAGATGACATCACGTTCATTGCAACG
Organism: Flavisolibacter ginsenosidimutans; assembly: GCF_007970805.1. Classification (GTDB taxonomy): domain Bacteria; phylum Bacteroidota; class Bacteroidia; order Chitinophagales; family Chitinophagaceae; genus Flavisolibacter; species Flavisolibacter ginsenosidimutans. The sequence continues at coordinate 2,393,462 of NZ_CP042433.1, read as the reverse complement.
GGTGAAACGGTTTATCCCGCAAAGCTGGCCGCGGAAAAGTTGAAAAATGATTTCGGCATTTCTGCAACGGTCATCAGCATGCACACAATAAAGCCGCTCGATTGCGATTTGTTGAAAAGGATTGCGGCTTCGGGCAAACCAATTCTTACAATAGAAGAGCACAGCGTTTACGGCGGCTTGGGTGAAGCTTGTGCTTCATTTCTGTTGCAGCAAGGTTATCGCAACCGTTTTAAAATTATGGGCATCCCGGATGAATACACCGTCACGGGTTCGCAGGCGGAAATTTTTAACCATTATGGTTTATCGGAAAGCGGGATAGCGCAGGAGGCTTTAACGCTGTTGAAGGAATAATTTAAACACGAATTGAAAAATCTGAGTGATGTAAACATCTCAATATCCCAATCTCTCAACCACGATGCTGTATGAATAAAAAATTTTTCTTCAAACGAATTTCAGTCTTGCTTTTGCTGCCTGTGCTCTTTTGCCTGCAGGCCTGCAAGAACAATTCATCTGCCGGCAAGCCAAAAAAAATGGCGGTGATTGTTTCTACCCTCAACAATCCCTGGTTTGTTTTTCTTGCCGAAAAGGCTTCGGCGAAAGCCAAAGAACTGGGCTATGAAACAAAAATTTTCGATTCGCAAAACAACACCGCTTTAGAAACCGATCATTTTGAAAACGCCATTGCTTCGGGTTACGGCGCCATCTTGTTTAATCCAACCGATGCCGAAGGTTCGGTGGTGAACGTGCAAAAAGCAAAGGCTGCCGGCGTTCCTGTTTTTTGCATGGACCGCGAAGTGAATTCAACCGAAGCGGCAACATCACAAATTTTGTCTGATAGTTATTCGGGCTGCGTGGCCCTGGGAAAATATTTTGTCGAGACGATGAACAAAAAAGGCAAGTACGTGGAGTTACTTGGCCTTGTTGGCGACAACAACACCTGGAACCGTTCCAAAGGCTTTCACAGCGTGGTGGACAATTATCCCGGCCTTGTGATGGTGGCGCAGCAAAGCGCAGATTTTGACCGCAACAAAGGCATGGAAGTGCTGGAATCCATTCTGCAGGCGCACCCCGATATCGACGCCGTTTTTTGCGGCAATGATGCGATGGCGATGGGCGCTTACCAGGCACTGTTAGCTGCCGGTAAAGCCGATAAAGTAAAAGTCTTTGGCTTCGACGGCGCACCCGAAGTGGTGGAGTCAATCAAGGCCGGAAAGATTGTGGCCACGGCCATGCAGTTTCCCGAAGTGATGGCCAATACTGCTGCTATTGACGCTGATGAATACTTGAAAGGCAGCCGCGATTTTCCGAAGAAAATGCCCGTCGCCGTTGAACTGGTGAACAAGGAAGACGTGAACGATTACGTGGCTTACGGCAAAAAAAATTAAGGATGAAGAAGAGCCTTAAATACATCATAACGGTTGCCGTCATTCTTATTGTTGCGTACAACTCGGTTTATTTTAAAAAGCTGAGCGAAGTAAAGGCCGCAGCCAGCAGCAAGCAATTTGACGCTGTGGCTTACGCACAAAATTATTTAGTAAAAAAACTGCCGGTTGCTTTGAATAAAGCAATGGAAGTAAACGAGCTTACGGGGTTGTTGCAATCAAATCCGAAGGAAGCCTTTGATAAATATTCGCATGCGCTGGGCATCGGCAACATCCGTTTCTTTTTGGTTAAAGGCCGCGGCGAAATCACAAAGATTGAAGACGATGCAACCTTTGTTTTGGTGAAAAAAGACAGCGCAAGCCAGGTGATTAAAATTGCCACCGAATACGTTTTTGGCAACGCCATTCGTGATGCGTCGGGACTGATAAACATCAATGAATTCAACAACACGATGGACTTCAACAATGTTTCGGCCGAGATCAATAAAATTATTCGAAGAGATGTGCTACCGCCGTTTAAAGCCGGTGCAAAAAAAGGCGACAGGGTGGAGTTCACCGGTGCCGTAGAATTAAACCAAGTGCATTTGAAGTTGGACAACATTGAAGTGGTGCCGATAAGTTTGAAGATTGTGAATCGTTAATCACGGATGCAATGGATTTGTACAGATCATTTTATTTGTGAGCATTGGTTTAATCCACGTCATTCGTGTTCTATTGTTCAATAGCGATAGGAACGCACAAGAGTGCGACGCAACGAAAGCCAAATGGATGAATGAACTTCTGGTTAAAAAATAACAAGCCGATAAATAAAAATTGAAACGCGGTTCAAAAGAACTACAAACCACAAACATCTTTTGTTAACGGTCGAAAACATAACCAAGAAATTTTCAGGCGTCACGGCGTTGGAGAACGTGTGCATGAACCTGCATCCCGGAAATGTAAACGCCATCCTTGGCGAAAACGGCGCAGGCAAATCAACGCTGATGAAAATTCTTAGCGGCGTGTACGCCGATTACGAAGGGAGCATTTTTTACAAGGGAGAACGGGTAGCTTTTTCCAATCCCAAAGAAGCGCAGGAACGCGGCATCGCCATCATTCACCAGGAACTAAATCTCATACCTCACTTAACCATTGCTGAAAATATTTTTCTGGGCAGAGAGATCATCAACCGTTGGGGCTTTTTGAACAAGACAGAAATGCGCCGGCAAACAGAAACGCTCCTGAACAAACTGAAGTTGTACGTTGATGCCGATACCTTGGTTGCCGATTTGAAAGTAGGGCAGCAACAAGTGGTGGAAATTGCCAAAGCCCTGTTGGTGAAATCGGAAGTGATCATCATGGACGAACCCACATCGGCCATCAGCGAAAAAGAAGTGGACGTCTTGTTCGACATCATTCGCGAACTGAAAGCCGAAGGCAAAACCATTGTTTACATTTCGCACAAGCTGGACGAGCTTTTTAAAATTGCCGACCGCTTTGTTGTGCTGCGCGACGGCCGTTCGATTGAAGCCGGTGAAATGAAAGGCATGAGCCAGGATGCACTGATTCGAAAAATGGTGGGGCGTGAACTAAAGCTCATTCGCCAAAAAGAAGAACAACGCAAACAAACGACGCCGATACTTACAGCCGAAAATGTCTCCTTAAAACACGCCGAAAGGAAAGGCGAAAACGTTTTAAACAATATTTCTTTCACTGTTGCCAAAGGCGAAATCCTTGGTGTGTTTGGATTGATGGGAGCGGGGCGCACTGAGTTGCTGGAAACCTTGTTTGGCCTGCATCCAAAACGATCAAGCGGTAACGTTTACATCGAAGGAAAAGGAGTTCAAATTGCTTCGCCTTCCGATGCCATCAAAGCCGGTCTGGCCCTGGTTCCCGAAGACCGCAAAAAAGACGGACTGGTGCTGGGCATGGACGTTCGAAAGAACATCAGCCTTACTACGCTTCAACAAGTTGAGAACGCAGGCCTGTTGAACCAAAGCAAAGAAGCCGCTCTTGCGGAGAAATACATCCGCGAATTGCAGATCAAAACATCATCCGACAAACAGGCCGCAAAAAATTTAAGCGGCGGCAATCAACAAAAAATTGTGCTGGCAAAATGGCTTGCCACCAGGCCAAAAGTTTTGTTGCTCGACGAACCGACAAGAGGCATTGACATTAATGCGAAGAATGAAATTTATAAATTTATCTTGAGCCTGGCCGATGCCGGTTTGGGCATTGTTGTCGTGTCGTCGGAGTTGCCGGAGATATTGGCCGTCTCGGACCGCATTCTTGTTTTGGCCGAAGGTGTTTTAACCGCCGAAATTCCCGTTCGGCAGGCAACAGAAGACAGCATTTTAAAAGCCGCCATTCCGAAAACAATCTAACGCATGGAAGCCGTCATCAACATGGAAAAGCAAAGCGCCGTAAAAAAATACAGCCGTTCACTGATAAAGTTTCAATCACTGATTGCGCTGTTCCTGTTGTGCCTTGCCATCAGTTTGTTGTCCGATAAATTTTTAACGGCTACCAACGCCTGGAACGTGATGCGGCAAATCTCCGTGAACGTCTGCATCTCGGTAGGAATGACGTTGGTGGTGTTAACGGCAGGCATTGATTTGTCGGTGGGTTCGGTGCTGGCTTTGTGCGGCGCCGTCACGGCCGGCTTGCTGAAGAACGGCATCGAACTTCCGGCCAATAATTTGTTCATCGGTTTTACTTTATTGGGAGCCATCGTTGCGGGTTTATTAATTGGCGCTTTGCTCGGCGTGTTTAACGGATGGACGATCACAAAATTCAAGGTGCCGCCTTTTGTGGCCACGTTGGCCATGCTCACCATTGCAAGAGGACTTACGATGTTGTGGACGGGCGGTTATCCCATTTCAAGTCTCGGTGAAAATTTTGCATCCATCGGCACCGGTTGGTTGTTAGGTATTCCCGTGCCGGTTTGGCTTTCGGGAATCGTTGTTGTAATTGCCGTTGTGCTGACAAAAAAAACAAGGCTGGGACGATACATTTATGCGATTGGTGGCAACGAAAGTGCGGCCAAACTTTCGGGCATCAACGTCAATAAAATCAAGATTGCGGTTTACACCATCGCCGGTACGCTGGCGGCGGTTGGCGGCATCATCGTTACATCGCGTTTGGATTCGGCGCAGCCCAACGCCGGCGTTACCTACGAGTTGGATGCGATTGCGGCGGTGGTCATTGGCGGCACATCGCTTTCGGGTGGCAGGGGAAGCATTTTGGGAACGGTACTGGGCGCTGTAATCATTGGTGTGTTGAACAACGGTTTGGTGCTTTTGAACGTGTCGCCTTTCTGGCAGCAAGTGGTGAAAGGCGCGGTGATATTGCTGGCGGTGATTATTGACAAAGCCAATGCAAAGAGTGAATAAAGGCAGAAGGATAAACAGGCATTAAAACGGTTGACATTCCGCTTCACTCATCATTCATAATTTTTTGCGTGAACAACTCATACATACTCGCTATCGATCAAGGCACCAGCAGCACAAAAACCATCGTTTTTGATGCGGAAGGAAAAGCTGCGGCGCGGGCTTCGGAGCCGCTAAAAACTTTTTTCAAAGACGATGGTTTTGTCGAACAAGACCCGGAAGACATTTATCAAAACGTGTTGGCCTCGGTTGAAAAATGTTTGAGCGAGTTTGAAGCGAAGCGTTTCAGCATTGATGACATTAAAGCTTGCGGCCTTTCCAATCAACGTGAAACCTTTGTGCTTTGGGACGAAGCCGGGAAACCTTTGCACAACGCCGTTGTGTGGCAATGCAAGCGTTCCGTTTCTGTTTGCGAACGATTGAAAAAAGAAGGCTTGCAATCGCTCCTTCAATCCAAAACCGGTTTGCTGATTGATCCTTATTTCTCCGGCAGCAAAGTCGTTTGGTTGTATGAAAACAACGCGGTAGTTAAACAGGCCATTGATGATGGAAAGGCTTATTTCGGAACAGTGGATAGCTGGCTTTTGTTCAAACTCACAGGAGGTAAAAATTATTTGACCGATTATACCAACGCTTCAAGGACTTTGTTTTTTAATCTTAATGACTTAGCATGGGACAAAGAATTGTTAGATGGATTCGGTCTCTCTAATTTGAATCTTCCGAAGCCTCAACCTTCTTCCTCGTCTTTTGGATACACTGATTTTAACGGCTTGTTGAATCAACCCGTTGCGATCACAGCAATGATTGGTGATTCGCATTCGGCGGCTTTTGGCGAAGGCTGTTTTACTGCCGGTACGGCCAAAGCCACGCTGGGCACGGGTTGTTCAATTTTAATGAACACAGGAGCTGAGCCAAAGGCTTCGGACAGCGGTATGGTGACAACCGTTTGCTGGAGCACCGAAGACCGTGTGGATTATGCACTGGAAGGTGTGATTGTAAGTTGTGGCGCTACCGTTGAATGGTTAAAAAACGATTTAGGTCTATTTGCCGACAGCAGGCAAACGGAAAAAATGGCGAATGAGGTTGCCGACAACAACGGTGTTTACCTCGTGCCGGCTTTCAGCGGGCTTGGTGCGCCGCATTGGGACATGAAACGAAAAGCTTCGATCTCAGGATTAACCTTTGGCTGCAATAAAAATCACATCGTTCGTGCGGCACTGGAATCCATTCCTTATCAAATTAAAGACGTGCTGACAGCGATGGAAGCCGATGCGGATATTGAACTGCAACAACTAATGGTTGACGGCGGTATTACGTCCAACAGCTTTGTGCTGCGGTTTTTAGCCGACTTGTTGGGAAAGACTGTTGCACGCATTGGCATGCCCGATGTTTCGGCCTTAGGTGCGGCCTACTTAGCCGGATTGAAAGCCGGTGTTTACAAAGATTTAGAGCACTTAAAAACGCTGAACAGCGATAAGGTTTTTGTTCAACCAAACGACAACGAAAAAATAAAAGAGTGGTACGCAGGCTGGCAAAAAACTATTGGCAGCTATTCGCAACAGGAAAGTGCTTTACAGGGCTGTTGAGATTCATCGGGAGGTACAAGACCGTGAAATGCAAAAAGCGGCTGACCCGATGAGTAATTGGAACAAGGATGAAACCAGAAAAAAGAAAACAAAATTGATGCAGGCAGTAACGATATATTTTCCAAAAAAACTAGTTGTTGGCAGCGGGACGTTATACCAACTAAAGGATGAAGTGCTGCAAGCGACTGCGAAGAAAGTTTTGTTCGTGACCATTGAGCCGTTGCTGCCGCAATTGGAAGCGATTGTGCGGGAATTGAAAGCCGCTTCAATTGATGTTCAGCTTGACACAAGCATTGTGCAGGAACCATACTTCAGCGATTTTGAAAAGCTGATGCAAAACGTTTCTTTGTTTAATCCCGATGTGGTTATTGGCATTGGTGGCGGTAGTGTGTTGGACGTTGCCAAACTGGTAGCGGCACAACTGGAAAATAAACAAAGCTTGCGTGATTACGTCGGCATTGGTTTGTTGAAAGGCCGCAAAAAAACATTGATCTGCATTCCCACTACATCAGGTACGGGCAGCGAAGCTTCACCCAATGCAATTTTGGTGGACGATAGCGACGGGCAAAAGAAAGGAATCATTTCTCCATTTCTCGTTCCCGATGTTGTGATTCTCGATCCCTTGCTCACACTTTCTGTTCCGCCATCTATCACCGCTGCAACAGGCATTGACGCACTCACGCATTGCCTTGAAGCATATACCAACAAGTTTGCGCATCCGCTTATTGACCTTTACGCATTCAAAGGCATGCAACTTATTGCCGCCAATATTGTACAAGCTGTTCAAAACGGAAACGACGAGAAAGCAAGGACAGAAGTTGCACTCGGAAGTTTTTACGGCGGCGTGTGTTTGGGGCCTGTAAACACAGCGGCCGTCCACGCACTTTCCTATCCACTCGGTAGTTTATATCATTTGCCGCACGGGCTTTCCAATGCCTTGCTCTTGCCTTACGTGATGGAATTTAATTTGCAAGCTTCGCCTTCCCGTTACGCCGACGTTGCTGTGGCTTTGGGATGCGAAAGAGCAAACGACGATGCAACAATGGCGGGGAAAGGAGTTGAAAAAGTAAAAGCGTTGATTCAACAATGTGGACTGCCGTTGCGTCTGCGCGAAGTAGGCGTGAAAGAAGAAACAATACCGCAAATGGCTGCCGACGCCATGAAGATTCAACGCTTGTTGAAGAACAATCCGCGTGAGGTATCGGAAGAGGATGCGGTAAACATTTTCAAAGCAGCTTTTTAATGAAGAAAGAAAAAAAATACAGTGGCGTGGTGATTCCGGCCGTGACGCCTTTCAACGATAAATCTGAATTGGACATTGCTGCCGTTGAACGCATGTTTGACAACTTTCGGAAAAACAACGTAAGCCCTTTTGTTCTTGGAACGACTGGCGAGGCTTCTTCGGTTCCAACTTCCATGAAGCAGGAATTTTTTACGGCAGCGGAACGACTGAAACAAAGCGGCGATGTTTTGTACGCCGGCATTTCATCCAATGTTTTTGAAGAATCGGTGGAACTGGCGAAACAGGCTTTTGACAACGGCGTTGATGTTGTTGTGGCGACCTTGCCCTCTTATTATGCTTTAACCAGCGACGCCATGCTTCGCTACTTTAACGAACTGGCCGATGCCGTTAACGGCCCGTTGATGATTTACAACATTCCCGTCACCACACACATGTCCATTCCGTTGGAGGTGATTGAAAAATTAAGCCGGCATCAGAACATCGTTGGATTAAAAGACTCGGAGCGCAATGAAGAAAGACTGAACGAAGCGTTGCTACAATGGAAAGACCGCGATGATTTCAGCTATTTTTTGGGTTGGGCGGCAAGGTCGGCGCATTCCCTTTTGAAGGGCGGCGATGGATTGGTGCCAAGTACCGGAAACTTTCATCCCGGCCTTTACAGAGATTTATTTGAAGCTGCCAAAAATGGAAATGAAGAGAAGGCCCTCTCTCTTCAAAAACTGTCAGATACGCTTGGGAATCTTTACCAGCAGGGACGAACGCTTGGCGAATCCTTGTGGGCACTAAAAGTGGTCATGAAAGAATTGAACCTTTGCGAACCTTTTGTGCTTCCGCCGCTTTATCCGCAACCGGACGAAGAAGAAAAACGATTGCAAGCTGCTTTTCACGAAATCATTACAAACAAAGAAATTATTTTGAATGAACGATAAACCCATTGTCGCCATTACCATGGGCGATCCGGCGAGCATCGGTCCGGAGATTGCCGTGAAAGCTTTGCTCGATAAAAAAGTTACGGCCATCTGCAAGCCTTTGCTCATCGGCGATGCCGGCGTCTTTGAACAAATTATTTCGCTTCTTAAACTGGATGCAAAAGTCCGCCCAATAACAAAGGTTGGCGATGCAAAGTTTGAATACGGAACAATTGACGTTTATGATTTAAAAAACGTTGATGTTGACAAACTGAAGTTTGGCGAAATCTCCGCAATGGCCGGACATGCGTCTTTTGAAGCAGTAAAGAAAGCAATAGAACTTGCCATGCAAGGCGAAGTGGATGCAACGGTCACAGGACCGATCAACAAAAAATCCATCAACGAAGCCGGTCATCATTTCGCCGGCCATACCGAGATTTATGCGCACTTCACGGCCACAAAAAAATACGCAATGTTATTGGTGGAAGATGCACTAAAAGTCATTCACGTTTCCACGCACGTTTCGCTGCGGCAGGCCTGCGATCTTGTAAAGAAAGACCGCATTCTTGAAGTGGTTGACCTGCTGCACAACGGCATGAAGCAATTGGGCGAAACCAATTTAAAGATTGGCATCGCTGGTTTAAATCCGCATGCTGGCGATAATGGCTTGTTTGGAACGGAAGATGATTTGGAAATCAAGCCGGCAGTAGAAGAAGCAAAGCGCCGTGGTTATGATGTGGAAGGACCTGTTCCGCCTGATACCTTGTTTGCAAAAGCCGCAACCGGTGCTTACGGAGGCGTGGTGGCCATGTACCACGACCAGGGACACATTCCGTTTAAATTAAACGGCTTTAAATGGAATGCGGCGAAAGGACAGATGGACAGCGTGAAAGGTGTGAACATCACAATGGGATTGCCCATTATTCGCACATCGGTTGATCACGGCACCGCGTTTGAAATTGCGGGCAAAGGAATCGCAAGTGCGGATGCAATGGTGCTAGCCATTGAATCCGCGGTTCAATTAAGCAAGAACAGAAGCAGATGATTGTCGTGATTGCCGACGATATAACGGGTGCGGCTGAGTTGGGTGGCATTGGTTTGCGCTACGGACTGCGTGTCCGCATTGCATCGGACGTTGAGATAACAAGTGAGGTTGATTTGCTTGTAATTTATACCAACGCAAGATCAATGAAAAAAGAAGAAGCCGTTGCGCTCATGCAGCATCTCACACGCAAGGCAAAGGCGTTGCATCCTTCGCTCTTTTATAAAAAAACCGATTCCGTTTTGCGCGGTCACGTGCTTTCTGAAATGCAGGCGCAAATGCGTGTGTTGGGTATAGAAAAGGGTTTGCTTGTACCGGTGAATCCATTGCTGGGAAGAACAGTCAAAGACGGTCATTATTACCTTAACGAGCAGTTGATACACGAAACAAGTTTTTCGACCGATCCCGAATTCCCGATTCGTAGTTCACGCATTGAAGACATGCTTGGCGAAACAAATATTCCGGTGAACGTGATTGCACAAGGCGAGGCTTTGCCGGAGGGCATTGCGGTGGGTGAAGCGCAAACAATGGACGATGTAAAGCATTGGGCGCAGCAAAAAGAAGAGAACGTGTTTTACGCAGGCGGGGCTTCCTTCTTTGACGCATTGCTGCACACGATGCACGAACCGGTAAGCCTACGGGAAGAAAAGCGGCTTGAACTTGCTACGCCGTTGTTGTTCGTCAGCGGCACAACTTTTCAAAAGAACAGGAAAAAGATTCACTGCCTTTCGTCGCTTGTTTGCTACATGCCGGATGCGGTTTATAAACAGTCTTTACCATCAGCGAATGAATACGATGCGTGGTGCAGTGAAATTGTTTTTCGGTTGAAAAAGACCGGCAAGGCTATCGTGGCAATTGAGGAGCGGGACGAAAAGGCGGAGGCGGCTGATTTGCGTGAAAAGATGAGCGAAGTAGTGAGGCTCGTCTTTCAACAAACACCGGTTCACGAGTTGTTGATTGAAGGCGGTTCAACGGCTTTTGGTGTGATTCAAAAACTGGGCTTGCAATCTTTCACACCAACGGAAGAATTGGCGCAAGGCGTGGTGCGAATGAAGGCGAACGACAAAGACAATTTGCACTTGACCATTAAGCCCGGTAGCTACGAGTGGCCGGCGGAATGGAACTTTTAAAAACAAACGATAAACAATACCGGCTGTCATAACGGTTAACCCAGTTCTCACATTGGCTTAATTGATTTTGGCCCGTTGGTTTAAAAACGCTGTATGAATTCTTCCATCCACCTCGTTGACTACGGCATCATCGCGTTCTTTCTCCTGGCGACTTTGTATTTCGGCGCCCGTTTTGCCAAAAATCAAAAAACAACGAAAACCTTTTTCCTTGCACAAGGCAAAGTGCCGACGTGGGCCATCGGTCTTTCGCTTCTTTCAACACTCATTAGCAGCGTTACCTTTTTGGCTTATCCCGGCACGGGCTATACCTCCAACTGGATTTTGCTTGTGCAAGGTTTGATGGTGCCGATTGTGTTGAGTTGCGTGATTTGGTTTATCGTTCCGCTTTACCGCAAAGTCATTCGCTTAAGTACGTATGAATATTTTGAACAGCGCTTCGGTTCCTTTGCCCGTTACTACAGTTCCATTGCTTTTGTGCTACGGCAATTTTCCGGCATGGGAACGGTGCTCTTTTTGTTGGCCATTGCATTAAACAACATTGTTGCTGGCAACATGATAGCGGTGGTTTGTGCGGTGGGGTTTATTATCATTACCGTAAACCTGTTGGGCGGCATTGAAGCGGTAATCTGGCTCGACGTATTCCAGGGCTTTATGCTTTTTGCCAGCGGCATTATTTGCATTTCTGTTTTGCTATTTTCAACAAAAGGCGGACCTGCTGAAATCTTTCACGTAGCTGCTGCAAACGGCCGCACGGGCTTTGGTCCTTACGATGTTAATTTTACCCGGTTAACCTTCATTGTGATGGTCATCAACGGCGCCTTTTATGCTGTGCAGAAATACGGCACCGACCAAACCGTGGTGCAGCGTTATTTAACAGCAAAAACCGACAAGGCCGCCATTCGTGCTTCGCTTATAGGAATTCTGTTAACCGTACCCGTCTGGACGATCTTTATGTTCATCGGCACCGCGCTGTTTGTGTATTACAAGCAACAGCCTTTGCCGCAAGGCTTGCGTCCGGAAGCCGTCTTTCCTTATTTCATTAAAACACGTTTGCCCGTTGGCGTTGTGGGTTTGATTTTGTCAGCCATGATATCGGCCGCTGTTTGCAGCCTGAGCGCTGATTTAAACAGCCTGGCTGCCGTGGGTGTGGAAGATTATTACAAAAAGATGCGGCCAAACCGTTCGGACAAACACTACCTGAAGGCGAGCCGTTGGGTTGTTGTTTTTTCAGGTTTGCTCACCATTCTTATCGGTATCTTCTATGTGAACGCAGGCAGTGAAGGCGTGCTTGGAATTGTCTTTACGTTGTATGCTATTTTCTCCGGCGGTATTGTTGGAATTTTTTTATTGGGATTGTTCAGCGCCAGGGCCAATCGTCAGGGGGTAACCATCGCCATTGTTGTTTGCATTTTGTTTACGGCTTATGCCTTTCTTACGTCAACAAAAATTGGTTTGGGAGAAAACAAAAAGCTCTTGTTGGATTTAGGCAAGTACAATTTCACGCACGACAAACTAATGCTTGGCGTTTACAGTCATTTGGTGGTAATTGGCGTGGGCTATCTTGCAAGCCTTGCGTTTCCGAAACCCGAGGTCAATCCAAATCTTTTGTACAGTGGTTGGCGGCAACAAAGAATGCGCAAAGCGAAAACCGAACTCGCTTCTTAGCGTAAATCAAAACGGTTGCTTGAAATAAACATCATCACAAAACGTCTTTTCATTAGGTTACCTATATGCAAAATGTGAGAGCGAGAAATGGAACCTGTGATCGTAGTTGTGAGGACGATTTTAAAAACAAGAACGTCCCGCCAAATACTGTTTGAAAATTGTTTGCAAAATGACAAAGGCCCGCATTTGCGAGCCTTTGTGTTTACTTAAAGTAAGTGCCCGGGACTGGAATCGAACCAGCACATTCTTGCGAACGGCAGATTTTGAGTCTGCTGCGTCTACCAATTCCGCCACCCGGGCAATCTTGCAAAAGAACCTTGAGGGCTGCAATGTTACAACTTTCTCGTTAATGAAAACTTTCAACGAAAAACTTTTTTCACCCGCTTGTTTGCAAGTTTTTCTTAAAATTTTTTACCGGCACTTCCGTCTTTGTTTCTCAATGACGGGAAATGCGCACAACGAGGCAAGGCATAAAGTCACCGGTTTTTGTTTTGAAAAATATCTTTATGTTGTGGTTACAAAATCACAGTGCACATACACAAATAATGGCTATACGAAAAGAAATTTTTACCGACGCGGAGTTGATTGATAGCCTGGTGAACGAAACCCGTTCCGATGCCGCTATACGCTTTATGTACCGCGAACATTTTGAATTGCTCAGTCGTTACATCTACAACAACAGCGGCAACGAACAGGACGCGGAAGATATTTTTCAGGAGGTGATGGTGGCTTTCATCAACCTCATTCAAGCGGGAAAGTTCAGGGGCGAGTCGAGCATCAAAACCTTTCTTTTCTCCTTGAACAAAAACATATGGCTGAACGAACTGAAACGGAGAGGCCGTGCCGGGGCGAGAGAAGAAAAATACGAAAAGCAAAACGTGCAGGAAGTAATCACCGCCGACGTAGCAATGGAACTGACCCAAACCAAATCGGAGTTGATGAAGGCCATTAACGGATTGGGTGATGCCTGTAAAAAAATTTTGCTCTTGTTTTATTTCGAGAACCGAAGCATGAAAGAAATACTCGACTACCTGCCGTATGAAAACGAGCAAGTGGTTCGAAATAAGAAAAGCAAGTGCCTTAAAAAGATGGAGGAACTTGTAAGAGGTAATCAAAACCTTTACCGTCAACTGAAAAACTATTTACATGGATGAAACTTTATACAATGATGAATTGCTGATCCGCTACCTTGACGGCGAACTTTCGGCCGAAGAGAAAACGGCTTTGGAAGAACGCCTGCATACAGACAAGGCTTTGCAGGAGCAACTGGTGCATCTGCAGGTTGCGGTTCAGGCTGTAAAATATTTGGGTACCACGGAAAGAGTGCAAGCCGTTCATGCCGAAATGATGAAAGAATTAAAAGCTACCAACAAAGGAAAGGTTGTTCCTTTCTCCAAACTTGTGCGTTACACCATGGCCGTTGCCGCAAGCATTCTCGTTTTGTTTGTGGGTGTGCGGCTGTATTTGAACGCCCAGCTTTCGCCGGAAAAGCTGTACAACGAATCCTTTGTTGATTTTAACGTATCGGCCGCAAGAGGCAGCAACGAAAATTTCTCTGAAATTGAAAAGCACTACCAGCAAAAAGCTTACGAGGCGGTCATCGGCGATGTGCGTTCCGTGAATATGGATGCAAAGGACAGTCTTTTGGTGGGCCTTGCATACCTGCACCAAAACCGTACGCCACAAGCCATCGGCATCTTTCAACGGCTTGCTAATTCCGCCAACAATTTTCAGCAAGATGCCGAGTTCTATCTTTCGTTGAGCTATCTGAAAAACAAAGAGTACAGCAAAGCTTTGCCCTTAATGGAAAAAATTAAAAACACGCCGTCGCATCTTTATCGTGAGTACGTTACGGAAAAAGTCATAGAGAAAACAAAGAAGTTAAACGATAAATAGAACCTTCCTGTGTTCGCCTGTGAAAAGCCTAAGGTCCCGCTTTGCGGGACTTTATTTTGTAAAAAAGAAAAGCGGGCAAAAGCAAAATTCCGGCAAACAAAAACCAAATCCATCCAAGATTTTTTTCGGGCGAATAAGCGCCAACGAAAACAAGGTGTGACCAATAGTAAGGTTGCTTCAGCCGCGGGTTGATTGTTTTGTCGGCCAGGTAGTCAATTTTAGCAGCTTGCACGGCTTTGGCAATGCAAAGTCCTTTGTCCAGGTATTGATGAATGCGGGTAGTTAAATAAGCCGTTGAAAAATCATCGGCTTTCCAAAGTGAAGTAATGATGTTAGGGCAACCCGCGTACGCAAAGGCACGGCTGAGGCTTAGCACGCCTTCGCCTTTTGCCAGGCTGCCGGCGCCGGTTTCGCAAGCACTTAAAATAACAAGGCCGGTATTTTGCAAGCGCAGGTTGTAAATCTCTTGGGCGTACAAAAGGTTGTCACCTGTTTGCGTTGGTGAAAAAACAACATAAGAAAGGTTATCGGCGCTGTTGTTCGCCACAGCATGCGTGGCCAAATGCACAACGGGAAACGCCTCGCTGTACGCTAAAAATTTTTCTTTCGTTGCCGCCGTATCAAAAAACTGTTTCCCTTCTGTGCCTTTTATTTCCTGTTCAGATGCGGGCAGCGTTGAAAAACCGGTTGAAGAGCGATGTGCAAACGGTGCAAACGAAAGTGTTTTTGCAGCCGAAAAATCGGTTGTATTTTTTTGGAGCAGGGCCGTGGAAAACTGGTATTGAACGGCGGTCCGTTGCACCAGGAATTTGCCTTCTTTGCCCTGCAGGCTTTCAAACGGCAGATAGGTCAGCACGTCGTCGGGAACAATGATTAACTGTTCGGTTTCTGCCAGCGGCACATGCGACAAAAGCAAATCATACAACGCGGGATTTTGCGCCGTTGTGGGTTTTGCCGAAGGTATCTTTAAAGAAAGAATTTCATTCTGCAACAAATTGTTGAACCCGGCGGGCAGTGCTTGCTGATAACAATCCGCACCGTTCTTTGTCACAACAAGCGTGGTCAATTGTTCGGGTGAAAGGTGATAAGAAATCAGCACCGTTTTGCCGTCCAGCAGCGATTGCAAAGAAGAAAGCGAAAGAACTTTGCTTCCTTGCACCGCTTCTTTTGCCGAAAGGTTTTCCTGGAGTTTCCCAAGTTCAATTTCATAATCGCGGATGCTGTTGTTAAACGTTGCCAATTGTGCGCTGTCCGTTGCCTGCGCCGACCGGATGGAGAGGCGGGTAATCTCTTGTTTGATGCGCATTTCTTTTTGTACCGCAAGCGACGTGTTTTCAGCAAGAGGCGTATTCAATTGCCGGTTAAGCGCAAGCACGGTAGCCTTGTTTTGCTGGTCAAAAGAATAAAGAAGAGACAGATATTTTTTGTTGCCGGTCTGTTGGTACAATTCAAAGGCAACGTTGATGGGCTTGTCGTGAACGGCATGAATTGTTTTCGTAAGAAAGAGGCGGGCTTCATCGCTTTCGTAAGTACGTTCAACGTAGTCAATTAATTTAAAAGCCGATTGATAAACGGCCAACTCTTGCTGTGCCGCGTTGCTGTCTTTGTTTTGAAGATACAGCGCATGCCAGACCTCTGCTTTTGCGTTTAAAACACCAAACAAGTTGATGTAGGAAAATACACCGGAAAACTGTTCGGGGTTGTTGGCAACGCTTTCGTGGTTGTAAGCCGGGTAAAATTGGTGAATGGCTTTTTGATAATAGCGAAGTGCTTCGTTGTAATGATTGAAATGATCGTGATAATCGCCGAGACTTTTCAGGACCGAGCCATAACCAATTGGATCGCTGTTGGCGCCGAGTGAGCGATAGGCGTCAAC
The DNA here is from genome assembly GCF_007970805.1 of Flavisolibacter ginsenosidimutans. GTDB lineage: Bacteria > Bacteroidota > Bacteroidia > Chitinophagales > Chitinophagaceae > Flavisolibacter > Flavisolibacter ginsenosidimutans. The sequence goes on along the minus strand of NZ_CP042433.1, from coordinate 2,377,366 downwards.
CGCTTTTTGAAAATAAAAACTTGCCGAATCAAATTCGTTCAATTTAAAAAAAGCATTGCCCATGCTGTTGTATAGCCGGGTGATTTTGTTGTTTTGAAAATGAACTTTTCGGAAATAATAAATCGCTTCTGCGGCTTCGCCCTGCAATAAATTCAGTGAGCCGATGTTGTGGTAGATCTCGTTGAGGTTGGCCTTTCGGGGTATCAGCTTTTGGTAAATGTCGTTTGCCTTTTTGTATTCTTCAAGGCGCAAATAAAGCTGTGCCAGGTTGATGTTGTAGTTTACAAACAATTCGTTGTAATAAGGGTTTGATTTGGATAAAACCTGCAAGGCTTTTTGAAAATAATTTCCGGCTTGTTTGTAATTGCCCTGCTCGTAATAAAGCACGCCGGTGATGTTATACAACCGTTCGCCTTCGGATAGTTTATTGGCGTAGGCCGCGTCTATTTTTTCCGCCTGTTTGAAAAATTGTACGGCCGTATCAAACTTGTTTTGGTTGTAGAAAATAATTCCGGCGTACAAAAGGGGTTTAAACAAAACAGAATCCGGCAAGCTGCTTTTTTCTTTGCTGCGAATGGCTTCTTTGTAACCGGCAACGGCCTCGCTGAAATTTTCAAAATAATGTTGAAGCTCACCAATCCGAAAGGCGGTATAAAAAAGTAAAGAGTCGTAAAGTGAAATTTTTGGGATTTGCCGGTACAGTGCGGTAAAGCCTGCCAAGGCCTTGCGGTTCCATTCTTTTTCTAAAGCTTCCTCTCTGGGGCCGTATTCTTTTGCGAAACTTAGGTTCGTGGCTTTGTCATAATAGTCCTGTGCAGTTGCGTACTGGTTCAACAACGTATCATAACTCGTTGCGGCTTTTTGCGACAGGGCAAAGCAGACAACAAGAAAGAGCAGAAGCAAAAAAAAGATTGACGGTAAGCCGCGGTTTCTCACACAATCAACAAGGTTTAATCAACAATGATAACGCAGGGCGGTCTTGGTTTAGACAAGGAAAGATCGCTGGGCAGGTTTGTTTCGATGGCGCCGTTTGTAGAAGGTATTCCGGGCAGCGACCGCAAGCCCAGGGTCATTTGCTGGTGCGCCTGCATAAGCGCACTTACGTTGCTCGGCACTTCGCTGATGGTGCGATAGTAATAAAGAACGATATCTATTTTATTGGCGGCTTGTTGGCTGTTGTCGTTGATCGCATATTTTACAGTCGCAACTTTCCAGCCCGTACCCATCACTCCTGAATTAAAAAAACCCCTGCGCAAACATTCTTTAATATTTATCTGGCCGTTCACGGCATTGATGGCAAATTTTGCATCGGCGGTCAAGTCGTAATTGCCTTGCGGAACTGCCTTCGAAGGGTCGCCGTTGTAAATGGGATAGATGATAGAATCGTTTTGCGAAAGGCTGTAAAATTTATCAACGTAGGTAAGGCCCGAAATCAGCACAAGCGTTGAATCGGCTTGGGTACCGTCACTGGATTTGAATTTGATTTTGTACCACATGCCGGTCTGGCTTTCACCATCCGTGCCTTTTTGCGAAACGGTAATGGCGCCGGTGTTTTTGTCAAACTGTAAATTGTCTGGGAAAACCGTGTACGTTCCGGGCCCCTTCAACAGCGGAGAGACGGTGTAGTCATTGCTCTTTAGATAAAAAACCGAATCGCCATACGTGAGCTTGTATCCTGCTGCGGGAGGAGGCATGCAATCACACAGGTTTTCTGTTTTCGTGCATTGGGTAAGCAGCATCGAACTCATAAAAATGGAGACAACAAATAAGGCCCGCATGAATGATGTTGTTAGTTTTATCAAATTTACTTAAAAATGTTAGCCCGTCAACCCTTTGCCAACTTCGTGTTTTGCTTTCAAATTTGTGTCCGCATCATCCCAAAACGTAACCTCTGCTCATGCTAAAAATTGGAATTATTAAAGAAGGCAAGATTCCCGCCGACAACCGCGTGGCTTTAACACCGGCGCAATGCAAATGGGTGCAGGAAAATTTTAGTCAGTGCGAGATTTTTGTGCAGCGTTCCGAAAGCCGTTGTTTCAGCGACCGCGAATACAGATTGGCCGGCATAACCCTGACTGACTCGTTGGAGAATTGCGATGTTTTGTTTGGTATTAAAGAAGTGCCGCCGCAACAGGTACTGCCGCAAAAAAAATATTTATTTTTTTCGCATACCTGTAAAAAACAACCGCACAACCAAAAGCTTTTGCAAACCTTTCTTTCAAAAGGCTGTACGCTTGTTGATTACGAATGTTTGCGGCACGAAGACGGGCAACGCATCATTGGCTTTGGCTTTTTTGCGGGCATTGTGGGTGCGCACAACGGCATGATGGCTTACGGCAACCGCACCGGCACGTTTCAGTTGAAACATGTCTATCAGCAAAGAGATTTCAAGACCCTTATTCACACCTATTTCGGTTTAAAACTTCCGAATGTAAAAATTGCCGTTACCGGCTCGGGCCGCGTGGCGCACGGTATTTTAGAGATTATGAACCTGATGGGTGTGATTGAAGTGGAAAAAGAAGATTACCTGTCGAGAGAATTTGCCTACCCGGTTTACGTGCAGTTAAAAGGCGCCGACCTGTATGCGCATAAAGAGAGCAAACCCTACAACCGCGATCATTTCCACGAACACCCGAAAGACTACGTTTCGCGTTTTGAAAATTATCTTCCGCACACCGGTGTTTTGCTCAACGGTGTTTTTTGGGACAAAGACGTTCCGCGCCTTTTTGAGAAGGAAGCCATTCGACGAAAAGATTTCCGCATTCAAACCATTGCCGACATTACCGATGACGAGAACGGATCGGTTCCCATTAACGTAGGCGATCAAACGATTGAAAATCCTGTGTACGGCATTGACAAGGCTTCGTTTGAAAAAACTGCGCCTTATTTGCCCAACAGCGTTGACGTGATGGCCGTGGGTAATCTGCCCAACGAATTGCCGCGTGATGCGTCGAAATATTTTGGTGAGCAGCTAATAAAATACGTGTTGCCCGATTTATTTTCTGGTGAATCGGAAATGATCAAGCGGGCAACCATTGCGAAAGAGGGAAGGTTGACGGAGGCTTATGGTTACTTGTGCGATTACGCAGCCGGTAAAGTTGAAAATTAAACTTGCACACACAGTCAACATCTGCAAACGTTTTTCATTGTGTACTAAACACCAGGTTTTCACCTTCGGCAACTTCAGGGTTTGCGAGTGCAAGGCGGCTGTTAGTTGACGCTGTAACGTTCCAGATTTTATTCAGCTTTAACAATGCGGATGAACTGCCGAAGTTGAGCGTTACTGATTCGGTAGAACTGCTGCCGTAATACGTAACCGCTGGCTGATGGCTCCAGGTTCCGCTAACGGAATTATTGTCTTTCTCAGCCACCACAATGCCGCTGTTGATACCCGTTGTCGAAAATGTAAAAACATAACCCGAAAAGCTGGCGGTCTTGTCTTCCGTTTTTTGCGCATAAGCGCTTACGATCCATTTTCCGCTAAGTGAAAAAGCGGTTGTTGCGTTTTGTGTAGGCGTTGTTTGCGGCGGTGTTGTATCGCTGTTTTGTTTGCTGCAACTGCTGGCAGAAAAAAGCAGAAAGAATGCACTGAAGAAAACGGCGGTGTTTAGTAAGGTTTTCATTTTACTTTTTTAGGTGAAGAGATACTTATTAATCAATTCTGCTTCAATAAACGTAACCGCACGGGAAAGCAAGCATTGCAGGTGGACAGGATTGTGATAAGAAGAGAAGGCATTCCATTCAACAGAATTTCTATTGCCATTTTGGAAACGTAAGTTTTCTTGCCCAATATCTTTAAATGCTTGCGTGTTGATTGCTCCGATACAAAGTCAAGGAAGGTGTGAAGCGGCAGTGATTATTGTGTAGAAAACAAACAGGAGCAAAAGAAAAAGTCCCGGAGAACCGGGACTTGTATAAAGTAAAATACTTGCGTTCTTATTTGGAAGAACCTTTTCTGGAAGCGCCGCCTTTCGATGAAGCACTTTTCTTGGAAGCGCCTTTCGAAGAAGCTTTTGCGCTACTCTTAGAAGAAGCTTTCTTTGCCGCGCCTTTTGAAGATGCTTTCTTAGCGGCTCCTTTTGCAGAAGCTTTCTTCATCATGCCACCTTTTGCAGAAGCTTTTTTAGCGGCTCCTTTTGACGATGCTTTTTTTGCAGCGCCTTTTGAGCTTGATTTAGCGGCTCCTTTCGAAGAGCTTTTGCCGGCAGCTTTTTTTGCTGTTGCCATGTTGTTTGAATTTAATGGTTAGTAAAAAATAACGACAGTAAAACTAAAAACAAAAATTTAACTGTCAAAGTTTTTTAATCAACCATCATACCAAACAAACAACACAACCGCTGCAGGAACAGCGGTTGTGAATAACGATGTGGAATACGTTTGAAGCGAGATTGAATTAAGCGCCTGCTTCAATAGGGTTCACAGAAACAAAAGTTCTGTCTTGTCTTCCTTTGCGAAATTCAACCACGCCGTCAGCAATGGCAAACAACGTAAAGTCTTTACCAACGCTTACGTTTTTACCGGGGTGATATTGCGTGCCGCGCTGACGGATGATGATGTTGCCGGCAGTTGCGGGTTGACCGCCAAAAATTTTTACACCCAAACGTTTGCTGTTCGAGTCGCGTCCGTTCTTTACCGAACCTTCGCCTTTTTTATGTGCCATGATTTAAGAGATTTAAAATTTAAAATTTCTGATTTCTAAATTTTTACTGACCGCTGTCGAATCAGAAATTAGAAATTGTGTTTACGCGATGTCGTTAATTCTGATTTTGGTGTACTGTGTGCGGTGGCCTTTTTTCTTGCGAAAACCTTTGCGGCGTTTTTGCTTGTAGGCAATCACTTTGTCGCCTTGCACGTGGCTCAAAATCTCGGCAGAGATTTTAACGCCGCTGTTGCTAAAAGTCAGGTTGCCGTTGTTGTCGGCCATCACCACATCAAAAAATTCTACTTTGGAGCCGGCGTCGCCGCTCATTTTAGGAACGTACAAAGTCTGGTCTTTTTCAACCTTAAATTGCTTGCCGGCTATTTTTACAATTGCGAACATAACGGTTCAAAAATTAGGTGGGCGAAGGTAAGGGAAAGAAGTCAAATGTTAAAAGCGAGGAGAAGAAAAAGCTTGCAGTGATGCAATTTTTAACGTTTAACTTTTGCTTCTGCGCTAAAAATTGTTTCGGCAATTGGCGTAGGTTTGTGCGCTTTCTCGCTTGCCATGAAGTTAAAATCATTTTTAGCCAAGCCTTTTGCTTCTTACGTACACAAACAAATTCGCCGCAGCAGCCTTACGGCCTTGCAGGACCAGGACGGCATTTTAAAAGACTTGCTCAAGGCAGGCAAAGCCACGCAGTTTGGTGCCGATCACAAGTTGAGTGAAGTGGCCAACTACGATGGCTTTAAGCAAGCGGTGCCGGTACGCGATTACGAAGGCTTTAAGCCATACATCGAAAAAATAAAAGACGGCAAGCACAACGTTCTCTGGAAAGGGAAGCCCATTTACCTGGCCAAAACATCCGGCACTACTAGCGGCGTTAAATACATTCCCATCACAAAGGATTCCATTTCTAATCACATCAACACGGCCCGCAATGCTTTGTTAACTTATATGGCCGAAACCGGCAACACGGCTTTTGCCGACGGCAAGATGATCTTCTTATCGGGCTCACCGGAACTAGAGCGTATTGCCGGCATTCCAACCGGCCGTTTAAGCGGCATTGTGAACCATCACATTCCGGCTTACCTGCGGCGTAACCAACTGCCTTCGTATGAAACCAATTGCCTTGAAGATTGGGAAACTAAGTTGGACGCTATCGTTGGCGAAACCATCAAGCAGGACATGACGCTCATCAGCGGCATTCCGCCCTGGGTTCAAATGTATTTCGATCGTCTGCAGGAAAAGAGCGGAAAGAAAGTTGGCGACTTGTTCCCAAATTTTTCGGTGCTGGTACACGGCGGTGTGGCCTTTGAACCCTACAAAGCAAAACTGCTTCAAAGCATTGGCAGAAACGTAGCCACCATCGAAACCTTTCCGGCATCGGAAGGTTTTTTTGCCTTTCAGGATTCGCAGAACGCAGAAGGACTTTTATTAAATACGGCCAGCGGGATCTTTTTTGAATTTGTTCCGGCAGCAGAAGTTTTCAACGACAATCCAACACGACTTTCCCTGCACGATGTAAAAGTGGGAGAGAACTATGCGCTCATTGTAAACAGCAACGCCGGTCTTTGGGGTTACAACATTGGCGACACGGTAAAATTTGTGAGCACCAATCCATACCGCATCGCGGTTACGGGACGCATCAAACATTTCATTTCGGCCTTTGGCGAACACGTAATTGCGGAGGAAGTGGAATGGAGTTTGCTAAAAGCGGCGGCAGAAGAAGGTTTGCGCATCACCGAGTTTACCGTGGCGCCGCTGATTCAGCAAGGCGAAGGAAAAAGTTACCACGAATGGCTGGTGGAGTTTGAACAGGAACCCGCCAATGTTGAAGCCTTTGCATTGAAAGTGGACAACAACCTGCGGCAGAAAAATATTTATTATGATGACCTGATTCGCGGAAATATTTTGCAGCCGCTAAAAATCAAAACGGTGCAAAAAAACGGTTTTGTGGAGTACATGAAATCCATTGGAAAGCTGGGCGGGCAAAACAAAGTGCCGCGCCTGAGCAACGACCGCAAACTTGCAAACGAATTGTACAAATGGACAAAACAATCTTCATCTGTTTAACCGCAAGCCAAAAACTAAAAGTCAAAAATCAAAATTCAAAAGCACGTTCGAAACAAGGCAACGTTTTTACTTTTTACTTTTGACTTTTCTCTTCTTCGCATCCACCATGAATACAACAACGACGATAAAAAGAATTGCACTCTTCGGCTCTACCGGTTCTATCGGCGTACAGGCTTTGGAAGTCATTGAAGCAAATCCCGACAAGTTTTCCGTGGAAGTGCTCACGTGCAGCAACAACGTTGACTTGCTCATTCAGCAAGCGCTTAAATTCAAACCCAATATTGTTGTTGTCAGCAACGAGGAGAAATACAAGAAAGTAAAAGACCTTTTGGCCAGTACCGATACGAAAGTATTTGCCGGTGAAAGAGCCCTGGAAGAAGTGGCCTCGATGGACGTTTACGATTTAATGCTGGCAGCCATTGTGGGTTACGCCGGTTTAAAACCCACGCTCAACGCCATCAAAGCCGGGAAAGCCGTTGCGCTTGCCAACAAAGAAACACTCGTTGTTGCCGGTGACATCATCATGCAAACGGCTTACGAAAAACGAGTGCCCATCATTCCCGTTGACTCGGAGCATTCCGCCATTTTTCAATGCCTTGTGGGTGAAGTGCGCAACCCGGTTGAAAAAATCATTCTTACGGCAAGCGGCGGTCCCTTTCTTGGCCGCAAGCCTAATTACCTTGTCAATGTAAAACGCGACCACGCCCTGCAGCATCCCAACTGGAGCATGGGTGCAAAAATCAGCATTGACTCGGCCACGCTCATGAACAAAGGCCTCGAAATGATTGAAGCGAAATGGCTGTTCAATTTAAAAGCCGAGCAGATTGAAGTGTTGGTGCATCCGCAAAGCATCATTCACTCGATGGTGCAGTTTGAAGACGGCAGCGTAAAAGGGCAAATGGGTCTTCCCGACATGAAGCTGCCCATTCAATACGCATTGGCTTTTCCCAAACGCATTAAAAATGATTTTCCGCGAATGGACTTTAAAAAAATCCGCACACTCACTTTCGAAGAGCCTGATGTAAAAACCTTTCGCAATCTTGCCCTGGCCATTGAAGCCCTGCACAAAGGCGGCAACCTGCCCTGCGTGATGAATGCCGCAAACGAAATCGCGGTTTACGCTTTTTTGCGCAACCGCATCGGGTTCCTGGAAATGACCGACGTGATTGAAGAAACCATGCAAAAGGTGAGCTTTCTTTCACGACCTTCGTTGCAAGATTACCTTGACAGCGACGCCGAGGCCCGCAACTACGCCGCCGATTTAATAAAACTTTAGACAGCCGGTCGCCGTCCGCCGGTGTGTAACCTTAGGTTTATACATTCCTGTTGTTATCTTGCAGCCTTCAAAATTTGAACGTTGAATTTTTATGTGACCGACTGCACGACTACTATCATCGCCGGTTGTGTCACTCACTTCATCGTTCAGAACTTTACTCAACAAAATTCCGTTGCACCTGCGTGAGCGGAAAACGAAAAACGAATGATGATTCTACTTGCGGTTGACTGGTCTGCTTTATTTGCCAACATCGGTCAGTTTATTCTGGCTTTTTCCATACTGGTTGTGTTGCACGAGATGGGGCACTTTCTGCCGGCCAAATGGTTTGGGTGCCGGGTTGATAAATTCTATCTCTTCTTCAATCCCTGGTTCTCGCTTTGGAAAACAAAAAAAGGCGAAACCGAATACGGCCTCGGTTGGATACCGCTTGGCGGCTACGTAAAAATTGCGGGCATGATTGACGAGAGCATGGACAAAGAGCAACTGAAAGCCCCTGCGCAGCCTTACGAGTTCCGGGCAAAGCCGGCCTGGCAACGATTGATTATTATGCTGGGCGGCGTAACGGTGAATTTTATTTTGGCGCTCGTCATTTTTGCAGCCATCTTGTTTGTGTGGGGCGAAGAACGCCTGCCCGTTCAAAACATAAAATACGGCTTGTGGGTTGATTCACTGGCACAAAGCGCCGGCCTTCAAAACGGCGATGTGATTACCGGTATTAACGGGAAGCCTGTTGCCTATCTGGACGAAGTAAGAAAGGGCATTTTCTTCAACGAAAGGGCTACGCTGGATATAAAGCGCAACGGCGGTGATACGGCTGTGACGCTGCCGCCCGGTTTTTTGTCAAACCTCACCAAAGACCAGAAGCAAACCTTGATTGCGCCGCGCTATCCGGCGATTGTAAAGTCGGATGCCGATGTGAAATACGTGTCGGGAAAAATGATGCCGGGCGATGAAATCGTTGGCGTGAACGGCAGCCGTTTTCATTACATTGACGAATACCTTGACGCAAAGAAGCTGCTCCCTAACCAGAACATAACGTTGTCTTTGTTGCGCAACGGAAAAGACACCGCAACGGCTGTTGTAAAAACCGATGATGTAACACGTACCAATGTTGTTCTAAAAGACTTTGACGAACTGCTGACCACCGAAAAAAAGAACTACGGTTTTTTTGAAGCCATTCCCGCCGGTGTGAAATACGGTGTGGATCGTTTGAGCGATTACATCACCGGCATAAAACTTTTGTTCACGTCGAAGGAGCACAAAGTGAAGGACAATCTTGGCAGCATTCCGTCCATCGCCAAAACTTTTGGCGGCAGTTGGGACTGGCAGCGCTTCTGGACGATGACGGCTTTGTTCTCCATCATTCTTGCGTTTATGAATATTTTGCCCATTCCGGCTTTGGACGGCGGCCATGCTTTGTTTACGCTTTACGAAATCATTACCGGCCGCAAGCCAAGTGACAAGTTTATGGAGTATGCGCAAATGGCGGGCATGGCGCTTTTGCTTGGCCTAATGCTTTATGCTTTTGGTTTGGACATCTGGCGCATGTTCCGTTGAGGAAAAATGATGGTTGAAAGATGACGGATGGCGGTTGTTAACAATTTCATTTCTTATCCATTATTAAGAGCTTACTGGCAATTTGCCCGGCCAAGTTTTTGTAGATTTGTAGGTTCTTATCAATTAGATGGTGATAGAGAACGCGGTCATCTATCATCCTTCATCTTTATTTGGGGCCGTTTGGTTTTGACAGCATTGATCTTTGAAAGTATAAGCATGCCGGGCGTTGGATAATTAGCCCGTAAATCTGAATATTCAAAACACAACTGGCAATACTCAGTATGCCATGGCTGCCTAATCAGTGATTAGTTAGTCATTAGGGCCGCCGCGCAGGTTCGCCACTTTCCAAGCGCCGCCGCCGACTTAAAACAAACAGTGGATGCGGCAACCGAAGGCTGTGACGGTTGCTTAAGACCATCCAGCTAAGAAGATGATTGGTTTGTTTCTGTCCGGTTATCTTCCGACAAGCAATCAGGAAATAAGCATGTAGAAAGCTTTTGAACGTCATGTTTGGACACGGGTTCGACTCCCGTCGGCTCCACCAAAACGGGACAACTCTAAATTTTGAAAGAGTTGTCCCGTTTTCTTTCCGCTGAAACCCTTGTCTGTGGCGGCTATCAGCAGACCGGCTTCGTTAATCTTGAGAGTTCAACTTTTGCTTTCAAAAATTATAAACTTTTCTGGTAAAATGTTGGGAGGTCTTGCAGCAAATGAATACCGGCCTTCGCTGGCTTCTGAAAATCCAATTTGGTAAATTTTTTGGCTCTAATTCTCTTTTCAATTTTTTAATTGCGTCTATGTGCCTTCTCCTTTCTGCGTAAATGGGCATCTTTAGCCCTAAAGATTGAAAGCACAAACTCATTGCTTTACGAGTTACTGGATCTATGTCCAGTATTGAATATTAGCGGGTAAACTGACGGAGAGGAAGTTCCCTGTTTCAGGGTCTAGTATAGGGTTTCACTCTTACTAACAATGCGCTATTCGAAGGGCAGCAATTAATTGTTCATGCTTCTTAAAAATGCGGCAGCTTACGTGTTGAATGATTGTCTTAAAAAAATATTATCACGGCAGTTTATCATGCACGGGCGACAATATCAGCATTCCCAAAAAACTTCCGATCTGGAAAATTTGACGTAGGCGATAAATTCTTTCCAAAGAGATCTATGCCTGTTAGAAACTGTTGCCGGTAGAATCTGCCGGCAGAAGGATTTAATTTTTTTGTATATTAGATACATGCGTTATTTCTTTTTTGGCGTCGCCGCTTATTTCTTCTTCATCGCCTACACAATCGCCAGGGAATTTACAACCGAACACGAAGAAGTCGCTGACGGCTTCATTGCCATTTTTACATTTTGCGGCCTCTTTGTCGTCCGCTGTTTCTTTGCGCTTACAGACGCGGAAAAACGAAACTAACCCGAACCCGCTCAAACTTTTCAAAAGAACCTTTATCTGCTTTCGCCAAAGTTCGTCGAGCACACGGTAGCTGTTGTTTCTTTACGGGTTTACGCAACTTTAAAAAGCTTGCCTGCGCTACGCCTCAAAGTCTAATTAAATTCTAATGCCGCTTTGTGGCCTGGCCACAATAGCTTTGAAGGACTTTTGTGAGTACGAATAAAGGAGTTAGTTTTTACCGCTGTGTTAAGCAGCGGTTTTTTATTTTAAAGAAAAGCTTACCTGGCTAACGGTAAGCTTTATTCAAACATCAGCTTTGGCAAACAGGTTTACAAAGGCCTCAAAGTGCTGTACGCGGATATTGGGCGGTGTAGCCAGCGAATAAAACAATGAGTTCTCCGGTTCTATGTATGCGGTCATCATACCCGCACTGGCAGCGCCGGCAACGTCCCAGTCCTGTGTAGATACGTATAACACTTCTTCGGGCTGCACGTTGAGTTGCCGCAGAGTCCAGGTGTAGACCTCTGTGGCCGGTTTGTATTTTTTTACCTCTTCTGCGCTGAACACGGCTTCGAAGTACGAGATCAATCCTGTGCGTTCCATGCGGTCGCAAATGATTTGTTCCGATGTGTTGGTTAACGCAGCAATCCGGCAATTGTGATCGGCAAGCAGGGAGAGGCATTCCGTGACGCCTTCGTTCACCGGCAAATGATCGAACAAGCCAAGCAGTTCTTCTATCTCTTCATCGTATAGCCTGTGGCCGAACGGCAAGGCTGTCTTTTTCAGGGTTTCCTTGGCAATGGCTGCAAACGGATGAAAAGTACCAATGGAATTTTCAACCAGGCAATATTGCATGAGGAGTTCAAACCAATACCGGTAGGCCCATTTGTTGCTCAGGAGGCTGTTTATTTTCTGTTTGATGTATTGCATGTCCAGCAGTGTTTCGTAAACATCAAAAAGAACAACCTTGGGCAGTGGCAAAGACGTACCGTTCAACGATGCAAGACTGGTTGACATATCGTTCGTTTGTTTTGTAAAGGTAGAAAGGACAAAGCCAAAGAAAACCCCTGCCGGATGGCAGGGGAATCATCAACGCATGAAAACACCTATTGCTAACCATGTTTACCTGTTCAGAATTGCGATGCGGTTTTGGCTCTTCCCTTCTCGTTTTACAGTTATGAATTGGCGTTGCGTTGTACCGATAACACCTGTACTTTGGACGTGGGCGAAATCACATCGGAAACGTACACGTTCGGGCACTGAAGCCTCGTTTCCGTTTTTGCATTCACAAGTAAAAGATCGGCGCCGTTTTTTTGCGCATAATTCAAAAGTGCTTTGGCTTTGTTGGCGCCGTGAATGACCGAATACTCCACGGGGCAATGCAGCCTTGTCTTCAGCCATTGATACACTTGCAGCAGGGTAGAAGCGGAAAATTCGGCGGGTACGTTTTTATCGTCAACAAAGGTTACCAGATGAATTTTTACATTGCCTCTTGCGCAAAGGCTTTCAAGCGTTTTTAGCTTGTTTTCGGGAATGCGCTCTGTTACAGGCACCACTACGGATTTAAGTTTGTTGTGCAGCGCTCCCGGCTTCGCCGTTAACACCGGTATGTTTGTAGTTTCGGCTACCGCTGCCGGCATCAGTGTTTTAAAAAACGGCCACCGTGCATGAGGCATGCTTTTGCCGATGACAATTAAATCGGGCCTTAGCTCTCTTGCTGCTTCAATGATTCTTTTTTGAGCCGGTCCTTTTGGTATCCGGTACGAAACGTGCACGTTCGGCAAACCGTCTTCAATGCTCTCTTTCCATTGCGCCAATTTTCGCTCCGCTTCTGTAAAATATTTCCGGTTGTTTCGGAAAAGAAAATGCGGCATTGCGTGCAAGAGGCAGATAGACGATTCCTCTTTTTCAATCAATTCTACGGCCTTGCAAACCGCTACTTCGGTGTTCAGCGAAAAATCAACAGGAATCAATATGTTTTGAAATCGTTCGTGCATGTTTTTGCTTGTACTGCGAACCTACGTTCCGCGCATTAAGGCTTAATTAAGCGTGCATTAGAATTAAATTAGAAATGATGCGGTCTGCTGGTGATTGGATGGAAAGCAGTGAAGTTTGCTAACTTGCCCAAGGCTATAAACATGGAAGAACGTAAAATATTACTGGTAGAAGACGAAAAGAAAATTGCCGATGCGTTAACAATGGGCTTAACGGAAGCAGGCTTTGGGGTGGAAACGGCTTACGACGGAACCATTGGCTGGAAGCTGTTTCAAATACACCCGTTTAATTTGGTTGTGCTCGACATTAATCTTCCTGGCATCAACGGTTACGAACTGTGTAAAAACATTCGGGCAAAAAATGTGCAGGTTCCCGTCATCATGCTCACAGCTTTAAGTTCGTTAAGCGACAAGATTGAAGGTTACGATGCCGGCGCCGATGATTACATCATCAAGCCGTTTGAATTCAGGGAGCTGCTGATGAAGATTCGCGTGCTGCTTCGGCGAACAATGCAACAAACCATTCCCACCGGCAGCATCTTAAAGGCTGCCGATCTTGAAGTGAATCTGGACAGCAAAGAAGTAAAGCGCAACGATGCATCCATTCACTTAACGGCAAAAGAATTTCAATTGCTGGAATATCTTCTGCGCAACAAAAACCGCGTGGTTTCGAGAAGCGATATTGCCGTGAACGTGTGGGACATTGATTTTGATACCAACACCAACGTGATTGACGTGTACATTAATTACCTGCGCAACAAGGTGGACAAAAAATTTGAACCAAAGCTGATTCACACGCAGGTGGGAATGGGTTATATTTTAAAAGACAACCAGTAGCCATGCCCGTTCGCCTGCGTATAACGCTGATTTTTTCCGGTCTTGTGTTTGTCATTCTCTTGTTGGTCTGTTCAGGAATTTATTACTTCTCTTACAAGGCCCGCATAAGCGCCATCAAAACCCGTTTAATCAATCGTGCCATCACAACAGCCCGCTTGTTAAGCCAGCACGAAATATTTGACCGCAACCTGATGCAGCGAATTGACTCGTCCACCACGCTTGCCATCACCAACAAAGTGGTGCAGGCTTACGATAACGAAAACCGCCGCATTTACCGTTACAGCGACGCGCCCAATGATACCTTGACCATTAGCGATGTGCAATTGGATGAGGCACGAACAAACGGCAGTGCCTTTTTTGAGTCGGGTGAAAAGGAGGCCGTTGCCTATTCCTACGCAGACAATCAAACAAGCATGGTGATGGCTGTGGCGGGCGAAGACGTGGAAGGAAGAAACAATTTAGATAGTTTGTTGCGCATCCTCATCGTCAGCTTTCTGGTGGGCAATATCTTGGTTTTGATCAGCGGCTATTTTTTTTCAAATGGCCTTCTGTTGCCGATAAAAAAAATATCCGAAGACGTGGCCGAGATCTCTGCGCAAAACCTTGCACGTCGTATAAAAGCGGGCAATACAAAAGACGAGTGGCACCAGTTGTCCGTTACGTTAAACGAGTTGCTCAACCGCTTGCAGGATAGTTTTGAAATGCAGCGACGATTTATTGCAAACGCCTCGCACGAATTGTCCACGCCGTTAACCGCTATCTCGAGCCAGTTGGAAGTTGCCTTGCAAAGGGAACGTGCGGCAGAAGAGTATCGCAGCGTAATGCAGTCCACTTACCAGGACGTGCAACACCTGAACAAATTGACACAGACCTTGCTGGAGTTTGCCAAAGCTTCGGGCAATGCCGGCGGCCTGGAGATAGACCTTGTTCGCATTGACGAAGTGCTGATGAATTTGCCGGCCGCCGTTTCCAAAACCAACACGGCTTATTCCGTGTTGCTTGAATTCGATGCACCACCGGAGAACGAGGAATCTCTGCTCGTTTTCGGCAACGAAGAATTGCTGATGACGGCATTAAAAAACATCGTTGTCAATGCCTGCAAATATTCCGACGATCACCGGGCCGTGGTTACGCTGCGTGTTTCGGAAGCGAACTGTTTCGTGTACGTAAAAGACAACGGCCCGGGCATTGCGGATGCGGAAAGGGAAAAAATTTTTCAACCCTTTTACCGTATCGAAGACAACCGTTTTGCCGGCGGGTTTGGATTGGGTTTGCCGCTGGCACAGCGCATCATCAAAATCCACAAAGGCGCTATTGAAATCGAATCCGATCAGGAGAAGGGCACCGTTGTAACTGTGCAGTTGCCTTTGGCCAAAACACTTCAGCGCCTTTAGAAAAATGTTTCTCCTTTTTGTTGTTTCAATGTTTGCATTAAAACTGCATTAGATTTTTTCTTCTGTGCGTCCCGCAGTTTTGTTGGGGTAATTTTGTTGGCTGCGTTATCTCAATGCACACCGAAAAATTGTTCTTCATGAAAAGAATCTTTGTTTGCTTGTTGCTGTTTTTCTTCTGCTGTTTCGGTTGCGACGTTCGCGAAAAAGAAGAGAAACTGCAAAAGGAAGAAGCGAGGCTAAACGAAAAAGCGGCAGAACTTCAGCGCAAGGAACAATCGCTTGCGCTGAAAGAAGAAGAGTTGAACAAGCGGCAACACCTTCTGGACAGTGCAGCCGCTGTTAACGATACCACGCATCTTGTAAATCCCGTGCTTGCCGGAAACTGGAACGCAACCATGACCTGCACCGAAACAACTTGCGCCGGTTCGGCCGTTGGCGATACCAAGACCGAACAGTGGCAGCTTGTTTACGGTGGCAAAACATTGAACGTACGCGTTACGGCCAACGGGCAATTGGTGCGTGTTTACAAAGGTTATTCAAACGGCAATGCGTTGGAACTGGCCGAAGACATTGCGGGTGCCGTGCCACCATCGGGTGCTCAGATGGTTGTGCGGTTGCAACTGAAGGATGACACGCATCTCGAAGGCAAACGTGAAATTGTGCGAAGCAACGATTGCAAGATTGTGTATGCCTTGCAACTGGAAAAGCAAACCGATTAAAGAAAGGTTATGTACTTACTGAGCGACCTGAATTTTTCGCTTCCGCTGAGCAACCCGGTAGTGGTTTTCTCGCTGGTGCTTTTCATCATTTTGTTTGCGCCCATTTTGTTCAACAAAATAAAAGTGCCGCACATCATCGGGCTGATACTTGCCGGCGCTATCATTGGTCCCTATGGCTTCAACCTTTTGCTGCGCGACAGCAGCATTGTTCTTTTCGGCACGGTAGGGCTTTTGTACATTATGTTCACCGCCGGTCTTGAAATTGACCTGCAGGAGTTTCGCAAGAACCGTGTGCGCAGTTTGGTGTTTGGCCTTTATACTTTTTTTATTCCCATGTTGCTCGGCAGCTATGCCGTTCATTACCTGTTGCAGTTCGATTGGCCTTCGTCGTTTCTGCTCGCCAGCATGTTTGCAACGCATACTTTGCTTGCCTATCCCATTGTCAGTAAATACGGCATTACAAGGCTTCGCGCTGTTACGTTAACCATCGGCGGCACCATCTTAACCGATATCCTCGCCTTGCTTGTATTGGCTGCCGTCGTTGGCAGTGCAAGCGGAAACATCGGCCCTGCGTTATGGACGAAACTGGCACTTTCCTCAGCAGCCTTTGGCTGCATTTTATTTTTGTTTTCCCGCTTGTTGCCCGTTGGTTTTTTAAAACCTTTGAAGAGCCGGTGGCGCAATACATTTTTGTTTTGGCAATGGTGTTCCTGGGCGCTTTTCTTGCCGAAGCAGCAGGACTGGAACACATCGTCGGCGCCTTCCTTGCCGGTCTTGTGCTCAATCGTTTCATCCCGCATTCATCGGCGCTGATGAACCGGATTGAATTCGTCGGCAATGCTTTCTTCATTCCTTTTTTTCTCATCAGCGTCGGCATGTTGATTGATTTCAGTGTGTTGTTCAAAGGGTTTGGTGCATTGAAAGTGGCGGCAACGATGACGGTGCTGGGCTTTCTCACAAAATTCATTGCGGCTTTTGCCACGCAAAAAACCTTCCGGCTTTCGGCTTTGGAGCGGCGCATGATCTTTGGCCTTAGCACCGCAAGAGTCGGCGCTACCTTGGCCATTGTGTTGGTTGGCTATAATGTGATCATTGGCGAAACGGCTGCCGGCGAACCCATTCGCCTGCTAAACGAGGACGTGTTGAACGGCGTCATCATCATGATCTTAATTACCTGCACGGTTAGTTCGTTCGTCGTTGAAAAAGCATCGCAGCAATTTGCCTTGCAGGAAGAAAACGTGGCCGGAAGCGCAGAGCAAACGGAAAAATTACTCATCTCCTTAGCCTATCCGGAAACGGTTACCGAGCTGATTGATTTTGGCTTGATGCTGAAGCCAAAGCAAAGTTCCGTTCCGGTGTACGCCTTAAATGTGGTGAGCGATGAAAGCGAGGAAAGTAAAACAAAAGCAACGGCCGAAAAGATGATGAACAAAGCGGTTCATCACGCTGCTGCCCGCGAGCAAAGCATCATTCCTTTGTTGCGTTTTGATGCCAACATCAGCAACGGCATTATCTATACCCTGAAAGAACAAAACATCACGGATTTGATTATCGGCCTTCATCGCAAAGCCAATCAAAACAATTTTTTAGGCGCCACTGCCGAACGCATCCTGAAGCATACTTCCGAAACGGTTTTTATATACAAATCGGTACAGCCGTTTAATACCTTAAAGCGAATGGTGGTGGCCGTAACGCCAAATGCCGAACTGGAGCCGGGTTTCGGGCATTGGTTTGGCAAGCTGGCAACCATTGCCAAAGAAGCCGGTTTGGCTTTGTCTTTTTTTGGGACTGAGCAAAGCCTGAAAGAACTGCGAGAACTGCAACGAACGCAACAGGCCGAGGGCAAAATGATCTTTTCCGAATTCAGCAATTGGGACGACTTTCTCATCTTTAGCAGGGAGGTGAAAAAAGATGATTTGCTGGTGGTTGTTTCTTCCCGAAAAGGTCATGTTTCGTATCAGCCTTCGCTGGGAAAGTTGCCTTATTATTTGTCCACCTATTTTACCGCAAACGGTTTCATTATGCTTTACCCGCAACAAGTGGAACGCGGACTTAAAATGAACGACGTGCAATACGTGGATGGTTCGTTGGCGGAAACGTTATCCGGCAAGGTTGCGTCTGTAAGCAAGACCCGAAATATTTTCGGAAAACTGTTCAAGCGCAGATAGGCGTTAACGCTGATGAAAAGGAAACCAGATTAGAATGTTGTTAGAAATGCTTTTCTTGCTTGGCCGGCCAGGACTCTGTCGTCAATTTTGCAGTTGCTTCGCAGACACTGTTGGTTATGGACTTGGACGCAACAATTCAATACAACAACGGCCGGGCTCTCTTTCGCATACGCAGAGAGGCCGCCGGCATTTATTATGCCTTTCTCCTTCATTTTGATGGAGACCGGCGGCACGCACCGCCCGGCGAAATTACCCTGGTGCGCGGCATCCGGCAATGGACGGGAAGCCTGGACAACAAAACGCTTTTAAACGGCCTTGGCCAAGCGGTTGAAGAGCATTTCTTTCCTTCTTCAAACAAAAGAAACGAACGCCTTCGCTGAACGCAGTACGTACAGTAAGCACAAACCTATTCCTGAATTTTTACTTCCGAAGAGATTTTAAGCACATTAACCAAGGCAGATTGAGTTATCAAGACACTCGCTTTTATCCGATACGGCATTCCTTTGTTTGCTTCATCAAAATTCAACGCACTTTTTTGTTTGCACTTGTGCAGAAAAAAATAATCGCAGATGTTTTGATTAAATCGAAAAAAGAAAATCTTTAGTACAAGAAAGCCAGAGGTTTTTATCTTCATCACGTACAGCCGGTTGCTTTTCCCGAAAGCATTCAAAACCGATGTTCGGAAATTGAATCACTCTTTCAAACGAAACAAGTAAATGAAACCAAAGGCATTCTTTTCAATCTTCTTCTTTCTTTTCTTTTTGAGCAGCGCTTTTTCACAGTCCAAAACCATTTATCGCAAAGGCTGGATTGACTTCAACAAGAACGGCGCAATGGATGTATTTGAAGACCCTTCGCAACCAGTTGACAAGCGTGTAGAAAATCTTCTTTCGCAAATGACGCTGGACGAAAAGACTTGCCAGATGGCAACGCTTTACGGTTATGGCCGCGTGCTGAAAGATGAAATGCCTGCCGCCAATTGGAAGAACGAAATCTGGAAAGACGGCATTGCCAATATTGATGAAGAGCTAAGCAGCAACAAACTAAAAACGCAATATTCTTTCCCGTTCAGCAAGCATGCTGAAGCCATCAACACCATTCAAAAATGGTTCGTGGAAGAAACGCGGTTGGGCATTCCGGTTGACTTTACCAACGAGGGCATTCACGGCCTTACACACGACCGTGCCACGCCTTTGCCGGCGCCTATCTCCATTGGTGCAACATGGAACAAAACATTGGTGAGGCAAGCCGGAGAAACCGTTGGCCGCGAAGCAAAGGCATTGGGCTATACAAATATTTACACGCCTATTCTTGACCCGGCAAGAGACCAGCGCTGGGGAAGGGTAGTGGAGTGTTACGGCGAAGATCCTTTTTTGATTGCCGAACTTGGAAAGCAAATGTGCCTTGGTGTGCAAAGCGAAGGCGTGGCTTCAACATTAAAACATTTTGCGGTATACAGCGTGCCAAAAGGCGGTCGCGACGGCAACGCCAGAACCGATCCACACGTTGCGCCCCGTGAAATGCAGCAGTTGTATTTGTATCCTTTCAAAAAAGTGATTCAGGAAGCGCATCCGCTTGGCGTGATGAGCAGCTACAACGATTGGAACGGAGAACCCATAACCGGCAGTCATTATTTTCTTACCGAATTGTTGCGGCAACAATTCGGTTTCAGGGGTTACGTGGTTTCCGACAGCCGTGCGGTGGAATACATCTGGGAAAAGCACCACGTTGCCGAAGATTTTAAAGAAGCAATACGGCAAGCCGTGGAAGCGGGTTTGAACGTGTACACAAACTTTCGCATGCCCGAAGTTTACATTGTTCCCGTGCGTGAATTGGTAAAAGAAGGCGAGCTTTCAATAGCAAAAGTAGATGAAAGAGTAAGAGACGTGCTGCGGGTAAAATTTATGCTTGGCTTGTTTGATTCGCCTTACGTGAAAGACACAAAGCTGGCCGATAAAATTGTGCACACCGCAAAAGACGATTCAATGGAATTGCAGATGAACCGCGAGTCGGTGGTGTTATTGAAGAATGCAAACAATTTATTGCCCTTAAACAGAAACGCGGTAAAAACTATATTGGTAACAGGCCCACTTGCAAACGATGCAAGTTATGCCGTAAGCCGCTACGGCCCGAACAACAATCCGCTCACAACGGTATTAGAAGGCATTCAACAAAAACTTGGGAAGAACGCAAACGTTATTTTAGAAAAAGGCTGCAACGTTGTAAACGCAGGTTGGCCCGAAACGGAAATCATCCCAACGCCGTTGAGCAGCGGTGAAAAGGACAGCATTGAAAGGGCTGTTACCGCAGCAAAAAACGCCGATGTGATTGTGGCCGTTTTGGGTGAAGACGAAACAACCGTGGGGGAAAGCTTGTCAAGAACATCGCTTGATTTGCCGGGAAGGCAGCAGCAATTGTTAGAGGCTTTGTACGCAACCGGTAAACCTCTTGTGTTGGTGGTCATCACAGGACAACCACTTACGATTAACTGGGCAGATCGTTATGTGCCGGCCATCATTAATGCAGGATTTCCCGGGCCACAGGGCGGAAAGGCGATTGCCGAAGTTTTGTTTGGTGATTACAATCCGGGCGGAAGACTTACCAACACATGGATTAAATCGGTGGGACAGATCGAATTTAATTTTCCCTTCAAGCCCGGCTCGCAGGCTTCACAATCCACCACACCCGACCCGAACGGCGCGGGCAAAACAAGCGTGAACGGTCCGTTGTATCCTTTCGGTTACGGGTTGAGTTATACAACTTTTCAATACAGTAATCTTGTTGTTACGCCGGAAACAAGCAACAGGGAAGGCAACATCAACGTGTCGGTGGATGTAACCAACACCGGCAAAATCAAAGGCGATGAAGTTGTTCAACTTTATGTGAAAGATGTTGTGAGCAGCGTAACAACATACGAATCGGTGCTGCGTGGTTTTGAGCGAATCGGTTTAAATCCCGGTGAAACAAAAACCGTGAAATTTGTTCTTTATCCCGATGATTTGGCGCTGCTTGACAAGAACATGAACTGGACGGTAGAGCCGGGACAATTTCAAATCTGGATTGGTGCTTCGTCTGTTGACATCCGGTTAAAGAAAACAATCACCGTAAAATAATACAGGGCGTTGCTTGCATCTTTCAACAAAGATTGAGCGTCTGTTACAAAACAATAAGCTCATTATACATTGTAAATAATAGATTGCCGTTTTGCGATGTCAAAATAGCTTATTACAATGTCAATCGGAGCAAATCGGTCCTTCTGAAATCGGGTTTACTTGCACTTCGGATACGACTGCTTCAAAATCTTTTTATTAACCCGGTTGGATCTAAAATGATTGCTGTATGAAAAAAAACTGCATCGCTGCAAAGCGTACAGGTAACTCTCGTTATCTCCGCTTTTTCCTCTTCGCAACGGTTTTGCAACTCCTTTCTTTTACTGTTTTACACGCCCAGACAAAAGTTTCAGGCCTTGTTTCGGACAGCAAACAAAGTCCAATTGGCGGGGTTACGGTAACGTTAAAAGGAACATCCACGGCTGTGTTTACCGACGCGGACGGTAAATACTCACTTTCAGTGCCCAACGCCAAAGCCGTACTTGTTTTTTCCAACGTGGGATTCTCCACCAAAGAGGAAACGGTTGGCAACCGCACGACGGTTAACACAACCTTGGCCGAAAACGCGGCCGATCTTGAAAACGTCGTCATTATTGGTTACGGCGGTACGGCAAAGAAAAAAGACCTTACCGGCGCTACAGCGCAAGTTGGCTCCAAGCAAATTCAGGAGCGGGTACCGGTTACACTCTTTGACGCTTTGCAAGGACAGGCAGCCGGTGTTTTGATCACCAACGATAACGGCGATCCTTTTGGCCAGGGCACCATCCAGATTCGTGGCGCCTCCACCATCAACGCCGAAGGAAACGGGCCGCTTTACGTGATTGACGGCGTGATAAGCGAGAACGGAAATTATGTGAACCCGCAAGACGTTGAAACCATTGACATTTTGAAGGACGCTTCTTCGGCAGCCATTTACGGAGCAAGAGGCGCTAACGGCGTCATTCTTATCACCACAAAAAAAGGCAAGGCAGGCAAACCAAGCATCAACATCAACACCTATCGCTTGTACGGAAAACTGGCGCACAAATTACGTACAACAAGTGCCAGTGAATTGCGCTATTACCGTGCAAACAGAGACAACAACTCGGGCTACAACGCGGATTCTACCAACCCGTACCTGAACGCAGACAACGACTACCAGGACCTGTTGTTCAGAACCGGCGTGAAGCAAGTTGCGTCTGTAAGCGTGAGCGGCGGAGGCAGCGGGTTAAACTATTACGGCGGTGTAAACTATACCGACGACCAGTCAATTGTATTAAATAGCTGGATCAAAAGACTGCAAGGAAGAATTAACCTTGGCTACAACGTCGGCAAACTTTCCGTGAGCCACAACTTGTCGTTTGAATGGGAAAAAGGCAACGTCATTCCTGTTGGCAACACGGTAAAACAAGTGTTTGAAAGAAACCCATGGACGAGCATTTTCCGTCCGGACGGTTCTTATGCAAGCTATGTTGAATCAAAACGGAACCCGGTTGCGCAGGCGCTTTTCAACGTGGACCTGGATAATAATTACACCTCGCAATTCAACACGACGCTGGGCTACCAGATTTACAAGGATTTAAAATTCACGGGGCTGTTCAACATTCAACTGGACAACGACAACAACAACCAGTTCTCGCCAAGTTCCCTGACCTCCGGCGGTACCGGAAATGCTACGGGCAGCAACACGTTTGAGAAAGTTTCACGCTGGCAGATGCAGAGTTATTTGAACTACAGCAAACGCTTGGGTCAGCACCAGCTTACGGGCACGGCCGGCGTAAGCATGGAGAAGCGGAGATGGGATTATTATACGTACGCCATGAAATCTTACGTTACCGAAAGCTTCAACACGTCAAACGCAGGCGACATTGATCTTACCAAAACCCGCACCGATGCGAAGGCCTGGACGCTTGCTTCTTTCTTTGCAAGGGTTGGCTACAATTTCGGCAGCAAATACATCTTGCAGGGAACTTTCCGCCGCGACGGTTCCTCGCGTTTTGGTTCCGAAAACCAGTACGGAAATTTCTTCTCGGGTTCTGCCGCATGGCGTTTTTCACAAGAGAATTTCATGGGCTGGGCCAAGAAAGTATTGTACGACGGAAAGCTTCGGTTCAGCACCGGCAAAACCGGCAACGATGCCATCAGTGAATATGCACACAACACTTTGATGACCTTTGGAAACTATTACAACGGCATCAACGGCGCAGGCATCAATCCGACGCTGGGCAACGAACGCATTCAATGGGAAACCACGTACAACAACAGTTACGGTTTGGACTTAAGTTTCCTGAACGGCCGGTTGAACTTCTCTGCAGATTATTATACCAAAATCACGGAGGACTTGCTTTACTCCGACCAGTTGGCAAAAGAAACCGGGGCTTCCAGCGTGCCCGTTAACATTGGTTCCATTACCAACAAAGGATGGGAGTTTGTATTGCAGGGAACACCGGTGAACACCAAAGATTTCGGTTGGGACGTTTCGGCCAACATCTCATTTCAGGATCCACGCATTAAAGAATTGGCAAACCACTCTTCATTTATTTCCGGAAATATTTGGTTGATTCAGGAAGGAGGCCGCATCGGTGACATGTACATGTGGAAAAACCTCGGCGTGTTTCCGTACGATGCATCGAATGCTTATACGACGGACGGTGTAAAATTGGAAGCCCGGAATATTTCAGCCGACGGGAAAACAGCAGATTATTATTTGAACGGAAAAGCTTACTCCGGCACTGTAAGGCAACTAACCCGGAACGGCATTGTGCTGCAGGGCGGCGATACCGAATGGTTTGACAAGAACAACGACGGCATCATTGACGAAGCCGACAAAGTGATTGTAGGAAACGGTATTCCCGATTATTTCTTTGGCATCAGCAATACGGTTCGTTACAAAAACTTTTCGCTGAACTTTTTGTTCAACGGGCAAATGGGCAACGAGATTTTTAACCTCGTTAGAAACGCACAGAACAACACCAGCTCAACTTATACCCCACCCATCTGGGATGCGGTAAACACCTCGTGGAAACAACAAGGCGATGTGACCAAATATCCTTTGTTCAACCGCAGGGATACCCGCGGAAGCATCTCCAGCGGTTACAATAGTCTTTACATTGAAGACGGCTCGTTTATCCGCTTAAGTAGCGTGCGGTTAAATTATACCTTGGAGCAAAAGTGGGCAAAGGCTGTGCACCTGAAAAACGCAAGCGTTTACGTTTACGGCAACAACCTGCTTACCTGGACAAATTATAGCTGGTACGATCCCGAGTTCAGTTCAACGGGATTGAACATCGGTCAGGACAACGGCAGGTATCCGAAGAGAAGAGAAGTAGGCGTAGGCATAAACGTTAATTTCTAAAAAGAAAAAAGATGAAAAAAATATTTTATAGTCTCTGTTTTGTTTTAATCCTTGGCGCAGTCAGCGGTTGTAAGAAGTTTCTGGATCAGCAGCCATTGAACAGCGTTCCGAACACGGAATTTTTCAAGTCGCTGAAAGACATCAATTCTGCACTTGCCGGCATGTATGCTTCGCTGCAGCAAGACATGACCGGAACGGGTACGGGCTTTACGGGTTTTTATTTTCAATGGGGCGAATTACGGTCTGATAACTTCGACGACAACGGGCAGTATTCCGCCGCCTCTTACAAAGAGCTTTCGCAAAATGCGCTCACGTCGGGAAATACATCCGCCAACTGGACCGGTTTTTACCGCACGATTGGCCGCTGCAACACGGCCATCAAATACATTCCGCAAGCCGCTTCTTACGATGCCAACGCAACGCCTACGGTTGTAAACAACGCACTGGCGCAATGCTATGCCATGCGGGCTTTTTGTTATTTCAACATTATAAGAATCTGGGGCGATCCGGTGGTATGGACGGAACCGTATGCCGATGTTTCACAACCGGACGAGAAACCCCGAAGCGCAAAAGATAGCGTCTTAAAAAACCTCGTTATCCCCGATCTTGAAAAGGCATACTCGCTGATGCAAAAAAACCAGACGCCAACCGTTTGGAGCATCAACGAAGCGGCCATTTGCGCCATTGCTGCGGACGTGTACATGTGGAAGAGCCACGACAACAAAATTCAACCGGATTACAACAAAGCCATTGCATGGATTCAAAACCTTTTCAAAGCAAAAGCACCAAACGGAAAAGTATTCGGCGGTACATCCGGTGCCGATCTTGAGCCCACCGCAAGCTGGAAAAATTTATTCCTTGACCCGTCGAAAACAAGAGAGTCAATCTGGAGCATTCATTGGGACAATACGGTTAACGGTTGCGCCTGTCTGCCGGTTACCGTTGGCTTGTCCAACAACCAGGCAAGGTTTGATTCCACCTTGCAAGCTGATTGGAAAAAAGTAAAAGCCGACATCCGTATGCCGGGAACTATTGACACGTTAAATGGTCTTGGACACAACGACAAGCTGCTGAAATATTTTAACATGAGCGGTGTGTTCAGCCAGCCCGCGGGCACACAACCCACCGATCTCAATGTTTATCTGGTGATGTACCGCCTGGGCGACGTTTACTTAACGTATGCTGAAGCACTGAACAAGACCGGCGACCTTGCCAATGCCTTGAAGTACCTCAACTTCATTCGTGTGCGGGCCGGCTTAACCGCTTATGCGGCAAACGATCCTGCGGTAAGCGCAGCCAATATGGAAAACACAATCTTAAACGAACGGAGGTTTGAATTGTACGGTGAAGGGAAGCGGTGGTTTGATTTGGTAAGAACCGGAAAAGTAATGGAGGTGATGGATCCTGTTTTGAAACTGCGCCAGGCAAGACTGGGCACAGCGCAAACCGGCTTTGGCAGCGACGTAAACAAAATACTTTGGCCGCTTTACCGCACACTGTTGGAAGACAACAAAAAACTGGTACAAAACCCTTCTTATAATTAATCAGCGATTGTTATGAATTTCAATAAACTTTTTTTCGGCGCTGCCGTTGTCCTCGTTGCTTCAGCGTTGTCGCTGTCAAGTTGTAAAAAGCTGGCTTTGCAAAAAGATTACGACCGCAAGGCCGACACGGTGGATTCACACGTGTACATGTCTGCGTGGGACTACCTGAAACAAAGAGCCTTGGGCACGACGGCCAATGACCAGATTTGGAAAAGCTTTTACGACGCCATCATCTACAGCGGAATTGATACGGCCGAATACGTGAAGCCAAACCGGACGTATATTTTTCCCGTTACAGAAGCGCTGACAAGAACCAACAGCAATTTGGCCGACGTTGGTTTTTTTGGCGCTTATCTAGTAAATGGAAAGACCGGTAAAGTTTGGACCGATTATCCGAAAGACCTGGTGAAAACGTATTTGCAATACCTGATCATCGAAGGCGTGTACAACCATTACACCTTGCCGCCGGTAAATCTTGTTGAAGTGAAAACAATTGCCCCGGCGGGCAGCCTTAACACGCTTCCGGCGGGCATTACACGAAACACGGCTTATCCTTTCGTTGCCAACCCCGATTCCAAAATGACCATCAGGGTGCTTAATTCTTCTCCGTCCAACACATCGGATTATCCCATTGTGCTGAACGAAAGCCGCAACGTAAGGACCAGCAGCATTCAGGCCACCAACGGAACCATTCATGCCATCGACAGGTTTCTCACAACAACGTTGGGACAGTAATCAACGCAAACGTTCTTGACGAAGTTTTAAAGTCTCACAAAGCAGCAATCGGTAAAGAGCCGGCGGTTAAAAGCCGGTTCTTTTCTTTTCTTTTTCCGCCAAACCCTTTTAACCATCGTGAAGCACAGTGCCGTTTTCATTTTTATTTTTTCCGTTTTCGCGCCGGCTGTTTTTGCGCAGCAAAAAATTCGTTTAACCGATGACTGGCAGTTTTTAAAGCAGGACCTCGGCGGTATTTGGGAAGCCGTACGACCGGTAAAAAAAGGGGCTCCCGAAGAAGTGCCGCTGTGGACGAATGTAACCTTGCCCCATTGCGTGAATGCGAAAGATGCCGTTGATCCGGATGTGAATTATTACCAGGGACCGGCGTGGTACCGAACCTTGTTAAACGTAAAAAATCCTTATGCAAAAGGGCGAACGCTTTTGCATTTTGAAGGGGTTGGACAAAAAACAGATGTGTACATCTACACGACAAAAGTGGGTTCGCACGTGGGCGGATATGATGAATGGACGGTGGATATTACCGATGCGATTGCAGCATTCAAAAAATCCGACACGCTGCAAAAACAATTCAACGGGAAGATTCCGCTTTCCATTCGCACGGACAATTCCCGTGACTTGGAGATGATCCCTTCCAATCTTTCCGACTTTAATGTTTACAGCGGCATTTATCGTTACCTGAATCTGGTTTACGTTCCTTCTGTTTCTCTTGACAAAATCTTTGTGCAAGCAGACGTAGACAGCCTTGGCAAAGAAGGAAAGCTAAGCGTTCGAACAAGATTTTACAATCCCTTGAACGCGGCCACTGCAACGGTTTCCATCAAGTTGCTTGACCCTTTTGGAAAGACAATTCAGCAAACGCAAAAGGTATTGAGTGATTTAAAAAGCGACGTTGAAATCGTAAATTTCAACGTCAAGGCTCCCCAACTTTGGTCAACTGAAAAGCCAACTTTATACACCGTTGAAACAACCCTGACGACAAAAGACGGCGTCTTTACACAAGCCGAAAAAATCGGCTTTCGGCATTTCCGATTTGCCACGAAAGGTCCCTTCTTTTTGAACGGCAAACGGCTGCTCATTCGCGGCACGCAACGACACGAAGACGCCGCCGGCGTTGCGGCCGCACTAACCGAAGAAATGATTCGGCAGGAGTTTATCCTGATGAAAGAAATGGGTGTGAACTTTATTCGGCTGGGACATTACCAGAACTCACGCATTGCCTTAAATCTCTGCGACAGTTTGGGCATTTTGGTGTGGGAAGAAATCCCGTGGTGCCGCGGCGGATTGGGCGGGCCCGTTTACAAAGAGCAGGCAAGACGAATGCTCACCAACATGATTGAGCAGCATTACAATCATCCGGCCGCTATCATCTGGGGTTTGGGTAATGAAAACGACTGGCCCGGTGACCAGCCCGATTTTGATAAAGAAGCCATTCGCTCGTTCATGAAAGAACTGAACGATCTTTCACACGGCCTCGATCCTTCGCGCAAAACAGCCATCCGCCGTTGCGATTTTTGCAAAGACATTGTTGACGTTTATTCACCTTCCATTTGGGCCGGTTGGTACCGCGGCATTTACACGGAATACAAACAGGTAACCGAAGAAGAATTTAATAAAGTAAATCACTTCCTTCACATGGAATGGGGTGGCGATTCACATGCCGGAAGGCATTCAGAGAATCCCGATAAAGCCTTGCAACAAATAAAAGCACAAGGCACTGCGGACGAACGTGCCGGCGATGCATCGTTGTACGGCGGTGCGGCAAGGGTTTCCAAAGACGGCGACTGGAGCGAATCTTACATCTGCAATCTTTTCGACTGGCACTTGAAAGAACAGGAAACCATGCCCTGGCTCACGGGTGCGGCGCAATGGATCTTCCGCGATTTTTCTACGCCGATTCGTCCCGACAATCCTGTTCCCTACATGAACCAAAAAGGATTAGTAGAAAGAGACCTGGCAAAAAAAGAGTCCTATTATGTTTTTCAATCCTACTGGGCTACAAAGCCGATGGCACACATATATGGTCATTCGTGGCCGGTGCGCTGGGGGGCTGAAGGTGAAGAGAAGATGGTGAAAGTTTATTCCAATTGCGACGAAGCGGAATTGTTTGTAAACGGTAAAAGTTACGGCGTCAAAAAGCGTAAGAGTCCGGATTTTCCTGCTGCTGGCCTGCGATGGAACGTTGTCTTCAACAAAGGAGAGAACAGCGTTTCCGTTGTTGCCAGAAAAGGAAAAGAAACGGTGAGAGATGAAATCAAATTTCATTATCAAACTGAAAAATGGAGCAAGCCTGCAAAATTATTGATGGAAAAGATGGCTGACGAGAATGGCGTTGCAACGATAGGAGTGAAAATGCTCGACGATAAAAATGTTCAATGTCTCGATGCGGCCAATTGGGTTCGCTTTGGTTTAACCGGTGACGGTGAGTTGATTGACGACTTGGGAACATCGTCCGGCTCAAGACTGGTACAGTTGTATAACGGTAGAGCCGTCATTCGGGTAAAAACAAAAAACGGCAAATCGGTTGCCAGTGCCAAAGTAGAGGGCCTGCCAACTGCCTTTGTGAATTTATAATAGCGTGATGCCTTGGAACTTTCAATGATGATAACCTTGCTCCAAAATTTATCAAATTAAAATTTTGCATGAGACTATTGAGTGTTCTTGTATGCGTATTAATTGGATGCTCGTCCCAAGAAAAATTAAGTACAGCAATGTCTCGTACAGCGTTTGAGGCTGAAGTCGCGGCAACCCTGCGCAAGCAAGTGATGGAAGAGGCGGCATGGGCAATGCAACAGGAGCCGTTAACGGTAACAGCACAAGGTTCTCCGCGAAGCGCCGGCGGCAAACACGATTTTTTTTCGGAAGGCGATTACTGGTGGCCCAATCCGGCAAGCGTTGACAGCCCTTACGTGCAGCGCGACGGCATGACGAACCCGGACAACTTTGTGGCGCACCGCCTGGCCATGATCCGCTTCAGTAGAATAGTTGGCGCATTGGCATCTGCTTACAAATTAACCGGCGATGAAAAATACGTGCAACAAGCGTTGAAGCATTGCAAGGCATGGTTTGTAGATGAAGCCACATTGATGAATCCAAGCCTCTTGTACGCACAAGCCATCAAAGGAAGATTCACAGGAAGAGGCATCGGCATCATTGATACGATTCAGTTGATGGAAGTAGTAGAAGGATTGCGAACGATGCTTCACGCAAAAAGCATGAACGCAAATGATTTGGCAGCAATAAAAAATTGGTTTGATCAATACCTGAACTGGCTTACCACGCACAAGTACGGCAAAGATGAAATGAACGCAGAGAACAATCACGGTACCTGCTGGGTGATGCAGGTAGCCTGCTTTGCACGTTTTACAGACAATCAAAAGCTGATGGCTTTTTGCAGCGACCGTTACAAAAATGTTTTGCTGCCGAATCAAATGGCAACGGACGGAAGTTTTCCAAGAGAATTGAAACGCACAAAGCCGTTTGGTTATTCCATCTTCAACCTCGATGCGATGACAACGATTTGCCAGATCCTTTCGGCGAAAGAGGCTGACTTGTGGAACTATCAAACAGCAGACGGTAAATCAATAAAGAAAGGAATTGAATTCTTGTATCCCTATCTGGCGAATAAAAACAAATGGCCTTTTGCAAAAGATGTAATGTATTGGGATGCCTGGCCGGTAGCGCAGCCTTCGCTTGTTTTTGGCGCAAGTGCATACGGTAACAAAGATTGGTTGAATACGTGGAAGAAGTTGGATCACAATCCAACGATCGAAGAAGTGATTCGAAACCTGCCGGTAAGGCATCCGTTGATATGGCTTCAATAAATGAAAAAGTAAAAATGAAAGAATTAAAAAGAGAACGTCTGGCGCAACTCATCTGCTTGCTCATTTTCCATTTTGCATTTTTCATTTGCTCCGCGCAAGCAGGCAACGGTGATGAAGACAAAGACATGTCGAACAAAGGCAAGCAGCGTGACCAAGCGGCGATTGATGAAGCGATGAATGGTTGGTGGACAACTTCTATGAAGAACCACGACCAGCGCATTGCCTGGTGGCGGGCCGCAAAATTTGGCATGTTCATTCACTGGGGCGTTTATTCAAAAGCCGGCGGCGAATGGAAGGGCAAAAAGGTGGAAGGCTATGCCGAGCACCTGATGCGCAAGGAAAAAATTTCACGGGCGGAGTATTTGGAATTGGCGCACAGTTTTAATCCGGTAAACTTTAATGCGGAGGAATGGGTGAAGAATGCAAAGGCAGCAGGCATGAAATACATGATCATCACGGCGAAGCACCACGATGGTTTCGCCATGTATCCTTCTACGGTTTCCAATTTCAACATGAAAAAGCAAACGCCTTTTCAGCGTGATCCCATGGCCGAACTTTCTGCGGCTTGTAAAAAATACGGGTTGAAGTTTGGCTTCTATTATTCTCACGCTTTCGATTGGGAACATCCCGATGCGCCGGGCAACGATTGGGAATACAAAAACCCCGGCGGTGACCTGAATTTGTACGGTGGCCGTGAATGGTATGATTTGCATCCTGAATTGTTGACGAAAGCAAAAAGTTATGTGGATGAAAAAGCGATTCCGCAAATACAGGAACTGCTGAAAAAATACCACCCGGATATTTTGTGGTTTGATACGCCGCAGAAATTGCCGCTGTCGGAAAACATTCGCATCCTGAAAGCGATTCGTGATGTGGACAATAATGTTGTGGTAAACGGTCGGCTGGTACGTTTTGCGGCTTCAAATTTTGGCGACTACAAAAACACGGCTGATCGTCCGGCTGAATTTTATCCTGTGACCGGCGACTGGGAAGCGATACCAACAACCAACGAATCTTACGGCTATTCAAAGTTCGACAGCAGGCACAAACCGGTTTCGCATTTCGTTCGGTTGATTGCAAGTGCGGCTTCAAGAGGTGGAAATTTGTTGATGAACATCGGCCCCAAAGGCGACGGAACTTTTGATGAAAAAGACGTAAAGATTTTAAGAGGAATTGGTGCGTGGATGGATAAAAACAGCGAAAGCATTTACGGAACAAAAGCGAGTCCGTTGCCTCTGCAAAGCTGGGGCGTTTCAACGGTGAAAGGAGACAAGCTTTATTTGCACGTATTCAATTGGCCTGTTGATGGCAAACTTTATGTTGGTGGATTGAAAAGCAATCCAACGAAAATTTATTCATTAACAGATGCAAAAAGAACGTTCTCTTTCTCAAGAGTAAATCCAACGGATGTTTTAATCAACCTGGCAGGTAAAGTCATTGACACAGTGAATGCTGTTTTAGTAGTTGATTTGAAAAACGGTTTACAAACTGATTCGGTTCGTTATGTGTCAACCAACATTCCGATAACACGGTTGCTTGCTTTTGATGCAACACAGCAAGGCAAGGGCTTTGCGTTCGGTGATGGCAAAACAGACCGCTATTTCGTGGAAGGATGGAAGTCGAAAGACCAGGCATTGAGTTGGAGTTTCCGCACAACTGCGCCAAGCGATTTTAAACTGCTGATAAAATACATTGCACCGGCTGAAACTGCAGGAGGAATGTATGCCGTTTCATTGGATGATTATTACATGCAAAACACCGTGAGCACGGATGCAAAAGGCGCGGTGATGACGAGAGACCTCGGAACGGTTTCACTGCCTGCAGGCATCCATCAATTGAAACTATCACCTGTTACCATCGCGAAGGCTGAATTAATGAAAGTGCTCGAAGTGCAAGCCATTCCTGTTACTGCTTCTTCCATTCAACTCCCTAAAGTCTTTGCCAATGCAGAACAACAAACGAAAGTGATGCTGACCGAAATTCCAAAAGCGCAGGCAGCAAAATCAGGTGCGACAAAAGGCATATCGCCTGGCGGGGCAAACGGTGACCTGGTTTCGCCGAGGACATTGGACAGCGGGCAATTAAAACTTGTTTCATCAAGAGACTGGACGAGCGGCTTCTTTCCCGGCGAACTTTGGTTTCTGTACGAATACACAAAGAAGAAAGAATGGAAAGATGCTGCCGAAAAATACACGGCCAATATTGAAAGAGAAAAAACCAACGGCGGTACCCACGACATGGGCTTTAAAATTTATTGCAGCTTCGGACAAGGCTACCGCTTAACGAATGATCCGCATTACAAAGACGTGATTGTTCAATCGGCAAAAACGTTGTCAACGCGATTTAATCCGGTTACCGGCGTCATTAAATCATGGGACAACCGGACGAAGTGGAAGTATCCCGTCATCATCGACAACATGATGAATCTTGAAATGTTGTTTGAAGCCACCAAACTCACCGGTGATTCGTCATTTTACAAGATTGCGTTCCGTCACGCAGCAACGACGATGAAGAATCATTTTCGTAACGATTACAGTTCCTATCACGTGGTGGATTACGACACGGCTAGCGGTAAGGTGTTGCAACGCACAACGCATCAGGGTTATGCCGATGAATCGGCATGGGCCCGTGGACAAGCCTGGGGGCTATACGGTTTTACCATGTGCTACCGCGAAACAAAGAACAAAGCTTTTCTTGATCATGCCGAACGCATCGCTGCGTTCATTTTGAATCACCCGAACATGCCGAAAGATCTCGTGCCTTATTGGGATTTCAACGCGCCGAACATTCCCGCTGAACCACGAGACGCATCTGCCGCAGCAGTAATGGCATCGGCCCTGTATGAGTTGAGTACGTACAGCACGAACGGAATAGAATACCGCAAGGCGGCCGATAAAATGCTGGAGAGTCTCACGAATTATTACCGTTCGCCAATTGGTGAAAGCAAAGGTTTTATTCTCTTGCGCAGCACCGGTGCAAAGCCGTCGAACAGCGAGGTTGATGTGCCGTTGAGCTATGCGGATTACTATTACCTGGAAGCCTTGCTGCGCATGAAAAGGTTGAATGAAGGGAAGGGCTTGTTTTAATGCACCAAGCGGTAGTGCTACTTTGAAGCTTTCGTTGCGTCGCACACTTGTACGTTCAGAACGTTATTGAGCTTTTGTGAACCATCAAGACACGAAAGGGCAAAGAAGCACAAAGCTTTCGTGTCTTGATGCCTTTGTGGTTCTTATTGCCGAACAGTAGACAAGGTCTTGAAGTGTGCGACGCAACAGACGCTAAATAGAATTACAGATGCCGGTAACATAAACAATTAACCATGAAAAAACTTTTGCTTTTTGCTTTCTTATCCGTTTCAACAAAACTTTTTGCCGGTACAATAACCGTTGCTTCTGTTGCAGAATTGCAAGCAGCGATTAACAAGGCCAAACCCGGTGACGTCATCTTCGTAAAAGACGGTGTTTATACAACAACGGGCGACATTGTTATCACAACCGCAGGCACAAAAGAAAAGCCCATCATTGTTTCCGCAGAAAATTTCGGCAAGGCAGAAATCACCGGCAGTGGCGGTTTTAATCTTGCTTCGCCGTCGAGCTACGTCGTCATTCGCGATTTTAAATTCACCCACGCCGCATCCAAAGCAAAGTCTTCTTCCGGCAGCACCTTCTGCCGCTGGACAAACAATATTTTTGAAACACCCGGCGACGGCGAAGATTTGCTGATTGCCGGCAACGACAACGAGATTGACCACAACAGCTTTCAGAACAAAGACGCGATGGGCCGCTTCCTTGCCATTCGCGGCACGGGCAAGCAGATTGCACAACGTTTGTGGATTCATCACAACTATTTCAAATCGCAAAAAGATCAGGGTGGAAAAAACGGTGCGGAGACATTGCAGTTTGGTTTGAGCGGATTCAGCATGTCGTCAAGCAACAGCGTCGTAGAATACAATTTGTTTGAAGATTGTGCGGGAGAAAATGAGTTGATTTCTGTGAAAGCATCGGCCGTTACGCTTCGCTACAATACGATTCGTAATTGCCCGGCGCAATTCACGTTGCGGCACGGAAACCGCTGCCAGGTTTACGGCAACTATTTCACGGCCACGCCGGGCTTGCGCATCTTCGGCGACGACCACATCATCTACAGCAATTACTTTGAGGGTTGCAATCCTGCCATCAACATTGGTAACGGCGACGGTGAAGTAGCCGACGGCGCACAACTCACGGCACACGATCGTCCCGACAGAGTTTTAATTGCCCTGAACATTCTTGTCAACAACAAAGCAAACATTGTACAACAAGCGAGAAAGAACGGCCTTGGCGCAACGAACATAAAAGTTGTGAACAACATCATTGAAGGTGGAAGCCCAGCGGCCAGCATCAGCGGACCTTATACCGACGCTACATGGTCAGACAACATTCTTTTTAATACAGCCGGTGCAGGCGACATGCCGCCAGGTACTTTCATCACAAATGATCCAAAGCTTTCAAAAGATGCCGCCGGTGTGTTTCAGCCAACAGCAAATTTGTCTGTTGATAACGGGCAACAGAAAATTAGCTTCGTGAAAATAAGCCCGCTTCACCCGGCCGGTGTCGGCGCCGCAAAAGAAAATAAATAAGGACAACCTTTTGCCGGTTGTTCACGTCAAAATGATTGAATAACTGGCCAATCTCTTGTACAAGCTGCGACGGAATTCTTCTTTAGTTGCAACTTCATTAACGACGTAAATCTTTTGCTGTATGAAGAAATTTTTTCTCCTCTTGTTAACGGTCGCCCTTCTTGCACAAACAAGTTTTTCGCAGAATGCGGCACGCGATGCCCGCATGGAGTGGTGGCGCGATGCCCGCTTTGGTATGTTCATTCACTGGGGTGTGTATTCCGTTCCGGCCGGCACGTACAACGGTCATCAAGTGAATCGCATCGGCGAATGGATCATGAACCGCGGAAAAATTCCCGTAGCCGAATACCAGGCTTACGCAAAAAAGTTTAATCCGGTTTTGTACAATCCCGACGAATGGGTACGAATGGCCAAAGACGCCGGCATGAAATACATCGTCATCACGGCCAAGCATCACGACGGCTTTGCAATGTTTAAATCCAATGCCAGCAAATGGAACATTGCCGACGCAACACCTTACGGCAAAGACGTATTGAAACCGTTGGCCGCCGCTTGCAAAAAATACGGGATCAAACTGGGCTTTTATTATTCGCAGGCGCAGGACTGGAACAACCCTGGCGGCGCCGTGGCACGCAAACCGGCAACGGAAGGTTGGGCCAATCCCGACTCGGCAAAAATTGATGCCTACACCGCCGCGCACAACGGCCATTGGGACCCCGCGCAGGAAACAAAAACCATGTCGCAGTACATGGACGACGTAGCCGTGCCGCAAGTGAAAGAACTGTTGACGAATTACGGCGACGTGGCCGTTTTGTGGTGGGATACGCCAACCAACATGACCGATGAATATGCCGCAAAGTTGGATGCCCTGTTGAAGCTGCAACCGAACATTATTACGAACGACCGGTTAAAGCGTCCAAACTATCCCGGCGATTACAAAACACCCGAACAACGCATTCCCAACCTCAGTGAATTGGATGGAAAAGATTGGGAAACCTGCATGACGATGAACGAAACATGGGGTTATAAATCTTATGCGCACAATTGGAAAAGCACCGAAACACTCGTACGCAATTTGATTGACATTGCTTCCAAAGGCGGCAACTATTTGCTCAACGTTGGCCCCAAAGCCGACGGCATGTTTCCGCAGGAAAGCATTGACATTTTAAAAGGCATGGGCGAGTGGATGAAGGTGAACGGCGAAGCGATTTACGGCACAACGGCCAGTCCGTTTGCGCCGGTGAGTTGGGGCCGGATTACCAAAAAAGAAACCAAAGGCAACACGATTCTTTACCTGCACGTTTTCGATTGGCCAAAAGATGGAAAATTGGTAACGCCTGCATTGTCAAATGGACTGGTTTCGGTTTCACTTTTGGGCAGCAACGAAAAAATAAAAGCGAAACAAGACAACGGTGCAGTGGAAATTAAGCTGCCCGATAACGCACCCAACAAAATTGCATCGGTGGTGAAGCTGGAAGTGAAAGGAGCTGTTGGAACAACCGGAAACAAAACGGTTTTAAAAGACAAGATGAAGGCCGGTGAGCTGGATTGAGTAACTTCTTTTAATGCTCTTAAATAACAAAGTGATTTTTATGTACTGAGCGGCATTGCTACTATTGAACTTTACTTGCGTCGCACGCTTGTACGTCCGGTAATTCTATTCAGCGCCGTTAGGCGCTGCACCTTGGTAGAAAAACAGACTGTTGATGTTCTTCGGCTCCGCAGGAGCCGAAGAACGATAATGAATGATTTGTTACCACCAGGGCCTGTCTCCTGCGGAGACAGAAGAAAAGATGATAGAAGAACAGAACCCTGAACGGAGCGTCGCAACACCAGTTCAACAGTAGTAATGCAGCCGACAACCAAACAATCAAACCATGAATTTTTATTTGCGCAGAAAGTTTTTTGCCGTCGTCATTTTTTTCTTCTCCTGTTTTGCTTTGCATGCGCAGGATAGCTTATCAAAATATATTTTAACGCCGAAAGAAAGCCCCTCGCCAAAAATTAACGGACCGAAAGTCTTTGGTGTTCGTCCCAATCACCCGATTCTTTTTACCGTTCCCGCAACCGGCACAAGGCCTATGGCCTTTTCGGCTGATAATCTTCCGAAAGGCATAACGCTTGATGCAAAGACCGGAAGACTTTCCGGCTCTATTTCAAAACCCGGCGAATACATTTTGCTGCTCCATGCGAAAAACAAGTTGGGCGAGACGAAACGTTCTTTCAAAATCGTCGTTGGC
Source organism: Flavisolibacter ginsenosidimutans (assembly GCF_007970805.1). Taxonomy (GTDB): domain Bacteria; phylum Bacteroidota; class Bacteroidia; order Chitinophagales; family Chitinophagaceae; genus Flavisolibacter; species Flavisolibacter ginsenosidimutans. Next base: position 2,339,909 of record NZ_CP042433.1, on the reverse strand, counting down.
GAAACCATTGCGTTAACGCCGCCAATGGGTTGGAACAGTTGGAACGTTTACGCATCGAAAGTGACGCAGGAATTGGTGGCCGCCAACGCAAGAGCAATGGCTTCTTCTGGTCTGATTAACCACGGCTGGAACTACATGAACGTTGACGACGTGTGGCAAGGCAAAAGGGGAGGAGAATTTGGCGGCATCATGTCCGATTCAACCACCTTTCCGAACATGCAGGCTTTGGTTGATGAAGTACACAACCTGGGTTTGAAGATTGGCATTTATTCTACGCCCTGGGTTGAATCTTACGGTCACCACATCGGCGGCTCGTCGCAAAATCCCGAAGGCATTTTTGCAAAGACGACCGAGAACGTTCCCCGCAACAAAAAACAATTGCCCTACGCCATTGGTCAATACACGTTTTGGGACAAAGACGTAAAGCAATGGGCCAAGTGGGGCTTTGATTATTTAAAATACGATTGGAACCCGATTGAAGTTCCCGAAACAAAAGCCATGTACGACCTGTTACGGGCCAGCGGCCGTGACGTTGTATTCAGCCTTTCTAATTCAACGCCGTTTGCATCCATTGGTGAATTATCAAAGATTGCGAACGCATGGAGAACCGGCGGTGATATCAGAGATAATTGGAAGAGTTTGAAAAGCCGTTTGCTTACGCAAGATAAATGGGCCCCTTATGCAAGCCCCGGTCATTGGAACGATCCCGACATGATGATTGTTGGCTGGGTGGGTTGGGGCAAAGGCCCTTATCCAACGCATCTTACTCCCGACGAACAATATTCGCACATGAGCGCATGGTGTTTGCAATCCGTGCCTTTGCTGTTGGGCAATGATTTGACGAAACTGGATGACTTCACATTAAGTCTTTTAACCAACGATGAAGTGCTGGCAGTTAATCAAGACCCCTTAGGCAAACAAGCAACGGTTGTTTCGAAGGTTGATTCGTGTGGCGTGCTTGCAAAAGATTTGGAAGACGGCAGCAAAGCCGCAGGTTTGTTTAACATCACCGACGACATCACGAGAAGGCTTTCCGTGAAATGGAGCGACTTGGGCATCAAAGGCAAATACATTGTTCGCGACTTGTGGCGGCAAAAAGACCTTGGTATTTTCAACGAAGAATTTTCTGCCGATGTGCCGCCGCACGGCGTGGTGATGATCAGCCTTCGCAAAGCAAAAGGCTAAGCGTATATATGCTATTGTTTCCGGGTTATTTTCTTGCGGCGTTAATGACTGCTTGCCAGGTTGGATAAGTTGCGGAAGTGTTCAATGTTTCCCGCACAACGGCCATGCACGAAGGTTCGAAGTAAGAAGCCAGAATCAATACCGGTACGCCAGCCGTCCGCTTAAAAGGCGCACCAATCTGGTAGCCGGGTTCTTTGTTGTCCGCTCGTTTTTTGTCGAAGGCCACGGTACTGTTGACAAATTCGGGATGCGTTTTTTCGCCGCTCACGAAGGGGATTAGAAAATCAATTGACTTCTGTACCGATGCGCCGGAAGGTGAAGCATAACGGTAGAAATCTTTGCCGGTGGCACGTTTCAGCACGGTGGCCAAACTAATCAGTGGTTCGAGGGTGTAGGTGTGGTAATGCAAAGCATCCCTTTCGTGAAAATCAATGCCGCTTCCGTCGGGCAACAAGTTCTTTTCAATTTGTGCAGGCAGTTCATCAGCAACATACTTTTTGTAAGTGTCGTTGTTCAGCAGGTAAGCAATGAATCCGATCACCTTGAGGCGGTGTGAATTCCAGTTGTTGAACGACGTCTTCTTTGTTTTCACCGCGCCTGTTTTAATTTCTGCATCGGCCATCTTTACCAGCCATACATTGATTGTTTTTTGCTGGTCAGCGGGCAGATCATTCTTGACAAGATCATAGGCAAAGAAGAGGTCTTCGAATTTTGTATCGTTAATCGGATTGCCTTGCGGCTGGTTCACCGTTGCCCACGCTGAAATGTAATCTCCTGCTTTTTGCAGATAATCTTTCTTGCCTTCGATTGCGTACGTTATCGCCAGCGAATAAATCTTCTCAATGTCCTTGAGCGATTTTCCCGTTCTGATTTTCTTCGGGTCGGTGGCAAGATGTCCTTCCGATACAACCGTGTCAATTGGGTCGGGTGTTTGCGCAAGTGCGTCGTTGGCAGTTTGTCTGATAGACACATAAAACTTTTTTGCGCTGCTGTCTTTTGCAATCAGGTTGTGCAGAGAAGAAATTTCTTTTTTATTCAAACCAACAAATTGAGCAAAGCCGTTTTGTGCAAGGAAGGAAAAAAGTAAAACAAAGAGGTATTTCATGATTTGTTCTTTAAAGTCAGCACAAGTTTACGCTCAATTAGAGGAATGGCAAGGGCAGGAAACACAAGGGAATAAAATGCCGCAAACGACCTTTCTGATGGACGCAAATAAGGATTCCATCTACCCGCACAGACTGTAAGTTTGTAACCTCAAAAACAACAGCGAATATGAAACGAATCGTATGGTTCATGCACGTAACATTAGATGGCTTTGTAGCCGGGCCAAACGGCGAAATGAATTGGATAAACGTAGGCGAAGAACTCTTTGATTATGCGGGCCGGGAAACAGCGGCTGCGGATACGGCGCTTTACGGCCGGGTAACTTACGACATGATGCAAGGCTACTGGCCTACAGCTGCGGACGGCCCCAATCCGTCGAAGCACGACATTGAACACTCAGGGTGGTACAACAGCGTAACCAAGGTGGTTGTCTCCAAAACACTCAAAGGAAAAGAGCTTGACAAAACAAAAATCATCAGCGAGAATGTTGCGGAGCAAATTCAAGAGCTGAAAGAAGGCGAAGGCGCGAACATCGTCGTGTTTGGCAGCCCAAGCATTGGACACCTGCTCATGCAGCACAATTTGATTGATGATTATTGGTTGTTTGTAAACCCAGTTGTATTGGGCGAAGGCATTCCGTTGTTTGCCGGAAGCCGGCTTCAATTAAAATTGGTTTCATCTGAGCGCCTTGCTTCGGGTGTGCTGGCGCTGCATTACGAAAAGGATGTTAAATAATTATACTTCCGGTACGGAAACCAGTTATGATTAATGAAACTTCTGAACTTATGGGTTTGTTATCTCGGCCCCATAAAGCGGTCTCCGTTAAAATGTATCATGTGCTCTGGAAAGTCAACTACCCAAACTTCAGTTTCCCAAGCAATGTTTGTTGAATGCTTTTTAAACTCTGCAAAGTCGGGAAATGCAGAAACGTAAACCCTTCCTGCTTTGCAGTCTTTCAACAGTTCTTCCAATTCAATTACCCGCTTAGGCGAAACTGGTCCATGTGATGTAACAGCTTCAATCAAGAAAAGCCAATTCCTTTTTTCGTCGTAAAGTACGACGTCAGGAAGTTTACTATGCTCGTCAATATGAATACCCAACTCTTTCAATTTCTTCTGGTCTATATATAAATCCTTATTTGCAGTATCGCCTAAATACAGAACTTCACTTCCTTGTGCAAAACGTGCAGCAAAGTCCTGTACAATTGCAGCTTGCACTTCATTATGTTTTCCTGCTGAAAGTTTCAATATTTTTCCATTACTAAGTTTTACAGGAATTAGATTTTGTTTTCGTTCTTTCAAGTAGCGTTTTGATAATTCACCAATTTCCGATTTAAACCGCTCAACCTCTTCTTTCCAAGCTTTTGTTCCGAAGGTTTTAATTGCCTCAAGTGCTTCGTTGGTTACAGCGTAATGAGCATTTGGACTATTTACTGGTAATTTCGGATTATCAGGATTGTAATCAGCAATTCTCGCTTGCACAAACTGATGCAAAACTTGCCTGCGGAAAGTTTCTCTGGTGTTCGGTGCATATTCTTTCTTATAAGCGTCCTTGCAAAAAGCCATGATGCCTTTTGAAACTTTCAAACTTGCTCTTGTAGCTTGGCTCCAACTGTCTCTTGGTTTGATGTCACAAAGAGCTAACAAAGTGTAAGCAGAGATTTCATTTTGTTGGGCAGCGGGAAGTCCTAATTCTTTCAGTATTTTTTGTGCGTCATCAATTTTGCTCATAAGCGAAAATGTGTTCCAAGTCAAAGTAGTCGTTTACAAGTTCGTTAACTACAGGTTGAGAAAAGTTGTTGGTTAATACTATTTGGTTGCCGATTTCTTTTATATCTTCCAACGGCGGCAAAGGCATTTCACGTAGTTCTGTTGCACTCACATTGATGTTGCCGTTGAAGGTTCTAAAGTAAGTGTCAAATAATTTGCTGTTCAAAAGTGCAGCAAGTCCTAAGATTTCGTTTCTCGCCAAATGCCCTTTTGGTCGGTAGATGTAATTTAAATGATTTTCGACACCAATAAATTCAGCTTGTGAGATGTCGACGAAATATGGCGTTGCAACCAATCTGCTCTTATCATCTTTTGCACTAAAGCGGCGAAGGAAAATGTAATTTTTGTTCGGCAGCAAAAGTGGTTTAGTCTCTTCGCAAAATTGAATATATTGCGGTTTGCCTTTTTTGAATACAGGATACTCAAAGGTCATTTTTCCTGTGTTGATTAGCTGATACAGTGGAACTAAAGTTTTTGTTCCGTTTTTGTACTGCTCATAGAGATATTCAGTTGCTCTGAACGAAACAACTGGACCTGTCGATATTTGCATATCGTACTTATGCAAACTTCCGTTCCATGATTTGAAAAGTTTAATCACTTTATCTTCTGTCTCGTTGCTTGGAAGATGCAGGATTTTTTCCTTCGTGTTGAAGTCAATTAATTCATCTGCCTGATATTCTTTTTCAGTTGGTTGGTCAAGGTCAATAACTCCATTAGAATGAGTTAAAAGGATATTAGCTAAATGTCCGTTCAGTTTTTGCTTCTTGCCTTTTAAAATTAATGTCTCCTGCAAAACATTGTCACGGTTGAAAGTGTCAGTTCTTGAGTTAAAAAGATGTATCTGCTCGATTTCAATTTCTGTGAAGAATGCTTCCCGAAATGCTCTGAAATAATTACCTGCTGCAAAACTTCGTGGGATAATGAAAATGAGTTCACCACCATTTTTTAAAAGTTTTGCAGCTGTCATTAAGAAGATTGAGTAAATGTTGGGTTGTCCCCAAACGATTGACTTTGCAACAACTGCCCTTTTATCGTCTTTACCGATTTTAAAGTATGGTGGATTTGAAATGACAATATCGTAAATAGCATTCTTCGGCTCATAGAAAAGAGTGCTTCCTTGTTCAAAGCAATCTTTGTTTTCTAACACAAAATCATTTGTGTCAAGCGTTGCTTTGAAACCGACTTTCTTCCCTTGAAGCCATGTTTTCAAGTAGTCAAGCGTTGCCTGTGTATAAGGAAGAATGTCTTTGTCAGTTTCGTAAACTACAAGCTCAATGTCTTTTACTGTGTCACCACGAAGAATAACTGTTTCAATAAGTGAGCTTGACAGTATTACTGTTCCACAACCTGGGTCAAGAATTTTCAACTTGCCTTTGGTCTCTGTGACAAGCCTTGCCATGAAATGAGCAATTTCGGTAGGTGTGAAAAATTGCCCATTGTCTTTCTTGTGCTGTGTCGTTACAGTCTTAGTATATAAGACGCCCAACCTGTCAGCAAAGTGACTTGGCAACTCATTGTCAAGTGGTTGAAGGTCTATAGTCTGCGTCATGCGAACAAATTTAAGCTAATTGTCAAATAGACTTCCCGAACGCACAAGCATGTGACGCAACAGAAGTGCAATCGCAGCACCACAGCTTAGTACATAAAAACAAAAGCCCCCGAATCTATCGGGGCTTTGTCGCTACAAGGTTGTACAACTTCATTAACGCCTCTTGCTTAAATCCACCAGCTTATCCTTGGCTTTTATCATCTCCGCGCCGGCCATTAAAAACGCACCCAGGCCGTGCGTGTCGTTGGTTTCTCTTGGGCGATTGAAATAATACGAAAGGTCTTCCTCCACGGACGTGCCAACGCAGATGTCAGGTATTTGTCCATCGGCAGTGACTCGCTTCACCAATGCGTCCCAACCTCTTTGCGCAACGGTGATAAAGCGCTTGTTGATCCAGCCTTCGTTCACGGCTTTTGCAACGGTGTACACGTACATGGCGGTTACCGAAGATTCAAGATAAGATTCGGGTTTGTCCAACAGTTGATGCCACATGCCGCTCGTGTCCTGGTAACGGGAGAAGCCAACGATTTGCCGAAGCAAAAGCTTTGTCAATTCAGGACGTTTTGGATGATTCGCCGGGAGATTGTTTAACAACTCCACTTGCGCCAAAGCCACCCAGCCGTTGCAACGTCCCCAACGTGCTACGCCGTTCATGTTCTCGTCGTTGAAGAAGGTGTGAAAGTAAAGTCCCGTTGTTGAATCGTAGATGTATCGGTTGAAGTTTTCGACTTGCTGAATGGCAAAATCAAAATACTTTTTATCGCCGGGCAGCTTTCCCATTCTCGCCAGGTAAGGAACGCTCATGTACAAATCATCGGCCCACAACGTCATCTTGCGCGGACCGTTCCTCGCCAGCGTTCCATCGGGAAACCGTACTTGTTTGTTGAGGATGTAATCGCTTACACGATTCAAGTAGTCAAGGTAATCCTTGCGCTTGTCGAAGGCATAAACGTCAAGCAGGCCCGCCGACATAGAGCCGCAATCGTCCAGCGAACCAATGCGAAACACCGGGCGGTATTCCACGCCGTTGTTGCCCGCATCAAACATGCGTTTGAAGTAATCAAGGTTGTCGAAAATAAAACCAAAGTTCCGGCGTGAGTAATCAAGATACTTTGCGTCGTTCAGCACATCACTGATGCGCAACATGCCCACCGTCAGCACGCCGTTCACGTATTGCCCTTTATTGAACTTGCTTTCGGCCTTCACGTTGTTGGTGGTGTCTTTACCTTTTGTGCTCCGGAATTTTTCTCCTGTTTTGTTGTTCACAAACTGGAAGAAAGTTGTTTGCAAAATGCGGTCGGCTACTCTTCGTACTACATCTTCAGTATTCGTTTGCGCAAAAAGCGTAGAAGAAAGAAACAGGAAAGGGGCGAACAATCGTTTCATGGTTGCTTTTTTATTGTGTGCTGGTCTGCATTGTCGTTGCAATCGTTCGGCTCAGGCTTTCTTCCGCGTCTTTAACTGCGCCGCATACAACGACGCCGGTTGCAAGCCCTCTTTGTTTTGCCCTTCCCATTCGCCGTCGGGACGGTCTTTGAAACGGCCGGGAACTTTCGTGCCTTTCAATCCAATGCAATAATTCTTTCCGTTTACCCACGGACTTTGCACCGCTACTTTTTTGGCCGTGCAGTTCCAAAGAATTTGCGTTACGCCAACCCAACCGTGACCGCTTCCGTAATTGCCGCGATCTTGAATATTGATTTCGCCATCCGTTACAACGTTATCGTACAGCGTTCCGCTCGACCACCGGTGATGCGGGCCAATATCGGCATGTGTTCTTTTTGCCGTGCAATTGTAGAACACGTTCGGGCCACAGGTTCTTGCCTGCGTTACGTAATCGTGCCGTCCATCCGTTGCTTCGCAATTGGCAAAAAGGTTTTGCTGGCCTTCGTTGCAAAACGAATAGCGACGACCGCCGGTGATGACGGACTTGTGCTCAAAGCAGCCGCAATTCGTTACCGTAATGTTCTTTGCCCATTCGTTTAGGTGCACGCAGGCATAAGCAAAATATTTTGCCGTTACGTTGCGCACCCAGCCATTTTCAATCCTGTCGAACGATACCGCATCCCACGCATGATTCTCGGCCGTGTCGCTTGTAAACGCCGACTCGCAGGCAAGGTTTTCAACACCCACGTGATTGATGCGGCCGTCGAACGTGTATTTGAAAATTTGTCCGCCGCCGTACTTCGGTTCCATGGCCATCACAACGGGATTGTCAATAAAAATTTTATTGCCCTCAACTTTCGTTACCACTCTTTCGTATTGCAAGTTGTATTCTTTCGGCTGCCATTGCTTCGTTCCGCCTCTTGCTTCAATCTGGTCCATCTTTAAATCTTTAATCCATTGCTCCGTGCCGGGACGATAAAGAATAATTCTGTCACCGGCCTTGAAACCGTTTGCCGACTCAACGGTGAATGATTTAGCGCCAACGGGAACGTAAGCATCCGTAACCGCTGTTCTCGTTCCTCTGACTTCCTGCACCTTGCCGGTTCCGGACACATCAATCAACGGGCGGTTAACGGTTCCTGCTGCAATTAGTTTTGTGCCCTCACCTTCACCGCGCAGCACAATGCCGCTGGCTTCAACTTTTATTTTATCGTTGATGATGTAGGTTCCTTTCTTCAACAACACAGCGCCGCGAAATCCATTTTTATCAAGCGGTTGTTTGCTTAGTTCATCAATGGCCGATTGAATTTCTTGTTCAGCGTTTGCCGAAGGCGAAACGGTTTTTACAACGGCAATAGAAGGAATGTCTTTATCGCCGGCATAAAATCCCACGCGGCTGAAATCGGGAAGGATGTTTCCTTTTTCATCGGGTGCATAACTAAGCGAGCCGTCTTTATTTTGGGTGACAAATTTTGAGTTCCATTCTTTGGCGGAACGAAAAGCAAAAAGCGCTGCAAAAATGAGCAGGAGAGAGGCCGGGATTTTTTTCTTCATAAAAACAATCGTTAATCGCAACTTAATATTCGGCCAAAATTTTTTACCGAATGGCCTTTGCCAGAATTGTTGAATAGTATGCTAACGAAATAAAACGACTACGCTCCATTTATGTTTCTATTGCACCGACCAATTTTATTGTTTGCTTAATGAATACTAAACCATGATAAAAAACGCAAGGTTTTTTCTACTCCTGTTAAGTATCGGTTATTCAATTCTCTCTCTTGCGCAAACGAAGTCTTTTTACAACGTAAAAGAACTCGGCGCAAAAGGCAACGGTACAACCAGCGATACGAAAGCCGTGAACAAAGTGATTGAAGACGCAGCCGCAGCAGGTGGCGGAACAATTTATTTTCCCGCCGGAAATTATTTGCTCGGTTCCGTTCGTCTTAAAAGCAATATCTGTTTGTTTATTGAGCAGGGCGCAACATTAATTGCTTCTTCTGATTCAACCGAGTTTGACAAGCCCGAACCAAGCGTGAACGACACGTACCAGGATTACGGTCACAGCCATTGGCAGAACAGTTTCATCTGGGGCGAAAAGCTGCACGACGTTTCCATTATCGGCAACGGTTTGATATGGGGAAAAGGCCTTGTACGCAGCGGCAAAAAAGGCGATCAAAAGCCCAACAAAGCCATTTCGCTTTTGCTTTGCCGCAATGTGACCATCAAAGACGTTTCGATTTTGCACGGCGGCTGGTTTGCGATTCTTGCCACTGGTGTGGACAACCTTACTCTTGACAACCTGAAAGTAGATACCAACCGCGACGGCTTTGACATTGATTGCTGCAAGAACGTTCGCGTTTCCAACTGCACCGTGAACTCGCCGTTTGATGACGGAATTTGTTTGAAAAGCTCTTTCGGTTTGGGTTATGCAAAGCCAACAGAAAACGTCACCATCACCAATTGCCAGGTAAGCGGTTACGACGAAGGAACGTTGCTTGACGGCACGTTCAAACGTGAATACAAACGTTACTCCGATAGCTCGGCAACGGGCCGCATTAAATTTGGAACGGAATCGAACGGTGGCTTTAAAAACATTACTATTACCAATTGCGTGTTTGAATATTGTCGCGGGCTTGCGCTGGAAACCGTTGACGGTGCTTTGCTGGAAGACGTGACCATCTCTAACCTTACCATGCGTGATATTTTGAACGCTCCCATCTTTATCCGTTTGGGTGCGAGAATGCGCGGGCCGGATACGATACCGGTTGGCAAATGCAGAAGAATCATCATTGAGAACGTGGTTGCCTGGAACGTGGACGCAAGGCAGGGTGCATTGATCAGCGGTTTGCCGGGGCACGACATTGAAGACCTGCAATTAAGCAACATCAAAATTTATTACAAAGGCGGCGGGTTGAAAGATTCCGTGAATCGCGTGGTGCCCGAATACGAAAAAGATTACCCCGAGCCGGGCCGTTGGCGTGTGCTGCCTTCGTACGGCTTTTATGTGCGCCATGTAAAGAACCTGAAGTTGACCGATGTTGAAGTCAGCTATATGAATGAAGACGGTCGTCCACCCTTTATACTCGATGATGTGAAGGGCGCAGAGCTTCGTTACATCAAAGCACAAAAAGCCCCCGGTGCTTCCACGGTTGTGTTGAAGAATGTAAAAGACGTGAGCATACAACAGGTACGCGGCTTGAAGGACGCAATGATTCAATCGGCCGACCGAAAGGATTTGTAGTGAAAGGCCTTTCTTCAAAAGCTTTTCTGCCGAAAAAGGTTATTTGATTTTGTACACAACGGGCCGCCTTTTCATTCGTCCTGCATGTAAGACAGGTGCCCGTTCACAACTTTTGCAGGCGCTGTGAACGGATGTTCTTTTGCTTTGCCAACGTCCATGATGTGTTGCACCGTCCATCCTTTCGCTTTTAAATAATCCGATATCAAGGACCGGTGGCAACGCCACCAAACGGCTTCGGAGCACATGTAAGCGGTTCTTGTTTCTGCACCGAGTTGCTCAAGAATGTGAATCCCTTCACGAAACGGCGGCGTTTCCATGTAATCCGCATACCCTCTAAAAGCAGGATGACGCCACGCAATGTTTTTGGAATTGCTTTTTGGTTTCCTTCGTCCGCCCAAGGATTCTATGTGTTCGTAGCGAATGTTGGCGGTTGCCAAAGCACGGCCAAGCTCCTCTTTATTAAAATGCGGAAACTTGCGGGAACCGGGAAAATGCCGCACGTCGGCAACCTGTGTAATGGAAAACGATTGCAGCATTTGGATGAATTCTTCCATCGTTCTTGTTGAGTGGCCAATGGTCCAAATGATGTTGTGTGCTGCCTGCATAAAATCAAAAGCAAATTAATTTCTTGTGTTCGTATAGCAATACAACGGTCAGCATCCTTTGTTCAATAGACATCTCAAACGAACAACCTGCCTGCAGGCAGAGAGCATGCAACGCAACCAAAGTCCAAGGCGAAAATGAAGCCCTGCGTGTAAACTTACCGGTACTAAAATAAAAAAGGCCAATCTTCGGTAAGCCTGAAGATTGGCCTTTGGTTCAATCATTTATCTGCTAATTGGCGGTGAATTCTTTTTGATAAGCCAGCGGGCTTTTGCCGGTTATTAGTTTGAAATACTTGTGAAAGCTGGTGAAATTATTAAAGCCGCTTTCGTAGCAAAGGCGCTTGATGCACTGGTTGTTTTCGATGAGCAATTTACAAGCGTGACCAACTCTTAATTCAATCAAAAACTGCGAATAGGTTTTTCTCGTTCTCGACTTGAAGTAACGGCAAAAAGAATTGGGACTGATGTTGGCAACTTCCGCAATTTCTTCCAACTGAATCTTGCGCTTGAAGTTTTTGATCGAGTATTCATAAATGGCATTGATGCGGTCTTTTTCTGCATCCACCAAATCGGGCTTGAAACCAATGGAGGAAAGCGGGGCCAATTGCTTGCCGTTGCCAACGGCGTTCAACGCTTCCATTAAAAGAATGATGCGGTGCGGTCCGTCGGCTTCCTGCATTTGTTCCAGCAATTCGGCTACACGTTGGCGTGTTTTGCCGGTAATCTGCAAGCCTCTTCTGCCTTTTTCTAAAACGGTTTTGAGGGAGAGGTTTTCCGGTAAATCCAGGAACTGCGCACCCCAAAAATTTTCGTTGAAATGCGCTACCCGCACATCGGCGGCCTCTTTTGTGCCTTCTTCGTAATACACATCGTCGAAGCGCCAGTAATGCGGGAGGTTAGAGCCAACCAAAACCACATCACCGGCTTTAAAGCGTTTGATGCAGTCGCCAATAAATTGCGTGCCTTCGCCTTTTTTAATGTGAATCAGTTCCACCTCGCTGTGGTAATGCCAGCGGTTGTTGATGGGGAATAAATCGCGGCGAACGCTAAACGAACGGTCAGGGCCTTTGGAAACTTTTAAAAGTTGTGGTCTCATTCAGCTTAATTAGCGTAAAATCGTTAGAAAATAGGTAGATCGATGCCAAATTAGCTTATTCATCTATTTTTAAAAAAATTTTTTCGTTTAACTGTTCTATACTGTTTGTTCTTTTTTTATAGCCGAAAGGCGCATGTTAAAATAGCTGAACGATACGGCAATTATTTGCAACACATCCTTGCTGTTTCGGTTTTTATTTGTTGCGGTAACGGGCCTGTTGACGTTGTTTCTGCTTTGGAGAAATGACATAAAACCAATTGCCGCCTTCCTCTGTATGAACAAACGCAGTTATCTTCTGCCCATCATCCTGGTTACGTCTTTGTTTTTTTTGTGGGCCTTTCTGCACAACATCAATCCCATCTTAATTCCGCATTTAAAAAAAGCCTGTCAGTTGTCCGATACGCAATCGGCTTTCATAGACACAGCGGTTTACCTGGCTTATTTTTCCGTTGCGCTGCCGGCGGGTTTGTTCATGCACAAATACGGTTATAAAAAAGGTATTTTGTTCGGCTTGTTTTTGTACGGTTTAGGTGCGCTTCTTTTTTTGCCCGCGGCGACTACGCGAAACTTTACTTTCTTTCTCGGCGCACTCTTCGTAATTGCGGCTGGTGCTACATTTTTAGAAACGGTTGCCAATCCGTACATGGCAAAACTGGGCGATGAAAAGAGCGGCGCAAGACGGTTGAACTTTGCGCAATCCTTCAACGGCGTTGGCGCTTTTTTGGCGCCGATACTTGGCGGAAAATTTATTTTATCGGGCATTGAACACACGCCGCAGGAGTTGCGGCAAATGGCGGCAGCCGGACAATTAAATTCCTATTTGCAATCCGAAGCGGACACGGTGAAAACGCCGTATTTGGTGATTGCCGCCGGCGTGCTTTTGTTGTTGCTTTTATTTGCCGTTTCAAAACTCCCTGCCGGTGAAAACGTGCACGAAAACAAGGGTCAAAAATTCTCCTTCAGCGTACTGAAAATACCGCAGGTGAAATGGGCCGTAATTGCGCAATTCTTTTACGTGGGTGCACAGGTTGGCGTAGGCAGTTTTTTTGTGCGCTTTACAAAACAGGCGATGGATCTGCCCGAAAAGCAAGCCGCTTATTGGTGGGGTTACATTGCCATGGTCGGCTTTATGGTAGGACGTTTCGTAGGCACGTTCCTGATGAAATACATTCGGCCCGAACGCCTGCTGGCGCTGTACGCTTTCATTAATATTTTATTGTTGTCGGTAGCTGTTTTTGCACACGGTAACGTGGCGGTTTATGCGCTGATGGGCGTTCCGTTTTTCATGTCCATTATGTTCCCGACCATTTTTGCGCTGGGCGTAAAAAACCTGGGCGAAGAAACCAAGATCGCTTCTTCGTTCATCATCATGTCCATTGTGGGCGGCGCGGTATTTCCTTTGCTCATGGGACGAATTTCAGATGCGTCGGGCGGTAATATCCAATTGGGGTACATCGTGCCCATTGCCTGTTTCGTTTTGATTTTGTTTTATGCGCTTCGCCAAAAGATAGACGTTGGCGCACCAAAAGAAGTGATTGCCTTATCGCATTAACTCCATTTATGAAACGCTACTGCTTAACACTCGATTTAAAAAGCGATCCGGATTTGATCCGACAATACGAAGAACATCACAAACAAGTGTGGCCGGAAATCATTGCTTCAATAAAAGAAGCCGGTATTGAAAAAATGGAAATCTATCGTCTCGGAACAAGATTGTGCATGATGATGGAAACCCCGGATGATTTCAGCTTTGAAAAAAAAGCAGCAGCCGATGAAGGCAATACAAAAGTGCAGCAATGGGAAGAACTGATGTGGCGTTACCAACAACCCTTAGTGGAAGCGGCAAAAGGCGAAAAGTGGATGCTGATGGAAAAAATTTTTTCGTTAAACGAATATTAAGATCACGATGATTCAAGAAAGGACGAAGGTTCAAACTTATTTGCAGATTCATCCCAACGACAACGTACTGGTGGCTTTGCAGGATTTGTTGGCGGGAACAACGGTAATAACAAAAAGCCGCGAAGTAATTCTTCAGCAACCCATTGGCGCCAAGCACAAGTTCTTCGTCAACGATATGAAAGCGGGCGACGAGGTGATTATGTACGGAACGCTTGTGGGCAAGGTACAAGTGCCGGTTTCCAAGGGCGAATTAATGACGACGGCCAACACCAAACACGCGGCGGAAAGCTATGCCTACAAAGGCTTTCAGCACCGCTGGCAACAACCCGACGTGTCGAAATTTAAAGCAAGAACCTTTAACGGCTACAAGCGCAGCGACGGAAGAGTGGGAACGGCCAATTATTGGTTGTTCATTCCCACTGTGTTTTGCGAAAACAGAAATTTGGACGTGATCAAAGAAGCCTTGCACAAAGAATTGGGCTACGCTGTTTCGGATAAATACAATCATTTTACGCGGCAGGTCTTTCAGGCTTTTAAAGAAGGCAAAGACATTGAGCAAATTGATTTGGGGCCATCGTCAAACCAACGCGAACGTTATTTTAAAAACATTGACGGCATTAAATTTCTTAACCATCAGGGCGGTTGCGGCGGCACGCGACAAGATGCTTCAACATTGAGCTCCCTGCTTGCCGCTTACGCTGATCATCCAAACGTGGGCGGCGTAACGGTGTTGAGTTTGGGTTGCCAGCATTTGCAGGTTGAATATTTTCTGGCCGATTTAAAAAAGCGCAATCCTTCGTTCGATAAGCCACTTTATGTTTTTGAACAACAGCAATCGCAAAGCGAAGAAGAATTGATCTGCAACGCCATCAAAAAAACGTTTTTGGGCCTTGCCGAAATCAACAAGATTGAAAGAGAACCGGCGCCTTTACGTGAATTAACCATCGGCGTGAAATGCGGCGGCAGCGACGGTTTTAGCGGCATCTCCGCCAATCCCGCTGTGGGTTGTGCGTCGGACCTTTTGGTGGCGCTCGGCGGAAAAGTTTTACTGGCCGAATTCCCCGAACTCTGCGGCGCGGAACAAGAACTCATTGACCGCTGCGTGAACGAAAGCGTTGCAGAAAAGTTCATTCACCTAATGGAATCTTACAATGACCTGGCGAAGAAAGTCGGTTCGGGTTTTCACATGAATCCCTCGCCGGGGAATATTAAAGACGGTTTAATTACCGATGCGATCAAATCAACCGGTGCGGCAAGAAAAGGAGGAACATCACCGGTGGTGGATGTATTGGATTATACCGAACCTGTTACAAAGCCCGGATTGAGTTTGGTGTGTACACCGGGCAACGATGTGGAAGCAACAACCGGCAAAGCAGCAAGTGGCGCAACACTCATTCTGTTCACTACCGGCTTGGGTACGCCAACGGGAAATCCCGTTGCGCCTACGGTAAAGATTTCAACCAACACTGGATTGGCTTCACGCATGAGTGACATCATTGATATTGATACCGGCGGCATTATTCGCGGTGAAAAAACCATTGAACAAATGGGCGAAGAAATTTTGGAATATTGCATCAAAGCAGCCAGCGGCGAAATCATTCCAAAAGCCGTATTGTTGGGGCAAGATGATTTCATTCCGTGGAAGCGCGGCGTCTCCTTATAAATTAAATTGCGAAAAAAATGTTTGACCTGAACGGAAAAGTTGCGGCAGTAACCGGCAGTGGCAGCGGCATTGGAAAAGCGGTGGCTTTGTTGTTTGCAAAGCGAGGTGCGACGATTCAATTGATAGACCTTAACGAAGAAGCGCTTAACGCTACGGAAGATGAAATTAAAAAGGCCGGCGGTAATGCTGTAAAACAGGTTTGCGACGTTACGAAACAGCAGCAAGTGAAAGATGTTTTCAACAGCATCGGCACAATTGATATCTTGGTGAACAGCGCCGGCGTGTCGCACGTGGGCAACGTGGAAAATACGCCGGAAGCCGATTTTGACCGTTTGTACAACGTAAACGTGAAAGGCGTTTACAATTGTTTGCAGGCCGCGGTTTCGCTGATGAAAGAAAATGGTTCCGGTGTGATTTTAAACCTTGCGTCCATTGCCAACAATGTTGGCCTTGCCGACCGCTTTGCTTACTCCATGACCAAGGGCGCCGTATACGCCATGACACTTTCGGTGGCGCGGGACTACATCAAAGAAGGCATTCGCTGCAACTGCATTTCGCCGGCAAGGGTGCACACGCCTTTTGTAGATGGATTTATCAAGAAAAATTATCCGGGCAAAGAAGATGAGATGTTTCAAAAGCTTTCCGCATCGCAGCCCATTGGCCGCATGGCAAAGCCGGAAGAAATTGCGCACCTCATTTTGTACCTCTGCTCCGATGAAGCTTCCTTCATTACCGGCTGCGATTATCCGATTGACGGCGGCTTTATCAAACTCAATAATTAATTCAAACAGAATAAAATTTACGCATGAAGCTGATACGCTTTGGTTCCGTCGGCCAGGAAAAGACGGGTGTTATTATTGGTGAAGATTATTACGATACTTCTTCTTTCGGCGAAGATTACAACGAAGCTTTTTTGCAAAACGACGGTTTAAACCGCCTGCAAAAATTTGTGGATGCAAACAAGGGTTCACTGCCGAAAATTTCAAAAGACGTTCGGTTGGGAAGCCCCCTTGCACGGCCTTCAAAAATTATTTGCATCGGTTTGAATTATGCTGATCACGCCAAAGAAACCGGCGCCGCTACGCCTAAAGAGCCGATTGTTTTTTTTAAATCAACAACGGCGTTAATTGGTCCGAACGACGATGTGGTCATTCCGAAGAATTCAACCAAAACAGATTGGGAAGTAGAACTCGCGGTTGTCATTGGAAAGAAGGCCACGTATGTAGTGGAGAGCGAAGCAATGGATTACGTGGCCGGTTATTGCCTGCACAACGATTTGAGCGAACGCGAGTTTCAGCTTGAACGCGGCGGCCAGTGGGTGAAGGGAAAAAGCTGCGACACGTTTGCTCCGCTGGGGCCTTTTCTTGTCACAAAAGATGAGATTGCGGAGGTGAATAACCTGCGGCTTTGGTTGACGCTAAACGGTCAAACGATGCAGGACGGCACAACGGCCAATCTTATTTTCAACGTTCCTTTTCTTGTTTCTTACCTAAGCCAGTTTATGACCTTGCTTCCGGGTGATGTGATTTCAACGGGCACGCCTGCAGGTGTGGGTTTGGGCATGAAGCCAGCAGTATATTTAAAAGCCGGTGATGTAGTAGAATTGGGCATTGACGGATTGGGCACGCAAAAACAGAACGTAAAAAATTGGGCAAAGGGATAAGCTATTTTATCATTCGTAAAATCAAAAAATGGACTTAGGCTTACGCGAAAAAATCATCATCGTTACCGGTGGCGCCAAAGGCATCGGCGAAGGCATTGTGCGGGTGTTGGCGGCTGAAGGCGCAACGCCGGTGATTATCGGCAGAAACAATGAAGACAACGAAAAGATAAAAGACGAACTCTTGGGCAGTGGAAAATTTTGCGGTGCATTCGTTGCCGAACTGTCGAGACCCGAGGAATGCAAAAAAGCAGTAGATGCCGTTGTTGCAAAATACGGCCGCATTGATGGCCTTGTGAATAATGCCGGCGTGAACGACGGTGTGGGGCTTGAAAGCGGCAACTACGAAAAATTCATGCAAAGTCTGCACAGCAATTTGGTTCATTATTACTTGATGGCGCATCACGCTTTGCCGCACCTGATAAAGTCAAAAGGTTCTATTGTAAACATCGGTTCCAAAACGGCCGAAACAGGACAAGGCAACACGTCGGCTTACGCGGCGGCAAACGGTGGTCGCAATGCGCTAACAAGAGAATGGGCGGTTGAATTGTTGAAGTACGGCATTCGTGTGAATGCGGTTGTTGTTGCAGAGTGCTTTACGCCTTTGTATGCAAAATGGATACAAACCCTGCCCAATCCCGACGAAAAATTAAAATCAATTACGGCAAAAATTCCCTTTGAAAACAGGATGACCACAGCCGAGGAAATTGCCAATGCGGTGGCTTTTCTTCTTTCCGAAAAGTCTAGTCACACTACAGGCCAACTGGTTCACGTAGATGGCGGTTACGTGCATCTCGACAGAGCTTTGTAACCTTAAGCGCAATGCGCTTCATTTAAAATTGTTAGATCGAGTGTTGCTCCAATAACGCTCTGCTATGAATGATGAATCGCTTATCCTGTATGCTGATAGCATTTTCCTCGACAAATTCATTCATGACGCGGAAAGCCGTTTCGTAACTCGTGCCTGCATACGAGGCCAGATCTTGCCGGCTTAGGGAAATATTTAGAAAGCCATCGGGTGTGTGGCCAAATTTTTCATCGAGCAATAAAAGGCATTGAGCAATCCGGCTTTTTACCGGCATGTGCGCCAGGTTGCGCATGTTCCGTTCGCTTTCTTTTAATTCGGCTGCAAAAAACTCCATCAACTCATAAAGAAGCGCGTGGTTGACTTTTAGCGATGCCTGGAAGAAATCCATTTCCACAAAGCAAAGTTTTGTGGATTCAATCGCCGTTCCCGTTACCGGGTAAATTAAATCTCTTCCCAAACCGCGGTGGCCAATGATAGCCCCTCTTTTCGCAAAGCGAACAATTAGTTCTTTTTCGCCCCACTGCTTGTGCACTTTTACTGCACCTTCATAAACAAAAAAAATTCCTTTAACCGCTTCGCCTTCCTGAAAAATATCATCTCCCTTTTTTACAACGAAGTTTTTGCGGTGAGCGTCAAGTGCGGGAATCCATTCTTTCTGGCAAAGCTGACACAAAAAACAGGTTTTCAAATCACAAGCCACTTTGGAAATTTTCATATGCGGAATTTATGATCTGGGTATGTTCATCAATCCAGATTTTTTGCGATGATAGGTAAAATGAGAGAAAGATTTCAAATTAAGATTAAAAATATCTATAAATAATTTTAAACATAGCTTAAAATTACGAGCATTTATTCTTATTTTTATGACATAAACAATAAAATTATATCTATAAGATTGAAATGATTGCAAAACTTGGTTAGATGTAATTTATACTAATACGTTTGCTTGCCAATAATTGTCCATCAAAACTGCAAGGATGAAGATCGTAATTATTGGTAACGGCATGGTTGGCTACAAATGTTGTGAAAAATTGGTGGCCAAATCCTCTCAGGCTTTTCAGATTACCGTGTTTGGCGAAGAAATTCGTCCCGCCTACGACCGCGTACACCTCAGCGAATATTTTTCGGGCAAATCGGCCGATGAGCTTTCAATGGCGCCCGCTCAATGGTATGCCGATCACAATATCTCTCTTTATTTAGGTGATCCTGTTACGTCCATTGACCGCTCTGCTAAAACAGTTCGCTCCCATAACGGCTTGACGGTTTCCTATGACTATCTTATTCTCGCAACTGGCTCCGGGGCTTTTGTGCCGCCTATTCCTGGTGTAGAAAAAGAAGGTGTTTTTATCTATCGAACAATTGAAGACCTCGAGTTGATTACGGCCTATGCCAAAAAAGCAAGAACCGGCGCGGTTATCGGTGGCGGCTTGCTTGGCTTGGAAGCTGCTAAGGCACTTTTGGATTTAGGCATACGCGATACGCATGTCATTGAATTTGCGCCGCGCCTCATGCCCCGCCAGATTGATGATGCCGGCTCCAAAATTTTGCAGGCCAAACTTTCAGCTCTCGGTATAAAAATTCACACCGCTACCAATACGTCTGAAATCCTTGGAGACGGGCAGATAGAGGCACTCCGCTTCAGCAACGATACCATATTAAACATGGACATGCTGGTCATTTCAGCCGGCATTAAGCCAAGGGATGAATTGGCCAAGGCCTGCGGTTTAGAAATTGGTCCTCGTGGCGGCATTGTGGTCAACGACAAGTTGCAAACGAACGATGAGCGCATATTTGCTATCGGCGAATGTGCCTTACACGGAAGCATGATTTATGGTCTTGTTGCGCCGGGTTACGAAATGGCTGATGTTGTGGTGTCCAATCTTACCGGTGGTGCAAAAACATTCAGCGGTTTTGACATGAGCACCAAACTCAAACTGATTGGTGTTGATGTGGCGAGTTTCGGCGATCCATTTATTCAAACGACATCAACAAGAACAGTCGTGTTTGAAGATTGCCACAAGGGTATTTACAAGCGCATCAATATTAGTGAAGACGGTAAGCAGCTTCTGGGTGGCATTTTGGTTGGCGATGCCGAAGCGTACAACATGCTCCTGCAAACCTGCAAAAACAAAGTCGTATTGCCGCCCAATCCCGAAGACGTGATTTTAGGAGCCAGAGGCATTGAGGGCGACAGTGGCGCGGGTGTAGCAGGGCTGCCGGAAGACGCTATTATTTGCAGTTGCGAAAGCATAAGCAAAGGCGATATCTGCAATGTTGTAAACAACGGCTGCGAAACTGTTGACGCTATAAAAAAATGCACAAAAGCCGGAACGGGTTGCGGTGGTTGCGTGCCCATGCTGAAAGACCTGATGGTTCATACCATGAAGTCACAGGGCAAGTACATCCGCAACGTTTTGTGCGAACATTTTGATTATGCCCGGCAGGAACTCTTTGATCTTATTCGGGTAAAAGAATTAAAATCCTTTGATGCCGTCTTGGATACTTTGGGTCATGGTGATGGATGCGAAGTTTGTAAACCTGCCATTGCTTCCATTCTTGCTTCGTTGTGGAACGAGATGATTTTGAAGAAAGGAAACGACACGGCGCAAGACTCCAACGACCGGTACCTCGCCAACATTCAAAAAGGCGGAACGTATTCCGTTGTGCCGCGTATTCCGGGCGGCGAAATCACGCCGGAGAAATTAATCGTCATTGGGCAAGTGGCGCAGAAATACAATCTCTACACAAAAATCACCGGCGGCCAACGCATTGATCTTTTTGGCGCACACCTAAATGATTTGCCGGCCATTTGGGAAGAATTAATTGCCGCCGGATTTGAAAGTGGCCATGCGTACGGAAAAGCGTTACGCACGGTGAAAAGCTGCGTTGGTTCAACCTGGTGTCGTTTCGGTTTACACGACAGCGTAAGCTTTGCCATTCGCATTGAAGAACGTTACCGAGGCTTGCGTGCACCGCATAAAATCAAGTCTGCTGTTTCGGGTTGCGTTCGCGAATGTGCCGAAGCACAAAGCAAAGACTTCGGCATTATTGCCACGGAAAAGGGTTGGAATCTTTATGTCTGTGGCAACGGCGGTTCCAAGCCGCAGCACGCTTTGCTGCTTGCGCAGGATTTGGACAGCGAAACCTGCATTAAATACATTGACCGTTTTTTGATGTTCTACATTAAGACAGCAGATCCGCTTGCAAGAACAGCCACATGGTTAAACAAGATGGAAGGCGGCATTGATTACCTGCGCAATGTGGTAGTGAATGATAGCCTTGGCCTTGCAGAAAGTTTGGAAAAAGAAATGCAATTCCTGGTTGATCATTATAAATGCGAATGGAAAGAAGTGGTGGATAACCCCGAACTGCGCAAACGCTTTAACCACTTTGTGAATGCCCCGGAAGAGAAGGACCCTACCGTGAAGTTCTCGCCGCTGCGTGAGCAGAAGAAGGCGGAATGGAAATGATGAAGGTGAGACATGAAACGGCAAACGTGAGACCGAAAAGCTTTTCATATTGATGTTCACTGTGGTTTCACATCTCACTTATCACGTTTCACTTATTCTCTATCGATTGTTTGCTCAATAGAATTACCGAACGCTGAAGTGTGCGACGCAACAGGCGTCGATAGTAGCACGACAGCTAAGTACATACTTAAATTCTAAACGATGAGCAACACATTAGTCCAAAACATTACCTGGTTTAAGGCCTGCAGAGCAGCCGATGTTCCGCAAAACGGCGGCGTATGCGTAAAGTACAAGCACGAGCAAATAGCGCTTTATCATTTTACCCGCCGCGATGAATGGTACGCTACGCAAAACCTTTGTCCGCACAGAAGGCAGATGGTGCTGAGTCGTGGCATGATTGGCTCGCAAGCCGGTGAACCCAAAGTGGCTTGTCCTTTTCACAAAAAAACGTTCTCACTGGTTGATGGGCATTGCCTGAACGACGATGAATGCGAAAGCATCAGAACTTACCCCGTAAAAATTGAAAACGGCGTTGTGTTTATTGGCGTAGAAGAGGAAGGCGATGAAGATTACTGTTTAAATAAGTAGGCCCGGGAGATGGCAGTCCCCGCGGGCCGTTAGGTTTCAAAATAAAAGGCGTTCACTTTAAAACCCTCTCAAATCTACATGAAAAAAAGAACCAGAACCTTCTCTCTCTTGCTGGTTGCGTGTACACTCTTCTCCTTATACGCAACGGCACAAGTGAC
This sequence comes from Flavisolibacter ginsenosidimutans, assembly GCF_007970805.1. Lineage (GTDB taxonomy): Bacteria > Bacteroidota > Bacteroidia > Chitinophagales > Chitinophagaceae > Flavisolibacter > Flavisolibacter ginsenosidimutans. The sequence continues at coordinate 2,317,728 of NZ_CP042433.1, read as the reverse complement.
CCTTTCAGGTCAGGTGCGAACACGCACTGAATACAAGGACGGGCAAGGCGCTCCGCTTCCTATCGGTGCCAAACCGGCTTTCTTTACTTCGCAACGAACAAGACTATCCTTCGGTTACTCAACGTATCGTTTGAAGTTTGGTGTAACGGCGCAAGACGTTCGTGTGTGGGGACAAGATGTTTCAACTATGAATCGAACAACGACGCAAGATTTGAACGGTTTAATGTTGCACGAAGCTTGGGCTGAAATTGGTTTAACTGATACGGTAATTAAGAATAAAGCCTTGAGTTTAAAAATCGGCAGACAAGAATTGGTTTATGATGATCAACGCTTGCTCGGTAATCTTGATTGGTTGCAACAGGGCAGAAGACACGACGCTGCGTTGTTGAAATACGAAACAGGCGATTGGATGCTGCACTTTGGCGCAGCGTTTAATCAAAACAAAGAGGCCGCTTCGGGAACGCTTTACAACAGCACACCACCCGGAAATTATACCGCAAACACAAACGGCGGCAGCATGTACAAAAGCCTCTTTTTTTTGTATACTGGGAAGAAATTATCGAAGGGCAATGCATCGTTTCTTTTCCTGAACGACAATTTTAGCCAGTATCATTTGGATGGTGTATCAACAAAAATTTACGACACCAGCACTTGGAGCCGCGCAACAACGGGTTTTTATTACAACAATGCTTTCGACAAGTTATTAGTGATGGCTTCTACATATTACCAGTTTGGAAAGACAAGCGCTGGACAAGATTTAAGTGCCTGGCTTTTGAGTGGACAATTGGGTTATGCGTTATCGAAAAAGTTCTCGGTCTTTGCCGGTGCTGATCTTTATTCTGGAGGCACAAGCGGCGCAACAAGCAATGCCTTCGACCCTTTGTACGGCACGCCGCACAAGTTCGCTGGTCTCATAGATTATTTCTACGCCGCAAGCCCGTTTGGCAAGAATGGTTTGTTAGATTATTATGCGAAAGGCAAGTACAAAGCATCGGATAAATTCCTGCTTTCTGCAGATGTTCACCAGTTTAATTCGGCTACGGATGTAAGCGGCTACACGCAAAAAAGTTTAGGACAAGAAATTGATTTGGTAGGAAGTTACGCGTTAACAAAACAGATTGGTTTTGAAGCCGGTTACTCCCGGTACTTCACTACAACTTTACTTGCTTCAGCTTCGGTGAAAAATATTCAGAATGCAAAGCCTTCAGCCGATTGGGCCTATGTGATGATAAACGTAAAACCTGAGGTCCTTTTCAAATAAACACTTCGATTGTTTGCTATTGCTGACGATTGCTTACTCTTTTTAACGTCAAAACTTTTCTCATGTCAGCAACAACAAAACCGCTCACGCAGCTAAACATATTTTCATTGAAGGGTGTGCAAATGAAAACTTTTCACACCACCTGGCTCATGTTCTTTGTTTGCTTCTTCGGTTGGTTTGGGCTTGCGCCGCTCATGCCTACTATTCGCGAGGAATTGCATTTAACCAAATCACAAATTGGAAACCTGGTGATTGTTTCCGTTTCGTCAACCATTGTTGCGCGGTTGCTGATTGGTCGTTTGTGCGATACCTGGGGGCCACGTAAAACCGCCATCCGCTTGTTGTTGATTGGTTCGCTTCCGGTGTTCTTCGTTGGTTTAGCAAAAGATTACACAACCTTTTTATTGTTTCGTGCGGCCATTGGTTTGATTGGCGCATCTTTCGTTGTCACGCAGTTTCATACGTCAATGATGTTTGCCAAGAACATCAAAGGCACAGCAAATGCCGTTGCCGGTGGCTGGGGTAATCTTGGCGGCGGTGTTACCAACATGGTGATGCCGTTAATCTTCGCGGCCATTGTTGCTGCAGGGTTTACAAAAGGGGAAGCCTGGCGTTATGCGATGATTGTTCCCGGAGCCATGATGTTGATCGTCGCCTTTCTTTATTACAAGTTTACCAAAGACACGCCAATCGGTAACTACGACGAGATTGGCAGAACAAAAGCCACCCGCGAAAAAACCGATTACAGCATCCTTGCCGACTGGCGCATCTGGGCACTCATGTTTGCATACGCGATGTGCTTTGGTATGGAAATCACCTTTGATAACGTGGCTTCCTTGCACTTTGTAGACACGTTCAAACTTTCGCAATCATCGGCAGGTTTTTGGGCCGGTGTGTTTGGCTTCATGAACCTTTTTGCCCGTGCACTGGGCGGCGTTGTATCGGATAAAGTTGGCAGCAAACACGGCATGAAAGGCAAGGGCTTTCTGCTTGCGGCAATGTTGCTGTTGGAAGGCGTTGGTATCATCCTGTTTGCCAATGCCGGTTCGTTTGGATTGGCGATTGTTTGTATGTTGTCCTTTGCACTTTTTCTGAAAATGGCCAACGGTGCTACTTACGGCATCGTGCCTTTTATCAACGAAAAAAATGTAGGCCTGGTGAGCGGCATTGTCGGCGCCGGCGGCAACTTGGGTGGAATGTTGTTTGGCTTTTTGTTTAAAAGCAAAAGCATTACATACGTTGATGCGTTCACGTATATCGGCATCACTGTGATGGTTGTTTCGGCCGTTGTATTTGTAACGAAGTTTAAGAAAAGCGAAGCGACTGAATTTGTATTGGAGGAGAAAGAAATGGCGGTGGCGTAGGCCCATCCCAACAACCACTTCTGTCGGTGGTAGATGGTGCTAAAGCCCTTCCCGGTGGGAAGGGATGAATAACTTGAAAGCAAAAGAATACTGCTTTGAAGATGGTTGAAATAAGATTGAATCATTGTAAAGCAAGGGCTGTGTGTTGGTGGCCTTCCCACCGGGAAGGTCGGAATGGGCCGAATAGCGGCATGAACGTACAAGTGTGCGACGCAACACAAGCCTCATAGTAGCACCGCAGCTAAGTACATAAAAAAATTAATTGTGCAGAATGCCTGATCAAATGAAAAAGGAAAACGGAAATGGTTTTGGCAGTTTGAAAACAACCTGCTGCTATTGTGGTGTGGGCTGCGGCGTTGTTGTGCATAAAGATCGCAACGGAAAGTTGAGCGTGGAAGGCGATAAAGATCATCCGGTGAACAAAGGCATGCTTTGCAGCAAAGGCATGAACCTGCATTACACGGTAATGGATAAAAGCGACCGATTGTTCTATCCTGAAATGCGCTTGAACAAAAGCCTGCAACGTCAGCGTGTCTCGTGGAATGAGGCCTTGGATAGAACCGTATCGGTTTTCAAAACATTGATTGAAAAGTTTGGCCCCGAAAGCGTCGCGTTTTATGCATCGGGACAATGCCTGACCGAAGAATATTATGTGCTCAACAAACTGGTAAAAGGTTTCATCGGCTCAAACAACGTAGACACCAATTCAAGGCTTTGCATGAGCAGTGCCGTTGCAGCCTATAAAATGAGCTTGGGCGAAGACAGCGTGCCAGTTTGTTATGATGATATTGAACACACCGATTGCATTTTTGTAGCCGGTGCAAATCCCGCCTGGTGTCACCCGATCATTTGGCGAAGAGTAGAAGCGGCAAGAGAAAAAAATCCGGCACTAAAAATAATTGTTAGCGATCCGCGGAAAACACAAACGGCGTCTTATGCGAATGTGCATTTGCAAATTAAACCGGGTACAGACATTGTCTTGCATCATGCCATTGGAAGGGTATTGATTGAAGCAGGCGACATTGATGCTTCTTTCATTAAAAATCACACGGAAGGTTTTGAAGCGTACAGCAAGAAAGTCATGCAACGAACCGTTGCCGAAGCCGCAAAAATTTGCGACGTATCGGAACAAAGTATTCGCGAAGCGGCGACCTATATTGGTTCGGCAAAAGGTTTTTTGACAATGTGGACGATGGGCTTGAACCAAAGCGCAGTAGGTGTTAACAAGAATCTTTCACTCATCAATCTGAATCTAATCACAGGCTATATTGGCAAACCAGGAAGCGGACCGTTTTCATTAACCGGCCAGCCGAACGCAATGGGTGGAAGAGAAGTAGGCGGGCTTGCAAACTTGTTGCCTGCGCATCGCAATCTCGCTAATGAAGAAGACAGAAAATACGTGCAAGCTTTTTGGAAAAGCGGAGCTATTTCTGCAAAGCCGGGATACACCGCCACGGAAATGTTTGATGCTTTGCATGAAGGCAAATTAAAAGCGGTTTGGATTATGGGTACGAATCCATTAGTGAGTTTGCCCGATGTGCGCAAGGCTGAAGAAGCGTTAAAGAAAGCCAAGTTTGTGGTAGTGCAAGAGGCAAGCATCAAGCCCGAAACCTTGAAGTATGCCGACGTTGTTTTTCCCGCTGCAACATGGGCGGAGAAAGAAGGCACGATGACGAATGCCGAACGGCGCATTACGTACTTAAATAAAATTGTTGACGCTCCCGGTGAAGCGTTGCCCGATGCGGAAATTCTTTGCCGCTTTGCACAAAAGATGGGCTTTGAAGGCTTTGATTTTAAGAGCTTCGCCGATATCTACAAAGAACATTGTGCGTTAACGAAAGGCACGAGCATTGACATCAATGCACTGAGTTATGATGTACTCAAAGCAAAGCGAAGCGTACAGTGGCCAATCAATGAAAGAGGTGAGGGCACGCAACGTTTGTTCACCGACAAAAAGTTCTACACACCTTCAAAGCGGGCAATCATTCATGCAGTGGATGACGATAATTTATCCGAATCCACAACGAAATATTTGCCACTCATCTTAACCACGGGCCGCATTCGCGACCAATGGCATACGATGACAAAGACGGGAAAAGTAAGTAAGCTAAAACAGCACATCGCCAATGCGTTTTTGGAAATTCATCCTGATGATGCAGCCGAGAGAAGCATTGCTGAAGGCAATTTGGTGGAAATTACCAATGGCCGCGGAACCGTCCGCGTGAAAGCAAAGCTTTCCACAGAAATAAAAAAGGGTGTTGTGTTTTTGCCCATGCATTGGGGCAAGATTTTGAACAACGATCTGAATCGTGCAAACAACCTTACGAACAATCTTGTTGACCCAATTTCTAAAGAACCGGACTTTAAGTTTTCGGCCGTTGAGGTAAAGGGTTACAAAAAGCCGGAACAAAAAATAATCGTGATTGGTGCAGGCGCCGGTGCGTTTGGCTTTGTAAAAAGCTACCGCGCAATGAACACCGAAGACGCGATTGAAGTCTTCAGCAAAGAAGCCTTTCCTTTCTATAACCGCGTCATGCTTCCCGATTACATCAGCGGCGCGCAGGAATGGAAACAGTTGATAAAAATGAAAGAAGAAGAGGAGCGCAGCTTCAACATCACACTGCATCGCGGCGTAAGCATTGAACACATTGACCGCGAAGCAAAAATTGTAACCGATAACAACGGCGTTAAGCACAACTACGATCTATTGTTGATGGCAACCGGCAGCCGTCCGTTTATGTTGAAAGACGTTCCGGATTTGAAAGGCATCTTCACCATGCGTAGCCGCACCGACGCGGACAGTTTTAAATCGCATGTTGATCCGTCAAAAGGCAAGGTGGTTATCGTTGGCGGCGGTTTGCTCGGCATTGAACTCGCCGCATCGCTTCGTGAAGTAGGCGTGGAGGTTTGCATCGTGCAACGCATCTCTCGATTGATGGACCGACAGCTTGATGTGTTGGGCAGCCAGCTTCTGCACGAAGAACTGGAAGAAAAAGGCGTTGACATTTATTACAACGATGAAGTGGAACGCTTTCTCGGCACGGAAAATCTCGCCGGCATCAAATTAAAAAGTGGACTGGAAATTTCGGCGCAAGCCGTTGTCATTGCCATCGGCACAATACCCAATGTGGAACTGGCAAAAGCTTGCGGGCTTGATACGAAGCGTGGTGTTGTTGTGAACGATTACCTCCTTACTTCCGATCCCAGTATTTATGCGGTTGGCGAGATTGCCGAGTTCCGTGGATTTCTGTACGGCATCACGGCAGCGGCTGAACAACAAGCGGAGATTGTTGCGAGGCATTTGAGCGGAGACATTTCGCACTTCTATGATGGGTCGCTGCTCATGAACATTTTAAAAATGCACGGCACTGATTTGTGTTCGCTTGGCTTGGCCGAAGCACCGCCGAATGATCCTTCTTACGAAGAAGTAATTTTTCTTGATAAGGCAAAACGTTACTATAAAAAGTGCATCATTCACAACGATCGCTTGGTGGGTGCAATTCTTATCGGCGACAAATCCGAGTTTCTTGAATTCCGTGATTTAATTCAGAATAAGCTCGAGTTGTCCGAAAAACGATTGGATCTTTTACGTTCCAACAAAAAGGCAGAACCCGTCATTGGTAAATTGGTTTGTTCCTGCGGCGGCGTGGGCGAAGGAAACATCGTTAATAAAATAATGGAAGGTTGTACCGAGTTGAAAGCCTTGTGCGCTGCTTCCGGGGCGGGACAAGGCTGCGGCAGTTGCCGACCCGAAGTGCAGGCAATATTGGATAAACTAAAATTGGGTGAAGAAATAAAGATGACCGATGAAGAATTGAAAGTAATTAGAGCTTAGATAGAGTTTTTCTAGGTAACCGGCGCCGGTAATCCTGTTCAGCTTTCGTTGCGTCGCACTCTTTTACGTTCTTATCGTTATTCAACAGGCTAAGTTGTCTTGGTGCAACATCTAATTGATAGCAAGAATAATTTGTCATTTAAAAGAAAGACATGCAAACACAACCCATCGTTATCAATTTCACCGGTGGCATTGTTTCTCCTGGTTACCTGACAGAAATATTGGAGGCGGCGCAAGCCGCAAGGGTTTCGCACGTTCGCTTCGGTTTGCGCCAGCAGTTGCGCATGGATGTGCCGTCAAACTTCTTCAAAGCCTTTCTCCAAACTTGCAGCGAAAAAAACATTACTGTTTATAAAGCAAAAGAAGCCGTACCAAATATTGTCAGTTCGTATCCGGCTGCGGGCATTTTTACTACCGACAGTTGGCTTCGCGAAGGCGTGTACAAAGATGTTTTCAGTTTGTTTACGCATACGCCGCAATTAAAAATCAATATTTGCGACAGCAGACAATCCTTCGTTCCGCTTTTCACCGGTCACATTAACTGGGTTTCGTCTTCTGCCGAACATTTCTGGCATTTGTACATCCGCTTTCCAAAAACAGGCAAGTTGTACCGTTGGAAAGAACTTGTGTACACGAATGATTTGCCTTTGTTGTCGCAACGCATCGAGCAGGAAATTATTGCCGATAAATTTTTGTTTTTCGGAAACGAGGCTGCCGATGGAGCCTTATTGTATCAACGTGTAAAAGCACTCACGGCTTACGTAAACAAGCCCGCAACCGAAACTGTTTTTGTTGATTTTTCCCTGCCTTATTACGAAGGGTTCAACAAGGCAGCTAACGATTATTGGCTGGGCATTTACCGACGCAACGAAAAGTTTTCCGTTGATTTCTTATTGGACGTTTGCCAGGTTTGTTTGCAATCACGCATTGGTCAATTGTACACAACGCCGTGGAAAAGCATCATCGTTAAAAACATTGATCCGGGTACGCGAAAGTTGTGGGATTATGTGCTCGGCAAATACCGCATCAACGTTCGCCATGCAGCCAACGAATTAAACTGGCAGGTAGAAGATCATAACGAAAAAGGATTGCAACTCAAAAGTCTTGTCATTCGCCACTTCGATAAAGAAGACGTACGTACTTTCGGACTTTGTTTTGCCATACAAACGGAACCGGCTTCCAACTTGTTTGGTTGCGTTGTCATTCGCAAGCAGCAAAACAAAAATCCGCACCGCTTAAAAGCGCTTGAGCGTTACGATATTCTCTACAAAAAAGATTTCAATCCGAACGGCAACGAAATGATTCTATTTCGTGAAAGCGTGGAAAAAGATTTTATTGGCACCTATCTCGCAAGTCTTTGCAAATTTTTTTACGAGGACCGAAGCGCCACGCCGTTACTGCCAACAAAAACATTGCAGGAAGTCGTCGTCAAAAAAACAACCGTGGTTCACCAGTGTCCGAGATGCCAAACCGTGTACGTGCCCGCATTAGGCGATCAATTGCAAAGCATTGTTGAAGGCACATGCTTTGAAACTTTACCGGCTAATTATAGTTGCCCACTTTGCGAAACACCGAAAGAAGAATTTGTGGAAGTGGAGTGGGAGGAAGGCTAACTTAGAAATGAAGATTGGCAATAAGCCCGGCATCGTTATTACAATTCCTCCGGTGTATTGTAATTGTTGAACGCGGAAAGGTCTTTCTCTTTTACCGGAATGTAGTTTGTGTTTAGTATGTCAAGCATGTGCATCATGCTAAAACGTTTAAGGTTTCCTTCCCGGAAGGAGTCATAAATCTTTCGCAAGCCTTTGGCCGAATAAATGCCGCACAGCGGTTGCCGTTTTTCTACTGTTTGATAAACACAGGCTTCGCCTTTTTCTTTTTGGTACACATCGTACAGGTCTTGCAGCAAGGCTGCGGTTATGTTTTTGAGGTCGCAGGCCAGCACCAGTAAATCTTCGGTTGGCAATTGCAGGTGAACGCTCAACAAACCAAACAGCGGCGCTTTGGCGTCGAAGATTTCGTTATCAACAAGTAGTTGTTCGTTGGGAAAGATTTGTGCATAAGCTTGAACCTGTTGCCGGTTAACAGAAATCACAACGGACAACTGAAGCGCAGCAAGTTTTTGCGCGGCAACTTCAGCCCAGGTTGAATTTTCTTCTTTCAGAAGTCCTTTGTCACTTCCCATTCTTGTGCTGGCTCCGCCGCAAAGTACAACGCCTGTCATTGATGATGATTTAGTAGCCTAAATGTCCCGAACTTTTTGGGGTATCACCGCATACCCTTATGCAAAAACCTTTGTCGATGATTACCGGACATGAAATTAAACGGTGCGTTTATCATTAATTCTCTCATCCGCCAATAGCAATCATGCTGCGGTTGTGAATTTGCTCGCCGTGCACTTCTTCAACCGTTGAAGAAAACTGCCCGCCGTGCGAAGCATGCTTGCGCAGAATGTTTTGCCGGATCAGGTCTTCAACGTTTTCGCCCGTGCGCAAAGCGGTCAGCAAGTCCGTTTCTTCCCTGGCAAACAAACAATTTTTGAGCCTGCCATCGGCCGTTAAGCGAATGCGGTTACACGTACCGCAAAAAGGCTGCGTCATGGTACTGATGACGGCAAAGGTTCCGGCGTGGCCGGGTACAGTATATTTTTTTGTGGTATCGTTCGGCGCATCTTCCAGTTTGATAACGCTGTAACGGCTTTCGATTGTTTGCAAAATTTCCGCTAACGAAACTACCTTGTCGCTGTTCCAGCGGTTGCCGTCAAACGGCATGAACTCAATAAAGCGAACGTGCACCGGCGTGTTCTTCGTCCACTCAATAAAATCGTTTATCTCGGCATCATTCATTCCTTTCATCAGCACAACGTTCACCTTTACGTGCAGGCCTTCGGCAACGGCCGCATGAATGTTCCGCCACACCCGTCCAAAATGGTTGCGGCGTGTAACAAGGTTAAATTTGTCCGCATTCAGCGTATCGAGGCTAATGTTCAGCGAGCGAACGCCGGCGGTTTTTAGAGGCGATAAAAATTCGTGCAGCCGCACGCCGTTTGTTGTCAGCGACAACGTGACGGGCATTCGTCCAAGCGCTTCAATGATTTGTGCGGCGTCTTTTCGCACCAGCGGTTCGCCGCCTGTCAGGCGAATTTTTTCAACGCCAAGACTGACAAAAATTTTTGCGAGAGATTCTACCTCGGTAGCCTGCATTAATTGCTCCGAAGGCATAAAATCGTAGTCTTCTTCGGGCATGCAATAAAAGCAGCGCATGTTGCACTTGTCGGTAAGCGAAATGCGCAGGTAATTGTGCTGCCTGTTGAAGCCGTCGAGTAGCATGGGTTAAAGGTAGAAAGCCGTTGCTTGCCTACCGTCATGTGCTCTTCATTTAATTACCCGAAGTTTTTCTTTTTGGAACCGGCTAAAGAATACCCATGAAGCACCGGTTGCGTCGCACTCGTGTACGTTCTTATCGCTATTCAGCGCCGTCAGGCGCTGTACCTTGGTAGGAAAATAGGTTGTTGATGTTTGCTCGGCTCCGCAGGAGCCGCACTTGTTCAATCATTTTGTACGACTCCTACGGAGCCGAGCAAACATCAACAACGTCCCGAACGCACAAGTGTGCGACGCAACCGGTGCTTAATAGAATTACCACTGCCGGTTACATAAAGCCCTTCGTGGCTTTGCCGCTTTGCTTCCTTGCCTGAAATCCACGCAAATAAAAAATCGCTCAAAATTCCCTGTGCCAGAAAAGATTTTTTTCACACAAAACGCACAGAATTCAAGGCCCGCTTGGAGTGCAAATTTTTACACAGCACTTATCCACCGATGTGCATATCTCTGGCCCTTTTTTTTCGACCTGTAAATCTACATTCGTCGTCCGCCCCAAGATTTTTTGGGCCGGTCTGCGAAGCAAAAAACTTACTTCTTCAACATAAAAAATTAGGACATGGGCAGTGCAAAACCAACAACCAAGGGACTTACGTTTCAGCGTAAGTACACCCGCGACGACGTGAACGTTTACGACCAATTCGAGTACGATTACCGCACTTCCGTCATTCGCAACCCGAGCGGCGAAGTGGTGTTTGAAATGAACAACGTGGAAGTGCCGAAGCAGTGGAGCCAGATTGCCACCGACATTCTTGCGCAAAAATATTTTCGCAAGGCCGGAGTGCCGCAAGCGGATGGTTCGCTGGGCCGCGAAACGTCGGCCAAGCAAGTGGCGCACCGCATGGCTAACTGCTGGAAAGTGTGGGGCGAACGTTACGGCTATTTTGCTTCATCAACCGATGCGCAAGTTTTTTACGAAGAGTTGGTTTACTCTATCCTTAACCAAATGTGCGTGCCCAACAGCCCGCAGTGGTTCAACACTGGTTTGCACGAAAGCTACGGCATCACCGGCAAGCCGCAGGGCCATTATTACGTTGATCAAAACGATGGACAACTGAAAAAGTCCACATCAGCATACGAACGTCCTCAGCCCCACGCCTGCTTCATCTTGAGTGTGGAGGATGACCTGGTGAACGAAGGCGGCATCATGGACCTTTGGGTTCGCGAAGCCCGCATATTCAAATACGGTTCAGGCGTGGGCACTAATTACTCTAACCTTCGCGGCGAAGGCGAGAAGTTAAGCGGCGGTGGTACATCGAGCGGCTTGATGTCTTTCTTAAAAATCGGTGATAGAGCCGCAGGTGCAATTAAGAGCGGTGGCACAACGCGTCGTGCAGCCAAGATGGTTTGCCTTGATCTGGACCATCCAGAGATTGTGCAATTTGTGAACTGGAAAGTGGAAGAAGAAAAGAAAGTGCAAGCCCTGATTGATGCCGGCTATCCTTCCGATTACGAAGGAGAAGCTTACCGCACGGTAAGCGGACAAAACTCGAACAACTCCGTTCGCATTCCGAATTCCTTCTTTGAAAAATTAGAGAAGGGCGAAGACTGGGAACTTACCGCACGTACTGATGGCCGCGTGATGAAGAAAGTTCCTTCAAGAGAATTGTGGAACCAGATTGCTTACGCTGCCTGGCGTTGTGCCGACCCGGGAACACAATACAACACGACTATTAACGAATGGCATACTTGTCCCGAAGGCGGTGAGATTCGTGCATCGAATCCCTGCTCGGAATACATGTTCCTCGACAACACGGCTTGCAACCTGGCCTCTGCCAACCTGATGAAGTTTTTCAATTTTGAAAACAACACATTGGACGTAGAAGGCTTTGAATACTGCTGCCGCTTGTGGACGACCGTTCTTGAAATCTCCGTATTGATGGCGCAGTTTCCTTCGCAGGAAGTGGCGCAATTAAGTTACGAATACAGAACCCTTGGTTTGGGTTATGCAAACCTTGGAACGGTGCTGATGGTAAGCGGTATTCCGTACGACAGCGACAAGGCCCGCGGCATTGCCGGTGCGGTTACGGCCATCATGACCGGCACGGCTTACAAAACTTCTGCGGAGATGGCCGAAGTAATGGGTGCCTTCCCTCGCTACGAAGAAAACAAGGAACACATGATGCGGGTAATGCGCAACCACCGCGCTGCCGCTTACGATGCTTCGGAGTACGAAGGCTTAAGCGTGAAGCCGCAAGGATTAAAAGCGCAACACACACCAAGCTATTTGCTGAATGCGGCTTGCAAGGCCTGGAACGAAGCCGTAGAGCTGGGCGAAAAATTTGGGTACAGAAATGCACAAGCCACAGTGATTGCCCCAACGGGTACAATTGGTTTGGTGATGGATTGCGACACAACCGGCGTTGAACCCGATTTCGCTCTCGTTAAATTCAAAAAACTTTCCGGCGGCGGTTACATGAAAATTGTGAACCAGTCGGTTCCTGTTGCATTAAAGAATTTAGGTTACAACGAAAAAGAAGCCGAAGCGATTATTAAATATGCGGTCGGTTCAGGATCGTTTGCCGGCGCGCCGTTTATCAATCATCAAACGCTTTCTGAAAAAGGGTTCATTGCTTCTGAAATTGCGAAGCTGGATAAAGCGGTTGGCAGTGCGTTTGAAATTGGCTTTGTATTCAACGTGTACAACCTTGGCGAAGAATGTTTGAAACGCCTTGGCTTCACGCCCGAACAATACTACAACTTCGAATGGAGCTTGCTGGAAGCACTTGGTTTCAGCGACGAACAAATTGAAGCGGCCAACGATTACGTGTGCGGCACGATGACACTTGAAGGCGCACCGTATCTAAAACCCGAACATCTTCCGGTGTTTGACTGCGCCAACAAATGCGGCAAGAAAGGACAACGCTACATTCACGCACACGGTCACATCAGGATGATGGCCGCTGCGCAACCGTTCATCTCCGGCGCCATTTCCAAAACCATCAACCTGCCGCACGAAGCGCAGATTGAAGAAATTGCCGACTCGTATTTGTTAAGCTGGCAGTTGGGTTTGAAAGCCTGCGCTTTGTATCGTGATGGCTCCAAACTTTCGCAACCGCTCTCAAACAAATCGGACAAGAAGAAGAAGGCGGACGACGGTCAACAGACAACGGACGACAGTAAAGCAACGTCAGTTGTCAGTGGACAGTCAAGCGTGGACTCTTCCATCGTTGACATGGGCAAACTCACCGTACACGAACTTTTAGAAGAAGTACAAAAACGTGTGCAGTCCTCGCCCGACACGCAACTCAAACGCGAATTGGCCAAGATTGTGGAGCGTCGTTCGCTGCCCGCAAAACGCCGGGGCTTTACGCAAAAAGCAAAGATCAACGGCCAGGCCATCTTCGTTCGCACTGGCGAGTACGGCGACGGAACGTTGGGCGAAATCTTCATTGACATGGCGAAGGAAGGCGCCACGATGCGCAGCATGTTGAACTGCTTTGCCATTGCCGTTTCGGTGGGCCTGCAATACGGCGTGCCGCTGGACGAATACGTGGACAAATTTGTGTTTACCAAGTTTGACCCGGCCGGTTTTGTCGAACACCCGAACATCAAGTCGGCAACGTCTATCATTGATTTTATCTTCCGCTTGCTGGGTTACGAATATTTAAACCGCACAGACCTTGTGCACGTGTTGGACAAACCCGAAGTGAGCAATCTTGGTAACGAGCCCTGGGACGATGTAGAGCCGTTGAAGCCCGAGCCAAAGCCAGAGTTGAGCAGCGTAAGAGTTGTGGCAGGCACGCCTCAATCTGTGAAAGCGGCTGCACACAAAGCTGGAAGCTCGATGGATGCGGTGAACGTTGCGGCCAAGAGCATGCAAAGCGATGCACCGGCTTGCAATACCTGCGGACATATTACGGTAAGAAGCGGCACTTGCTATAAATGCCTGAACTGCGGCAATAGCATGGGTTGCAGCTAAGAAGTTTACTTATTAACCCACGATGTTGAATAAAAAGAATCCCGCCGTGAGGCGGGATTCTTTTGCATAAACAATAGCACATTAAAAGGTTATCAATAAAGTTGTCAGAGTTTTAAAAACTGCCGGTAAACAACGCGGCCGTTTTTACAGTGAAACATCAGTAAATAGGGTCCTCCGGGCAAAGTGGCCACCGAGAGCTGAAGGCGTTGAAGTCCGGTTAGTGAATACGATGGCATTATGAGCTGTCCGCTGGCAGAAATAATCTGAAGCGATGTGAATTTGTATTCCGCCCTCAAACTGTCAATAACAAGTTGATTGCGGACCGGGTTTGGAAAAACCAAAAGATGAGCGTCGTTGGGCTGAACGGCAATTATCGCAGTGGGTGTGTTTACCGTTAAAGTAAGTACGTTGCTAATGGCAACGTTGGGTACCGCACAAGAAGCCGCACTTGTAACTAAGCACCTGATTTTTGTTCCCGATTGCAAGGCAGTATAAATGAGTGTGGAGGATGTGCCGTTGATAATGTTTTTCCATCCAGTGCTGGATGAACTGTCCTGCCATTGATAAGAAGGGTTTACACCGCCATTGATTACTTGCGCTGTGAGCGAGGTTGTTTGGCCCTGAACGACGAACGTGTTGCCAACAATGTTGGCGCCTGGTGTTACGGACGACAAACTTTGTACAGTAAACGGAACGCTGTAAACAACAGCCTGCGAGGCACAGGGCAAACTGCTGGTAAGCCGGCAGCGAATTTTACTGCCCGATTTAGCAGCGGTATATAAAAACTGGGAGGTGATAGCGCCGGTAATGTCCGTCCATCCCGCCAAACCTGTGCTATCTTGCCACCGCACCGCACCCGTCGAACCAATATTTTCAACGTCGGCCGACAGCGAGAGCGGGCCGCTTGGACCGCAGACTCCCAACGGACAGGCAGCCGTTTTAATAGCCGGTTGCAAAACCGCCGCAACGGCTATTTTGTAAACATTGCTTGTGTCGCCGTCAACCACAGCCCTGAAAAGATAACCGTTCCAATTAAGTGGCAGCCGGCTCAATTGCAACACACTTGTTTGTGTGCCGCTTACATCAGCGTTGTTGCTTAGGGGCACAAAGCCACTTCCGCTGTTTTGCTGCCATTGGTATGTATTGCCTGTAAGAGACGAAGACAACGACAACGCCGCACCTGCACAAGCTGCAAAGGTTTGCTCCACTTTGTTTTCGTACACCAAAACATATCCTGAAATCGATTGCGTGGTAATCAACTCTGGCTTGCCATCGGCTGTTAAATCAGAGAGCAAGAGATTGGGATCATTTGTTTGCACATTCACTTCTACAAAGGGACTTATTGGGTCAAACGACAGGCGGCAACCAATGCTTTTGTTTGCCAACACGGCAACGGTGCGAGAAGAACCAGAGTGCCCCCGGTCAGCGGCTATATCCTGTTTGCCATCGCCATTTATGTCGCCGGTGGTTACGTGTTGTGTTTGATAAAGGAAAGCCACACCGGTTGCCGGTTCAAAAGCTATGGTGCCTTGCACCGATTTATTCAGATAGTTCGATATTCTCTCGGTCCCATAGCACGCAACAGACAGGTCAGCTATCCCATCACCATCAAGGTCGCCTGCTGCCAGCGAAACCCCTTGTGAACCTGTTCCCAAAGAATATCTTGTCGAGTTATCAAACAAAATATTTCCTGCCGAACTGTTGTTGCGAAAAAACACCAACGAATCATTTTGTGAAGAGAGCAAAGCGATGTCTGTACGGCCATCACGGTCGAAGTCATAGAGCTTCAAATACTCTCCTGCCGTAGCTGCGAATGGCGCTGTCGATAAATTTTCTGGATTGTTAAAAGACAGGGCACCCGCTATGGTGGTGTTATGCAGCAGTTGAACCTTTCCTTGGTTTGTAAACATGATGTCAGGCTTGCCATCATTGTCCATATCGGCAACATCCAAACTCTCGTTCCGCTGTGGCGCTGTATAAGCCAGAGGGGGTGCAAAAGAGATAGTGCCGGGTGAGCTGGTATTTTTTAGGACGTAAATGGTTCCGTCGCAGGCCGCAACTAATTCAGGCAAGCCATCGCCGTTAAGGTCAGCCAGCAGTATGTTGCGGCCCGAAAGGCCTTGCATAAGCCGTTCGGTTTTGGGAGCGAAACTTAGCTTGCCAAAAGCCGATGTATTGCGCAGGAAAGCAAGCGTGAAAGCGGTTGCACCCAAGTCGCTTGTGGTGACCAAATCCGGCTTGCCATCAGCATCCAAATCGCCGATGGCCACCCATACAGCACCGGGTGCACCAGGAAATGTGGCAGCCGTGCCAAAGGTTTTTGTGCTGAAGTACGGATCCCCGCCCGGAAAAGTTACATTGAATGGGTCGGTGGCGAAACCCGTTAAACCGGTAACCGTATTGGTGACGGTGAAGGCTTGGCGGTTGGCACCCTTGGGAACAACAACAGATAATGACGTTGAAGAAGCAGTAAGTACAGTGGCACGAACAGCGCCGAACCAAACAATGTTATTTGCCGGCAACGGGTTGAAGTTGCTTCCTTGAATGGTAACAGTTGTTCCAACCACGCCGGCCTGTGGAGAATAAGATGTAATTTTTGGTTGAGCGAATGAATGAAATGTGCAAAGAAGAGAAAAAGCGAAAAAGAAGACGATAAAACGTTTCATAGTGAGGGAAAATATGCTTACAAAGGGGACAAAATAAAGATATTTTTTCTTTTTTTGCCGTTGTTGGTGTTGAGGCGTGGCCAATTGTTTAGCCCACCAACAACCGAAGCACGAATGCCTCGCTTTTCCTCGGTAGTTCACTACGTTCAATTGGGCTTCAACGCTGCGTCATTATTAAAGCGATTTTATCAACTCTCCAATAAAAGCAAAAAGGCCGCCTTTTGAGCGGGATAAAAAAGTTCATGCAGTGTTTTCTTCTTTGGTGAAAGCGGAAACGTTTTTCCAGCAATAAAACGAACGCTGCATCTTTCGTTCTTTCTTGTCGCTGCAGGAACAGAACAGGAGAAGAATAAAAATGCAGCGTTCAAAAAATTATGCGAAGCCACCGGCTTATTTGCCGCCAAACATGCCGTTCACCGCGCCGGAAAGCATGGGGTATTTTTCCACGACGAAAGTGCGGATGGTTTCCATTACTTTTTGCGCTTGTTCGTCGGTGAGGTTTACATCGGTTTTCAACCGTTCTACCAGTTCGTTTACCTGGCCGCTTACGTTGTCTTTGTTCAGTCCAAACATTGGAAAAATTATGAGTTAAGAGTTATGAATTATGAATGTGATTGCAGACGTGAGAATGAAACTGTCTGTCTTCCGTCATCAATCCTCGCTTACGCTACTTTAAGCAGGCTCATTTTGCTCTTGTCGAATTTGCGTTGTGCGTATTCGAGGTCAAGCGTGAAGTATTTTTCTTTTGATGAAGGCAGTTCAAACATGGCATCGGTTAAAATGCCTTCGCAAATGCTGCGCAGGCCTCTTGCACCGAGTTTGTATTCCAGCGCCTTCTCTACCATGAAATCAAGCACGTCATCTTCAATGGTAAGCTGAATGCCTTCCAGTTCAAACAGGCGAACGTATTGCTTGATGAGTGCATTTTTTGGTTCGGTAAGAATGGCTCTCAGCGTGCTTGCGTCCAACGGATCAAGATGCGTAACCACCGGCAGGCGGCCAAGCAATTCGGGAATCAGGCCAAAGGCTTTTAAGTCTTGTGCATTCACATAACGCAGGAGGTTTTTCTTCATGTTCTCCTGCTGTGTTTTGTCCACGTTAAAGCCAATGGTGTTGGTTTGCACACGGCGGGCAATCACGCGGTCAATGCCGTCGAAGGCGCCTCCGCAGATGAAGAGAATATTTTGCGTGTTGATTTTAATGAGCTTTTGCTCGGGATGCTTGCGGCCGCCTTGCGGTGGAACCAAAACATCCGTGCCTTCTAACAGCTTCAACATGCCTTGTTGCACGCCTTCGCCGCTTACGTCGCGGGTGATGGAAGGGTTGTCGCTTTTGCGGGCAATCTTGTCAATTTCATCAATGTACACGATGCCGCGTTCGGCAGCGGCCACGTCATAATTGCAAACCTGAAGCAAGCGGGTTAAGATGCTTTCCACGTCTTCACCCACATAGCCGGCTTCGGTAAATACGGTAGCGTCCACAATGGCAAAGGGAACGTTCAAAAGCTTGGCGATGGTTTTGGCCAGCAGGGTTTTGCCCGTGCCGGTTTCGCCCACCATTATAATGTTGCTCTTTTCAATCTCCACTTCGTCTTTGGGAGCGTCATTGTTTTTGTACTGGAGTCGTTTGTAGTGGTTGTAAACGGCAACGGCCATCACTTTCTTCGCCTCGTCCTGGCCGATCACGTATTCGTCGAGGAACTTTTTGACTTCTACCGGTTTTTTAACGCTTAGCTTAAAGGTGGAAGGGGTGGTTTTTTCTTCCCGCACCATCAGCTCCTGTTCAATGATTTCACGGGCATGGTCCACGCAGTTTTCGCAAATATGTCCTTCCTGCCCCGCAATCAGGATTTTTACTTCATCCCGGCTACGGCCACAAAACGAACAGTGTAAGATGTTTTTCGCCATGTTGGTTGAATCAAGTGTTATAGAACCCAAAATGCCGCCAAAAGCTGCATCGGCGGCAAAAATAGAGAATTCATTTTGGGCGGCTGGAAAAACGGGAAAGGTTTTATGGGAATCTTAGCAACCCTCTGTCTCGCTAAAGGGAGAACTTAGGCTGATGATACTTTCCTTGCTTTAATTTTTACAACAGCCGGTAGTTTTCTGCTACAGAGAGTCTTTCCCTACACCTCCGTGGCTTTGTGCCGCGTGGTTCCAATTGTTCAAGGGATAAATAAGCTCCTGGCATATAAAAAAGGCAGCGTTAAAGGCTGCCTTTTTTCGTAAAGTTTGTTCCACCTAAGTTCCCTTTAGGGACAGGGTTTACAGGGGATTTACAGCTTGTTAATGATCTTGTCAACAATGCCGTACTCGATGCTTTTTTCTGCGTCCATCCAATAGTCTCGTTCAAAATCTTTTTTGATGCGCTCGAGTGTTTGGCCGGTATTCTCCGCCAGAATTTGTGCGCCCATCAGTTTTGTCCGTAGAATCTGTTCGGCGTGAATTTCCATGTCGGCGCTTACACCTTGAATGTGTCCGCCAAGCGAAGGCTGGTGAATCATTACTTCGCCGTGCGGAAAGATGAAGCGTTTGCCTTTTTCACCGGCGCTTAAAAGGATGCTTCCCATTGATGCGGCAAGCCCCATGCAAATGGTGCTCACGGGTGATGAAATCAATTTCATCATGTCGTAAATGACCATACCACTGGTAACAGAACCACCCGGACTGCTGATGTAGAATTTAATTTCCTTGCCGGGCGCATCGGCTTCAAGAAGCAAAAGTTTTGTCACCACGTCTTTCGCGGACTTATCATCTACCACGCCCCAGAGGTAGATGCTGCGGGTGTCGTAAAAATGTTTTTCCATCCGCTTGTACAACATGCGGGTGTCCACTTCAGCCCGCTCTTCTTTTTCTTCCTCGTCAGGTTCGGGTTCGCCGGGTGTGCCGGGTTCGGGACTCATTCTGCTGAAGTAGGGATTCATCAATCGTTCCTGAAAACTCATCGTATAATTTCTTTAGAGGTGAATATTTTTGTAATGTCAAGATTCAAAATTCAAAAGCCAAAATTCAAAACGAGTCTGGGTGAGTAAAGCCTCTTCTGATTTCTGACTGCTGACGTCTGATTGCTTACTTGTCTTTTTTCTCTTTGCGGGGATTGGTCAATAAAACTTCATCAACCAAACCATATTCTTTTGCTTCCATTGCCGTCATCCAGTAGTCGCGGTCGAAATCGGCTTCTACTCTTTCATAAGTTTGGGTAGAGTGGTTAACGACAATGTCGTATAACTCACGCTTCAGTTTGCGGATTTCTTTTACGGTGACTTCAATGTCGGTGGCTTGTCCGCCAATGGCGCCGCTGGGCTGGTGCATCATTACTCTTGCGTGTTTTAATGCGGCCCGCTTGCCCTTGGTGCCGGCTGCCAAAAGAACGCTGCCCATTGATGCAGCCATGCCGATGCAGATTGTGGCTACATCGGGACTTACGTATTGCATGGTATCGTAAACACCTAAACCTGCGTACACCGATCCGCCAGGCGAATTAATGTACATGTTGATGTCTCTTGTTCTATCAGTAGAATCAAGGAAAAGCAATTGTGCGGTGATGATGTTGGCCACTTCATCGCTGATGGGATAGCCGAGGAAGATGATGCGGTCCATCATCAGGCGGCTGTAAACGTCCATTACCGCTACGTTCATGGGACGTTCTTCAATAATGTTTGGTGTGAGGGCGGTAACAAGATATTTGTTGTAACTGTCCAGTGTGTTGCTCGAAAGGCCTCTGTGCTTTACAGCGTATTTTTCAAATTCCGATGGTAAACTCATGTTCGTCTGAATTAGGTTTTTGCAAATTAATGGAAGATGGACTTACAAATACCGTGCTTAGCAAAAAAGGCGGACAAAAGGGCAGGAAGGAGGTTTGTGGTTGACGTGATGAGTGTAGAGACTTATTTCTCACCAGCCTAACTTTTTTGCGAAAGATATAAAGGCAAAAGGCTTTTACCGTAGCACGAAACCAAAAACCAATCAGGGAACACCGTTTGCAACGTTTCTAAAAAACGCATGTTCATTCCCATCGGCGATGATAACCGCGACAGGCAAACGACGCCTTATGTCAACTATCTTTTTATCATCCTCAATATTCTTGTCTTTGTGTTTTTGCAGGGCTTTGGACGCAACGATGTGTTCACCTATGGTTACAGCACTGTGCCCGCCGAAATTTTAACCGGCCGCGATTGCGTTACAGAAGCAAAAGTGTTTCAGGATGCCGTGACCGGACAAGTATTTACCGTGCCGGGTTTGCAGCCCACAAACATTCCGGTTTATCTAACGTTGTTCACATCAATGTTCATGCACGGCGGCCTGGCGCATCTTGCGGGCAACATGCTCTTTCTTGGCATCTTCGGCGACAACATTGAAGACAGCATGGGGCATAAGGCTTATTTTTTCTTTTACCTGCTTTGCGGTGTACTGGCCGGGCTGAGTCACGTACTGATATCGGCTTATACAAGTCAAAGTATTTTCATTCCAAGCCTTGGTGCGTCAGGCGCCATCTCCGGCGTTATGGGCGGTTATCTTTTGTTGTTTCCGCGGCGTACCGTTCGCGTATGGATTTTCTTTTTCATCGTTGGCATACCCGCCGTTATTGTTGTGGGCATTTGGTTTGTTTTTCAGCTTATCAACGGTGCCGGTATGTTGGGCGGCGAGGAAGCCGGCGGCGTGGCCTATGCCGCACACATCGGCGGATTTATTGCGGGGTTTGTTTTGGTAAAGATTTTTGCGAAGAAGAGAAAAGTGCAGCTAATACAGGAAAGAAAACCGCGCTGGTAAACATTCAATTGCAAATTCGGAAGCGTCAAAATATTCGCCGTCCACGTGCGCCGGAACAATGCCATCGGCTTTTACGTGAACGCTGCCGGTTTTCAGATACGTTACGAATGGAAGATTGGCGTGTTTGCCCTTTTCGATCAGGGGCAGGTAACGTAAACGCATAAGTCGCGATACGTGGCCGATGATGTAAACGTCCAGTTGCCGGTCGTTTATCAGGCCTTCTGGATTGAGTTGAAAGCCACCGCCGTAACGCCGCCCGTTGGCTACGGAAATCATCAGGCATTTTTTGCCCCAGTTAAAGGTTTCACTGCTGACCGTACAAAGAAATTTTTTAAAGAAAAAGATGTTTCGCAACACCACGGCATAATAAGAAATCTTGCCGTTCCATTTGTCTTTCCCCAAAAGATCCTGCACCACCTTGCCGTCGAAGCCAATGCCAACGCCGTTTAAAAAAAGATGGTTATTACAATAGCCGGCGTCAACGGGTTTGGATAGTGCTTGCAGAACGTGTTCGACCTGTTCGGCCACCGAAAGATCGCCATAGAGGAGCCATTGAAAACTGTTACCCGTTCCGCCTTTAAAAATCGCTATCGGCAAATCGAACTGCGGATAATGATTAATGAAATAATTCAACGTGCCGTTGCCGCCCACAACCCAGGCTTCGGTAAAATCGATCCAGTTTTCAGGCCACGTTAGGGTGAAGGCTGTGTGTTCAATTTTCTTTTCTTGCAGCAGCGCAATGATTTCGTCGCCAACGGCCAGAGCCTTTTGGTGAAACGGGTTGATGACGAGTGCAACGTTGCGGGAAATGATCATTGCGGCCTTTGAAAAATACGAAACTAATCAAGAAGCAAGATGTACGCCGTTCTCTTTCGACAAAGGCAAAGCTTTCATGGTTAATGTTCTTCAATTTGGCGAAACTTTGTTTCTGCCGCTGGCCGTGCGAGAGCTTTGGCGCGTCTCCTTTGCGTTCATAAAAAATCATTTTCCCCGATTCAAAAAACCGCTAACTTGATTGTCTCTTTTCACCTAAAAAATAGAAGCCATGACCACACAAGAAATTGTATTGACAACGCAGGAAGTTGCGGCCCGCTTTAATGAATTAGCCAAAGAAGGACGCTTTGATGTCATTCAGGAAGAACTCTTTTCACCGGATGTTGTAAGCATTGAGCCAACGGGCGGAAACCTGCCCAATGCAGAAGGCATTGCCGCCATTAAAAAAAAGGGCGAGGATTTTAACGCCATGATTGAAGAAATGCACGGCGGCTGGTGCAGCGAGCCGGTAATTGGTGGAAATTTTTTCAGCGTTGCAATGGGGATGGAATGCACGATGAAGGGTAGTCCCGAACGCATGAAAATGGACGAAGTAGCCGTGTACGAAGTAAAGAACGGCAAAATTGTGAAAGAGCAATTCTTCTTTTAAGTGAGACGCGGAATTCCTAAGACGTGAAACCGAACAAACGTTTTTGTTACAGCCTATCCAACGATAGGCTGTTTCGTTTACTGCGATGAACGATTTATGTTCCCGTTATGGTTATGAAGATCATGATTGAGTGGTTGTACAGTTTTACGTTTCACTTCTCACTTTTCTCCTTCTCACGCTTTTGGTATTCCGATGGCGTCATGCCGAACTGTTTTGAAAAGCTGCGGGTAAAAGCCGTTTGCGATGAATAGCCGACCAACTCCGTTATCGCATACATTTTGTGCGTGCCCGCAGCCAAAAGCTCGGCGGCTTTTTTCAGCCGCGTAAGATGAATCAGTTCGTTCGGCGTCATGTTGGAAACCGCTTTTATCTTTCGGTAAAGCGTGGGCCGGCTTACCGCCATGT
Organism: Flavisolibacter ginsenosidimutans; assembly: GCF_007970805.1. GTDB lineage: Bacteria > Bacteroidota > Bacteroidia > Chitinophagales > Chitinophagaceae > Flavisolibacter > Flavisolibacter ginsenosidimutans. The sequence continues at coordinate 2,294,703 of NZ_CP042433.1, read as the reverse complement.
GTTGCGCCAGCTTCTCTACGTCCAGGTCTTCGTCGGCCATGTGCGCCACTATAGCGACGTGCAGTTCTTCCAAAAACTGTTCGTCGGCGCGGGAATGGGCCATGCTTTTCAGGTGTACCAGCGGCGACTGCGCAAAGTAGTCGCGCAGCTTGCTGCGGTTCATCAGCAAGGTAGAAATTTGCGCCTGCAAATATGCCGGCGAAAACGGTTTCTCAATGTAGGCATCGGCGCCAATTTCCAGGCCTTCAATTTTTGATTGCAAGGTGTTTTTTGCGGTAAGCAGAATGAGCGGAATGTGCGAAAACTCTACGTCGGATTTAATGAGCCGGCACAGTTCAAAGCCGTCCATGCCGGGCATCATCACATCGCTCACGATTAATTGAACGCTTTCTTCTTTCAGCAAGGGGAAGGCGGCTTCGGCGCTGGCGGCTTTAAGCAGCGTATATTTTTCGCTCAGTTCTTCATCTAAAAACTCAAGGATTTCTTCGTTGTCGTCTATCAGCAGCACAACGGGTTTGGTGGCTTGGTTCATGAACGGCTTTTCACAATTGTGTTTTGGTGAACAAGGGTGATGCCTTTCTGCGCAATTCCTTCGTTGCGAACGGGCAGTGCCAGCACAAAAATATTCAGCAACGCGTGGTCTTTTACGGAAACGGTGCCGCCGTGCAATTCGGTTAACGAACGCACCAGCGCAAGCCCGATGCCGGTGCCTTTTTGTTTTTCGTTTTTCAGCAACCGAACAAAGGGCTCAAATATTTTCTCCCGCATGTCGGCAGGAATTAAATGTCCGTCGTTGGCAATTTCAATAAAAAAATTTTCGCTTTCGTGCACCAGTTTCACCGCTACTTTTTCGCCGGCGTATTTGACGGCATTGCTCAAAAGGTTGGTGATGATTTTTGTCAGGGCATCGCTGTCGGCATAACTCACCAGCGTTTTTGCGGGCAGGTGCAGGCTGTAGTGCAAATTCTTTTGTTCGGCAAGTGGTTTAAAGCTTCCAAAGATTTCTTCCAGCAGGCCCGAAACGTTCACTTCGGTAAAGGTTAGCGTAAAGCCGCCGGCTTCGGTTTGACGGTAGTCGAGCAACTGGTTGGTTAAATCAATCAGCCTTTCGGTGTTTCGTTCCATGATGGCCAAACTGTTTTTAATGTCCTGACGGTCTTCGGTTTTTTGTATCACCCGTTCCAGTGGCGCTTTGATGAGCGTAAGCGGCGTTTTGATTTCGTGTGCCAGGTTGGTAAAGAAGCCCATCTTGGCTTCATACAATTCTTTTTCTTTTTGGTAATGCAGACGGGCCAATTTTTGTTCGTTCTCTTCTTTCACGCGACGGTGATAGTAACCTATGCCAAGAAAAGCAAGGCAGACGGTTAGTAAAATATAGAAGACGTAAGCCGGCGACGATTTCCACCACGGCGGCAAAACGGTTATCGAAAGCGTGGTTTCTTTGGGGCTCCACACGCCGCTGCTGTTGGCACTCTTCACACGAAAAGTGTACTTGCCCGGCGACAGATCGGTGAAATAAACTTTACGGTTTTTTTCCAGATAAGTCCAACCCGTGTTTACGCCGTCCATTTTGTATGCGTAATGGTTCATTTGCGGCGCCGCAAAACTCAACGCGGCAAAGTCAATGCTGAACGAAGATTGGTCGTGCGAAAGCCCGATGGTATTTGTGTAAACGATGGATTGCTGCAAGGTGTTTTTCTCACCGATAACGGCTTCTTTGTTGTTCACCTGAAAGCCGGTAAAAACAACCAGCGGCACAAACCTGTCCACCGTTAATTCCGAAGGCATGAAACTGATCATGCCTTTTACGCTGCCAAAAAACAAACGGCCTGTTTCGTCTTTGTGGCCGGAGTTATAATTGAACTGATCATTCAGCAAACCGTTGGCTGAAGTAAAGATTTTTGTGGCTTCCGTTTCGGGATTCAATTGTACCAGGCCTTGCGACGTGGTGATCCAAAGTTGCCGCTGATCGTCTTCCAGAATTTTAAACACAAAATTGCTCGGCAGACCGTTCTTTGTTGTAAAACGTTTGAGCCTTTTTCTGTCGGCGGAAAGCCTCGACACGCCGCCGCCTTCCGTTCCAATCCAAAGGTTTTCCCGGCTGTCTTCAAACAGAGTGTTCACCATGTTGTTGCCGATGCTGGCTTTGTTTTTTGGATCGTATTGAAAAGAACCGCTTCGTCTTGTTTTCGGGTCAAAAAATTTGATGCCTTCGGCAATGGTGGCGCTCCACCAAACGCCGTTGTGGTCTTCCAGAATGTCGTAGGTGTAACCGCTCAAAAGGGTAACGGGAGAAAAGTTGTTTGCCATCTTGTTGTAGCGGAAGACACCGGCGGTGGTACCAATCAATATCTCGCCGCTTTTCGTTTGGCAAAGCGAGAAAACAAAATTGCTTTTTAAATCGCCTGCTCCGTTGCCTGCGTTGTAATGCCGTACCACGTTTCCCGACGGAATGTTGAGCACGTCAAGGCCGTGTTCAAACGTCCCGATCCACAATTCGTCGCCCACGGCAAGTAGCCCGTGAACGTTGTAATAAGCCAAACTGTTTTGACGGCCGGCAGGCATGAAATGCGTGAGATTTCCGTTCGGTGAAAGTTTGTTCAGGCCTGCGTCTTCAGTGCCTATCCAAAGATTGTTGTATTTGTCTTTTACAATTTCGCGAACGGCATTGCCGCTGATGGTTTGCTCACTGTAATCGGGAAAATATTTTTTAAAATGCGAAAGCTGCGGTGCGTAATAATTTACGCCGCCAAAAAATGTTCCGGCCCACAAGCCGCCTTCCTTGTCTTTGCACAAGGTGTAAACCGCATTGTCGGACAAAGCATAAGGGTTGTGATAATTTTTCTTGAGATTGATGACCTTGTGCGCCGTCTCGTTGTAAACAAAAAGCCCCGACTCGGTGGCAAACCAGTATTCGTGCGGACCGTAAGCCAGCATATCCCGCACAAATATCCCTGTGCCGTCGCTGTTTTGGCTGGTGACGGATGCAAAAGAAGCCGTCGCAACGTCAAACGCAAGCACGCCGTAAGCCGCCGTTCCAATCAAAATTTTTCCGTCGCTTGTTGCGTAAATTTTTTCAATCCATTGCGTAGTCACGGCTTTGTTTGCAAAAACGTTGTACGTAACAAAACCGTCCATCGCTGCGTTGTATTTTTTGAGCAATCCGTCAGAGGTTGCCACCCAAAATTTTCCGTCTCTTGTCAGGCACATAGAGGTTGCACTGAAATATTTATCAACAGAAAAAAAACGCGTTGTTCTTTTCTTTTCATCTCGCTGAACCAACGTGCCTTCGGCGATGTACCAAAGTTTGCCGCGGCCATCGCTCAGCACTTCTTTGATGGTTTTTGTGCCTGACGAAGGAATGTGCGTAAAGCTTTCGGTGCGTGAATGGTATTGATAAAGGCCGCGTTGCGTGCCCGCAAACAATCGCCCCGAAGGGTCTTTGTACAAATAGCGAACGTAATCGTTGCCGATGGTGGTGCTGTCGTCTTCGTCGTGCCGGAAAACTTTGAACGAGGTGCCGTCAAAGCGGTTTAAACCATCCTTTGTTCCCAGCCATAAAAAACCCTGCTCGTCCTGAACGCTGCACATAACGGTATTGTGAGAAAGTCCATTCTCTACCTGGTAATGACGGAAATAATAATCGTTTTGTGCTTGCGATGTTTGTGCAAAAAGAAAGAGAAGTATGGCAATCGTGGTTCGTCTCACCGTTGCTGTTTTTCGGTTGGTAAAACAAGGTAAGGATTTTGTGACGGCTTGCGTCGTGCTTGTAAAAGCAACGGATGAGTTGCGGGAAACTTTGAGACGGATTGATAAAACTTTGAGACGAATGAAACCGGCAGCGTAAAAATTTCCGCTCAATTTTATATCGGAATCGGCGCGAATTTTTTGCGCTGTTTCAAAAACGATTGCACTGCTTGAAGAAGAGAAAACAAATAAAGATTGCTCGCCTGTCGCTGTTTGCCGATCCTTTTATTTTTCAGCGATCTTTTTCCGCTGCGGTTTTGTTCTTCCACCGTAAGCGCATACGGTACAACCGCCTTTTTTTCATTCACTTCTTTTTCTATAACATTTTATCATGACTGCTATGGACCGCTCTTTACGAAAAACGAAAAAGCTTTCTTCAGATGAAAGCATGGGTTTCAAACTCAAGATTATTTTTCTTTTTTTCCTGTTTGCGCTTTTCACGGCACTGGCCTGCTTTGCGCAACAGCGCACCGTTACAGGCCGCGTTACCTCGGCCGATAACCAACCTTTGGCGGGTATCTCGGTTACAGTGAAAGGCACAACGACGGGAACTTCTACGGACGCCAACGGCAATTTTTCCATTAACGCGGCTACCGGTTCTACGCTTGTGTTTAGCGGCGTAGGCGTGAACATACAGGAAGCCACCGTAGGCGCTGGCAACACGGTGAACGCAACGCTTCAAAGCAATGCCGCCGCACTAAACGAAGTCGTTGTCATCGGCTATCAAACCGTACGCAGAAAAGACTTAACGGGTGCTACCGGCGTAGTGAACATGAACAACGTGAGCCGCATTACATCACAGTCTGTAGGCGAAGCCATACAAGGCACCGTGCCGGGTGTAACGGTGCGCAACGGCGGTGCGCCGGGTGCAAATTCGACGATTGAAATAAGAGGCGTTTCCAACTTCAGCAGCACCTCGCCTTTGTATGTGATTGACGGAATGCTGGCCGATGCCAACACGACTATCAATCCCGACGACGTAGCCACGATACAGGTTTTGAAAGACGCTTCGGCTGCCGCCATTTACGGTTCCCGTGCGGGCAACGGCGTCATCATCATTACCACAAAAAAAGGACGAGAAGGTCCGTCGCGGGTAACTTTTTCGGCACGTTACGGCATTCAGCAATTGCCCAAAAAATGGAACGTGATGGATGCGCCGCAATATTTAAAAACGGTGCAGCAGGAGTTTCAAAATTCAGGCGTAACGCTGCCCACAGGCATTGCCGCGCAATTGACCAACAATACCATTAATACCAATTGGCAAAACGAAGTCTATCGCACCGGTGCTGTGCAGGACTACAACGTCGGTCTTTCGGGCGGTTCGCAAACGGCTAATATTCTGGTGTCGGCGGGTTATTACAAAAACAAAGGCATCTTGATCGCCAATGATTTTGAACGGGCTTCTTTTCGTATCAATTCGGAAGCACGCAAAGGGCGCATCACCTTTGGTGAGAACATGGTGCTGAGCAACAGCAACGGCAAAAACCCGGGCGGTGGGTTGAATGCTTTTTATGAGGCGCCTTTGTCTTTGCCCATTGTTGCGGTGAAAGGTTCGCAGTATGCAGGTATTCCCGCCAATCCCGGCGCATGGGGCATGGGCACGTCGGACGTTCCGTCCTATGCAAGCAACTACATTGCTAATGCTGCGTTGGACAGACAGACCTACAACTTTGCAAAACTCCTGGGCAACGCTTACGTTGACGTACGCATCGTTAACGGCCTGACGTATCGCTTTAACGCGGGTGCGGAAGTAAGCTTTGATACGTACAAAGAAATTCGCGACACGGGCATTTGGCGCTATGCCAATCAACCGCCGAATACAAGCATTAACGAAAGCCGCCAACGCTTTACAAACTTGTTGCTAGAACATACCTTGAACTTCAACCGCAACTTTGGCCGCCATGCCATCAGTGCCGTAGTAGGCTTCTCCCGCACCGAACAAAAGCGTGAAGTGACAAGCGGCGGCAGGGTAAACCTTGTAAACGCAAACGGTACTTTGTTCACAACCATCGGCTCTGCCACAGGCGCACTTTCGGCAGCGGGAGGCACGCCGGTCTTTTGGCGTTCGCACGGTTATCTCGGACGCATTAATTACACCTACGATGATCGTTATTTGCTGACGCTGACGGGCCGCATTGACCAGGACTCACGCTTCGGCCCCAACTTTCAAACAGGCCGCTTTCCATCAGTGGCCGCGGCTTGGCGTATTAACCGTGAAAAGTTCTTTCACGTAAACTGGATCAATGATTTGAAACTGCGTGCATCTTACGGTAAGCTTGGCTTTAGCGATGTGTTGGGTTCCTGGGATTATTTCTCCGTCATTAATGTTTTCCCACGGGCTGTTTACGGCATCAGCCAGGGCGTGTTTGCCGGCGCTTATCAATCGCAGTTAACCAATCCTGATTTACGTTGGGAAGAAAGAACGCAGAAGAATGCCGGCTTTGACGCAAACGTTTTAAACAATCGCTTAACCGTGTCCTTCGATGTGTACAATGCTTTATCGAAAGACCTGCTCGTGTTCTTAACGCCCCCGCCTTACTTGGGCTTTAGCGGAACGGTTGCCACCAACACGGCCTCAATGCGCAACACGGGTGTTGAATTCAGTGCTACGTACCGTAGCCGGCCAACCAGTTCCTCGCCCTGGCGTTGGGACGTGTCGGCCAATTTCACGACCATTAAAAACCGCGTTCTTGGTGTAGGTGAAAGAGGAAAAGATGCCAGCGGCAACGCCGTTGATTACATTGAATCCACAAACTTTATCCGGGCGCAAGTGGGCCACTCTATTGGCGAGTGGTACGTGATAAAAACGGCCGGCATTTTTAAAAGCCAACAGGAAATTGATTCTTACGTGAGCAAGAGCGGGCAAAAAGTTCAACCAAACGCCAAACCCGGCGACGTACGTTACGTTGACGCAAACGGTGATGGACAAATCAACAACAATGACCGTCAGTACGCCGGTTCGCCCTGGCCCAATTTGCAAACTGGCGCACAGTTTAACGCATCGTACAAGCAGTTTAGTTTTAACCTGCAATTGGTGGGCGTCTTCGGCAACAAAATTTACAACGACATTCGCCGCAACCTTGATGCGTACCAGGTGAATAATTTCCGCAAGGACATTAATCCCTGGTCGCCAGCTAATCCGAACGGTACCGACCCGCGTCTTGCCGTTGACCAGGCAAGTGATCCAACAGTTTCCTTTAACAACATGGCGCAAACCGACCGCTGGCTGGAGAGCGGTTCTTACCTGCGCATTCGCAACGTAGAAATTGCCTTTGCGTTGCCGAAGACGTTTTTAAACCGTTTTAATTTCTCCAGTGCACGCGTGTACGTGAGCGGACAAAACATCGCCACCTTCACCAAGTACAAAGGACTTGATCCGGATGTGCAGGGAACCGGTGTTATTTCGCGTGGCTTTGACGCAGGCAATTGGCCCTCAAGCCGCATTCTTTCTTTCGGCATTCAGGCTGATTTTTAAACGCAAACAATTGACGAAATGAAAAAGACATACTTCATCATAATCACGGTGGCTTTGTGGGCAATGAGCTGCAAAAAGAGTGAATTGAACATTGCCAATCCCAACCAACCCACCACGCAACAGTTTTGGCAAACGGCCAATGATGCGCAACTGGGTGTGAACGCCATTTACAGCACGTATCACCGCGCAGGCCTTAGCCGGTGGATGCACTTTCTTACCATCATACGTGCTGATGAAGGCTTCAGTACCAGTCCCGCGCCGTGGATTCGCAATTACTACGACCTGTTCAACTACGAGAATTACAACGATGGCTTGATTACAAGTTTGTGGTACGATTGCTACACCGGCATCAACCGTTGCAACCAGGTTTTGGACAACGTGCCGGCCATCAACATGGACAACACGCAAAAGCAACAATTGCTGGGTGAAGCAAAGTTTATGCGCGGACTTTTTTATTATACGCTGGCCTTGCATTACGGCAATGTGCCCGTGATATTGCACGTACCTAAACCAAGTGAGTATTATCCGTCCACCACACCGCAAGACGGAGTTTACGCACAGGCTGCGCAGGACTTTACCGATGCAACAACGGCTTTGCCAGCAACTTATGATGCGAGCAACAAGGGCCGTGCAACAAAAGGCGCAGCTTATGCCATGCTGGGCAAGGTGTACATGCAGCAACGCAAATGGCAACAAGCGAAGGATGCCTTGCAATGGTTGGCAGAAGGCCCGGGTGCAAGTAACTACAACCTCGTAGCCAATTACCGCGACAACTTCATTGAAACAACGGAAAACAATTCCGAGTCGGTATTTGAGTTTCAAAACGCGGCCAATCCGATTGATGCCTTTGACAACGATGCCGGCGACGGCGATCCAAACCACACACCCGACAAATTGAATTACGGCACGTCCATTCCGCCCTTCTTTGCACCGCGTCCCATTGGCTTTACCGACGGGCAGGCTTTTCGTTGGGTCGTGTGGGAGTTTTTAAAGGAGAGCCAAACAAACGGTCAACGCGACCCGCGTGTAGCTGCAACTTTCCTGTATGATTCAACCGACGTACGCGGCCCGAACTTTACTTTGGTTTACGGACAAACATGGACCTCACGTGCTTATTCAAACGATTTGAACGACCCCATCGCCGTGGCTACCAATCGTACCGTTTACTGGCGCAAATTTTTAGACGATGCGACGATGAACGGTGAAGTCTTTCACTCCGGCAACAACTACCGTTACCTGCGTTATGCGGATGTGTTGCTGCTGTATGCGGAAGCGTTGAACGCATTGGGGCAAACGACGCAGGCCTATACTTTCGTTGACAAAGTAAGAGTGCGTGCGGGTTTGAAAACGCTGACAGCAGCTATGCCGGGCTTGAGCCAACAAGCTTTTTTAACGCAGTTAAAACACGAGCGCATCACCGAGCTTTCGGGCGAAGGCCATCGCTGGGAAGACCTGATTCGCTGGGGCGATTTAAGCGCATCGCTTTCATCGAAAGATCCGGCCTTTGTCAATTTCAAAACAGGCAAAAATGAAGTGTTGCCCATCCCGCAATTTGATTTGGACAACAACCCGAACCTGAAACAAAATCCGGGTTATTGATTTCACCAGGTGCTGTGTTTGCGCAGCACCTCGTTCATCTTCTCAATTATTTGTTTTGCATGAATTCCGTAAGCCTTCTTTTACGATTGAAAGTTTTGCTGTTTGTAGTCGCTGTCGCTTCGTGCGGCAAAGGAAGCGGTGGCGGCGATGGAAACAATCCGTCCCCGCCTGCAACAAACACATTCACCAATCCCTTGCTTTCGTCCGGCCCCGATCCCTGGATCATTAAATCAGGTTCGAATTACTATTACACGCATACGCTTGGCAACCGCGTTGCGCTTTGGAAAACAAGCAAGGTCTCGGACTTGAAAAACGCAAACCCGCAAACCGTTTGGAGCGCACCGGCAAACGGCGCAAATTCAAAGAATGTTTGGGCGCCTGAGCTGCATTTTCTCGAAAACAAATGGTACGTGTATTACACGGCCGGTTCGGGTGCAAACAACACGCAACGGACCTTTGTTTTAGAGAACGCATCATCCGATCCACTGAGCGGAACGTGGACAGACAAAGGACAAATTGGGGATGCGGCCGCGGACTATTTTGCCATTGACGGAACGGTGCTTAACTACAACAACAAAAATTATTTTATCTGGAGCGGATGGGCATCCGCCACTGACAACAACCAACGAATTTACATTGCCCGCATGAGCAATCCGTGGACGCTGGAAACTGCCCGCAGTTTGATTTCATCACCGCAATACGCTTGGGAGATGAATGGTGCGCCGCCGGCTGTGAACGAAGGCCCGGAGGTTTTGAAAAATGCAGCCGGTAAAGTGTTTTTGATTTACTCGGCCAGTGGTTGTTGGACGGATGATTATTGTCTTGGTATGCTCACCTTAAAGGACGGCGGCGATCCGTTAAACGCAAGCGATTGGACAAAGAATACAACACCCGTGTTTACAAAAAATACCAACGGTGGCGCATTTGGTCCAGGACACAATTCTTTTTTTAAATCGGTGGATGGAACGGAAGATTGGATACTTTATCACGCCAATCCACAAAGCGGTTTGCAATGCGGTGACAGCAGAAGTCCACGAATACAAAAGTTTACGTGGAATGCCGATGGCACACCCGCTTTTGGAACGCCGGTAAACATCAATATGCCCATCACAAAACCTTCGGGGGAATAAAAAAGGTTATACGTTTTATCGCATGGACCCAATCAATCGCATAGAAACATAGGCGCCCATAGAAGTCCAATGTGAAACCTATGTCTTTATGGTCCTGTGGTTAAACTACGAAATAGAATAAAAAACTATAGCCAATAACGGACAAGACTTAGTAATGCCATCTGTAAAAACAATACCGCACTGCTTCCTGTTTTTCTTTTTGCTGACGGGCTTTTGCGCGGCGGCGCAAAATTATTTTACCAATCCCTTGTTGCCTTCAGGCGCCGACCCCTGGATAATTCAAAAAGACGGCTATTATTACTTCACACACACAACGGGACGGAATATTGTGTTGTACAAAACAACCAACATCGCCAATTTAAAAACGGCCGAAAAAAAACTTATTTGGCAGCCGCCCGACGGCACGATGTATTCAAAACAACTATGGGCGCCGGAGTTGCATTTCATCAACAACAAATGGTATTTCTATTTTGCGGCTGATGACGGAAAGAACGACAATCATCGCTTGTATGCTTTGGAAAATTCTTCACACGATCCAATGAAAGGCCGGTGGGTTTTTAAAGGAAAGATTGCCGCGGCAACCGACAAGTGGGCCATTGACGGTTCGGTATTTAGCTTTAAAAAACAATGGTACGTGATCTGGTCTGGATGGGAAGGCGATGCAAACGGTGAACAAGACATTTACATTGCCAAACTAAAAAATCCCTGGACGGTAGACGGCGACCGTGTGCGCATTTCAAGCCCCGTGTTTGATTGGGAGCGGTACGGCGATTTACACGATGCCGAAAATCCACCGCATGTTTCGGTGAACGAAGGGCCCGAAGCGCTTCTTCACAAAGACAAATTGTTTATTGTTTATTCGGCCAGCGGTTGTTGGACCGATAATTATTCACTGGGTCTTTTAACCTTAACCGGCAATGATAATTTGCTCGATTCATCATCGTGGAAGAAAAGTGAGCGGCCTGTGTTTGCAACGTCAATAGAAAACAAGGTTTACGCACCGGGGCACAATTCGTTTTTCAAATCAGCCGATGGCACAGAGGATTGGATAATTTATCACGCCAACAGCGAGGCTGGGCAGGGTTGCGGCGGGCATCGTTCGGTGCGGGCACAAAAGTTTTCGTGGAGCGATGAAGGTTTGCCTTTGTTTGGAACGCCAGTGAAAGAAGGCGAAAGGCTTGCGGCGCCTTCGGATAAAAGAAAACAAAAACGGCAGGTTGAAACCGCAGTGTTGGCCGAATGAACACAAAGCGGCTTTCGTAAATAGCGGATGCGTTTTTAAAGGAGCATCAATAAAAACATTGAAAGAACAAAATCATGAATAGAAACCATTTTCTTCTCTTCGTTTGTCTTCTTTTTTCTCTTACGCCATTTGCGCAAAAAAAAGAAGCAAAGCAAGCTACAGTTGTTACACAAGCAGCTCAACGCTGGACGGCTGAAAAAGCAACGCAGTGGTACAACAATCATCGTTGGATAACCGGCGCAAATTTTCTTCCCAGCACCGCCATCAACCAACTCGAAATGTGGCAGGCCGATACGTTTGACCCGGCCACGATAGACCGTGAATTGGGTTGGGCCGAAAGCATCGGCTTCAACACCATGCGTGTGTTTTTACACAGCGTGGCCTGGAAGCAAGACGCGACGGGTTTTAAAAAGCGCATGAATGACTTTCTTTCCATTGCTGACAAGCACCACATCCAACCGGTTTTTGTTTTTTTCGACGATTGCTGGAACAAGGTGCCGCATGCCGGTAAGCAACCCGAACCAAAACCCGGCATTCATAACTCCGGCTGGGTACAAGACCCCGGGCAACCCGCGTCGAACGACTCAACCTTGTTTCCTCAGTTGGAGGGCTACGTAAAAGACGTGCTCACAACTTTTCGCACCGACAAAAGAATTCTTCTTTGGGATTTGTACAATGAACCCGGTAATTCCGGCAAGCGTGATTCATCGCTGCCTCTGCTAAAAAAGGTTTTTCAGTGGGCAAGAGAAGTGGCTCCCGAACAACCGATAAGCGCAGGCTTGTGGGCCTGGGATTACGAAAAGCTTAACGCCTTTCAATTGAACAATTCCGACATCATTACGTATCACGATTACGAAGAACCCCAATGGCATCAACGCGTCATCGAATTGTTGAAGGCTGCTGGTCGTCCGCTCATTTGTACCGAGTACATGGCCCGCACCCGAAACAGCCGTTTCTCTAATATTCTTCCTTTGTTGGAAAAGGAAAACGTTGGCGCCATTAACTGGGGATTTGTTTCAGGCAAGTCAAACACCATCTATGCGTGGGACACGCCAATACCGAGTGGCGATCAACCGGTCGAATGGTTTCACGACATCTTCTTTCCCGACGGCACACCGTACCGGCAAGACGAAGTGAACCTCATAAAAAAGTTAAGCACGCAAAACAGTGCTGTGAGCAAAAACAATTGATGTTTGACCCGTCATGTTTTCAACGCCTTGCCTTTGCGGCTGATTTTAGTTCTGGGTAATGAAAAACTGAACGGCCTTCCCTTTTGCTGCCTTGTTTCTTTTTGTTGGAAACAGAGCCCACCTGCAATTGGTTTTATTGCAAAAGACCTCATATTTGTAAAAACGTATTTTTAAGCCGGGATTTGCCGCAAGCGTGACGAAGGTTTCCAGAAGAGTCTTTGCGTTTATTCATTCACCACATTGTACCGATAGATCACTCATGACGAAAAAAATAGCCTGTTGGTTATGCTGCCTGCTTTTTTTTGGTACGGGCTGGGGGCAGCAGGAAAGTGGAAAAAGTCAGCCAGCAAAAAACAATGCCGATACCGCAGCAATACAAGTGATTGACGTGCTTTTCGCCACCAACGATGATTGCGATTTGTACATCAACGGAGAAGCCAAAGGTTCTGTTCTCAAAACGGATTTCCGCTATTTGAAACTGGCGCCGGGCGACTATCGCTACCGGGTAAAAAGCAAGACTACAGGCGACGAATTAAGCGATGTTTTTACGGTTTCGGAAGAGGGAACAAACGAGGTGTTTCTGGACATGTTGTATGTAATTGATGAAAAGGCTGCCGAACGGACGCGTTTGCAAAATGCAGGCTTCCCTTTGGATACGGCAACTCAAAACAAAAATTTCGCAGGCACAAAGGCAAGACGAACGGTGCTGACCAAAGAAGAAGCGCAAAAAGAAACCGTCAATTTTCTACTTAGCAACGCGGTGCTTATTAAAGGCGGAAGTTTTACGATGGGCAATAACCGTGCGCCTGCACGCGACGAAGCCGAACATTCCGTAACGCTTAGTCCTTTTTATTTTAGCAAATTTGAAGTGACGCAGCACCAATGGCAAAGCATCATGGGGTACAACCCAAGTGCGAACAAAGGCTGTGAAACCTGCCCCGTGGAGAATGTAAGTTGGGAAGATGCTGTGCGCTTCGTTCGCAGGCTCGATTCATTGAGCAACCGGAAATTCCGCCTGCCTACCGAAGCCGAATGGGAGTATGTGGCCCGCACCGGCGGCAAAGATGAAATTGACAAAGCCGGCGGGCAGGAAGCCTACATAAAAAAAACAGCCTGGTATTTTTCCAATGCCCAAAGCAAACCGCACCCGGTGGGAAGACGGGAACCCAATGCGGCTGGCATTTACGATATGACGGGCAACGTTTCAGAATGGTGTTCGGATTGGTACAGTCCGGGTTTTTATAAAGTAGAACGCAGCCGGCTTAATCCCGCGGGGCCGGTCACAGGCAAGGAGAAAGTGATTCGCGGCGGCAATTTTAAAGATTACGTTGGCGACCACTTTCGACCCTCGTTCCGCAACAAGCGAACGCCCGCCAGCAAAAGCAACGAAGTGGGCTTCCGGGTAGTCTTGAGTTTGAGCGAATAAGAGTTCAGTGGAGAATACACTCGGTTTGCTCAAACGTTTACGCAAGAGTAAAAAGCTTGCGCCGGCTACTTGGCCCGGATTTTTTGCCTGTATGCCGGCGGGCAAAAAATAAATCCGGTTTTCTTATTCCTATTTCGGGAAACTGTAATTTAGGCCTCTGTCCTAAACCGCCGCCCAATCTCCTTTGGTAAAGCCGCACTTTCCTTATCCGAATTTATTGTTTCGACAGGCTGAAGCAAGGCTCTCGTTTCATTCTACCTTATGATGACTTATTTGCTACCGAACGTTTTAAATGGAGAATACTGCAATCATGTTTCTTGTAAACCGAAAGGAAAAACCCTGGCCATTTTCCCGCCCTCTTCTTCCGAGGCTCGTTACCTTTTTTGGGATTTTGCTTTTTATCTTTTTTTCCCTAACGACAAACGCCCAATGCATTCAGAACAACGTCATCACGTTAAGCCAGGCTGTTTGCGCAGGAACAGTAGGTTATTTGCAAGGGTCTACCCCTACCGTAGGCGGCAACGGCACAATCAGTTACCAATGGGAGGCAAATCCGAATAATTGCACCGGAAACGGTGGTTATTCGCCCATTCCTGGTGCAATTGCGAAAGATTATGCGGTCCCCTCTTCGGCGGATCCCAATCTTTGTTACAGGAGGATTGTAACGTTTGGTAATTGCACGGATAATTCAAACGGCATAAGAGTTGATATTCCAGACCGCACGACCCCTTCGCCACCAACGGCGACGGTTGTTCAGCCAAATTGCGTGCTGGCAACGGGCAGCATCAACGTCACCAGCCCGGCTCCCGCAACGGGAATAACCTATAGCGTTAACGGAACAACTTATCAAACCTCAAACAACTTTACCGGCCTTGCTCCGGGTGCGTACAGCGTTACGGCAAAATTCCCCTCTGGCTGTGTTTCTCCCACTTTGTCCGTATCGTTAAGTACCCCGATACCCACAGGAAGCATTTCACCTTCGGCGGCTACCATTTGCAGCGGTGGCACGCAGGTGTTAACTCTAAGCGGTGGTAATACCTATCAGTGGTATCGAAACGGGGTTCTTATTCCTTCGGCTACAAGCAGTACATATAATGCTACGCAAGCGGGCACTTACACAGCTACCATTATAAACGGTGTCTGCGCAGGTCCGGCAACAAACAGTGCAGTCATTACCGTAGTGCCCTTACCCAGTGGCACCGTTTCTCCTGCTGTTGCCAGCATCTGTGCCGGTAATTCGGTTGCGTTAACAGCTACCGGCGGTGGAACCTACCAGTGGTTTAGAAATGGCTCGTTGATCAACGACGCAACGGCCGCTACTTACATTGCCAGCCAACAAGGATCTTACAGCGTAATCATTAGCAACGGCGTATGCAGTGCTCCTGCATCAGATACTGCGGTGGTGACCGTAGAAGCGTTGCCTGCTGGAACGATCACTCCGGGTTCGGCATCCATCTGTTTTGGAAGCAGCCAGGTACTTTCCGTAAGCGGAGGCGCAACTTACCAATGGTACAAAGACAACGTAAGCATAGGCGGTGCCACCGCTTCTACTTATAATGCGATCCAGGGCGGTGCTTATACGGTTGACATCATTAGCGGCACCGGGTGTAGGGGCCGTGCCTCTAATACAGCAACGGTGAGCATTTTACCCTTGCCCACAGGTTCTATTTCGCCGGCTACGGCCACGGTTTGTGCAGGTAGCTCCGTAACCCTAACCGCAACCGGCGGCGCCAATTACCAATGGTATAAAGACGGTGTTGCCATCAACAATGCTTTTTCTTCAACCTACACTGCCACGCAAAGCGGCCGGTATGCTGCCGATATTTTTGATGTTAGCGGCTGTAAGGGAAAATCATCAAACGAAAGCGTGGTTACGGTGGTTACAACGCCTTCCGGACTTATTTCTCCTGCCAACAGCACCTTGTGTCCCGGCGGTTCGGTAACGCTAACCGCAACCGGCGGCAATTCTTACCAATGGTACAAAGACGGCGTGTTGCTCGTTGGCGTTACAGCGGCTACTTATGCAGCTATCCAAACAGGAAACTACACCGTGGATATTATTTTAGGAACTTGCAGAGGCAGCTCGACCAACACGGCTGTTGTAACGCAGGGCACCGCGCCTGCAGGCTCCATTACACCGGCTTCGGCCTCTCTTTGTTCCGGCAACAGCGTTGTGCTTACTGCCACTGGCGGCGTGTCTTACCAGTGGTACAAAGACGGCGTGTTGATTACCGGGGCAACGACCGCAATCTATACTGCTACGCAAACAGGTACATACAGCGTCATCCTTTTTAACGGCGGCTGCAGCGCTCCGGCAAGCAATACGGTGGTTGTTGCGCCAAGTACGTCCATTACTTTTTCCATCGCCAGCACCAATCCTTCCTGTGCATCATCCACGGGAACCATAACGGTTAACACCCCGACGGGCGGCAGTGGTAGCGGCTATACGTATTCAAAAGATAACGGGGTAAGCTTTCAAACAGCAAACACCTTTACAGGACTGTCCGCAGGAACGTATCAAATCGTTGTGAAGGACGCAGGCGGTTGCAAAAGCAATCCGTCTTCAGTGGTGATAGCTTCCTTTACATCCACTCTGCAGGCCTCTGCCGCAACCACCAACATTACGTGCACGCAGGCTTCGGGATCGGTTAGCGTTACAGCCGGTGGCGGCACATCACCGTATCAATACAGTTTGGATGGCGGCACCTATCAATCGGGCAACAGTTTTTCAAGCCTTTCTTTGGGTGCGCATAAGGTGACGGTAAAAGATGCCGGCGGCTGTACGTTCGAGGTGAACTTCAATATCACGCAAGTTGCTTCTACGCTTGCTGCAACAGCCAGTGTTACGAATGCTTTCTGCGGGCAGCCGAACGGTTCTGTGACTGTGCAAGCTACGGGAGGTGCGCCGGGCTATACGTACAGTCTTGACAACGGCTCGTTTCAAACGGCTAACACCTTTGGGAATCTTACAGCGGGATCGCATAAAATAACGGTAAAGGACAATGCCGGTTGCGTTGTTGACGTTGCGTTTACAATCACGCAATCAGCAACCGTCCCGAATCTTGTTATTACCAATCCGCCGAAGATTTGTCCTAACGCTACGGTTAACTTGCAATCTCCGACAATTACGGCCGGTTCCGACGCAGGCTTACAGTACAGTTACTGGACTGATGCAAACACTACGACAGCCGTACAATCACCGGGTGCGGTTTCGGTAGGCACCTACTACATTAAGGCAACCAATGCCGGCGGATGCACAAGCATTAAATCTGTACAAGTAACAGCGCAAACGGTTTTCCCCGGCAGCATTACAGCTACAAGAACACTCGCCTGCATTACCGATTCACTTCCGTTAACCGCAAGCGGTGGAAGGGCTTACCAATGGTACCGGAACGATACTTTGATTACCGGCGCTACTTCGGTTAGTTATCAGACAAAGCAATCGGGTATTTATTCTGTTTACATTGACGACGGTACTTGTGCGGTGAAAGCCTCCAACACGGTGAAGATTGAATTTAAACCGTGCACGCCGATAGCTGATGCGAGAGCACTTGTGCCAACCGCCTTCACACCGAACCGCAACGGTGTTAATGATGTATTGCGGCCCATTTTTTACAACGTCACTTCTCTGCATTATTTCAAAGTTTACAACCGCTGGGGGCAACAGGTGTTTGAAACCGCTACGCCAGGCAAAGGCTGGGACGGAAACAAAGACGGTGTGCCGCAGCCGGCAGAAACCTATTCCTGGATTTTAGAGGCCGTAGGCAAGAACGGTGAAATCATTAAGGCAAGCGGCAGAAGCGTTTTGATCAGATAACTCTTTACCATGAAAAAGTGCATCCTCGGTTTGTGTTTGTTGATAGCGGCTGAAGTGGTTTGGTCGCAGTCCTATCACTTCTCGCAATTTTTTTCCACGCCGCTTTTAACCAATCCTGCCAATACCGGCTCTATGGATGGAGGTTACCGCTTTGCTTCCAACATTCGTTCGCAGGGTTTGTCGGGGGGCAGTCCGTACTTCACCGGTTATATTTCAGCCGAAGTTAATCCGCTGCGCAACAGTTTGCCGGAAGGCCACAAAGCGGGTATAGGCCTTTACATCATGAACGATCATTCGCTGGGCGGTGCGGTGCAAACAAACAGTGTCGGCCTGAGTGCAGCTTATCACGTAGGCCTTGACCCTTACGGCGAAAACAGCTTCGGAGTCGGCGTGCAGGCTGCTTATCATCAACGGCGTTACGACTACTCAAAGCTTTCTTTTGAAAACCAGTTTGGGCCAGGTGGTTTCGACGGCTCTTTGCCCGTAGGCGAGCCACTGAACGCAAACAGCCGGTCTTTTTTTGACGTGAACGCAGGCCTTTTATACAGCCGCACCGTTGGCGCCAACGCTTATTTTGGTGGCATTTCGGTGTATAATATTCTTCAGCATAAGGAGAATGTATTGACCGAAGAGTTTTCGATGCCAACACGCTTTGCATTCCAGGGTGGCTCGCAGTTTTCTTTTGGACCGGGTGGCAATCTTTACCTTTCTCTTACCGCCATGTACCAGGCCAACGCAAACGAGATAACGGCCGGTGCGGCCTACGGTATTCCGTTGACCGAAGAAGAAAGAAATGAACTGCTCGGCGGGATGTGGTATCGCATCAATGACGCCGCAATCCCGTACATTGGTTTCCGGCGCAACGATCTCCAGGTAGGCCTTTCGTACGATTACACCGTGTCATCGTTAAAGGCGGGTTCTCAAGTGCGCAATGCCTTTGAGCTTACTTTTGTGCTCAGAGGCGCCATCAACCGCGAACTGAAAACAACGGTGCCCTGGTATTAATTTATCTCTTTAAAGTGCGGAACCTTTAACCCAGAAAGGCAAATGCGCCAACAGAATGATACCCTTCAAATGAACCGAATCAGACCTCTTTTTCTTTTTTATCAACGCAACGGAAGTACGGATGCCCGTGCCTCCTCCATTGCGAAATATTTTCTTTTCCTTCTTTTCCTTCCTTTACTCTCCGAAGGGCAAAAAATAAAACGAAGCGAATACAATGCGGCAGAAAAACGCTGGCACATTGAAACAGCACCGGTAAACTTAAAGTCCGCTCCCGGTAGTAAAATGAACGTTGCACTAAGCGCAGCGGGATCGGCATATTCACTTTGGTTAAGCGGTTCGGGCACCAGTGCCAATACCGTCATTGCCGGCGACGCCTTGATTTTTTTGTTGGATGATGACAGCACGGTAACGGTCAAATCAACGGCGGTGCAAAACTTCGAACGAAAAGACAACAGTTACAACCACGAATATCAACTGACGCAGGATGATTTGGAAATTTTAAGCCGGCACAATTTGCAGGCATTGCGCAAGTATTCGGCCGAAGGATATAACGACGTTTACCTGGAGAAAGAAACAGCCGGAGGCTTGAAAGAATTAAGCACAGCTTTTCTGAATGAGTTGAAGAAAGCAAACCTTCTCTCACTAAAGCATACGCCAGGCTTTCCGGGCGGCAAAGCCGTGCTGCTGGGTTTTTTAAATCGCAACCTAAAATCATCGCTCCCGTTAACAGGTGCTGAAAGAAAATTTGCCGTCGTTCAATTTGTGGTGAACGCTGATGGACTGGTAGATGATCTGCAAATAAAACATTCTGCGGGCAATGTGTTTGACAACGAATTGCTGCGCATCCTCAAACGCATGCCCCGGTGGAAGCCTGCGACAATTGACGGCAAACGGGTAGAGGCAATCGTGACGCAACCCTTAACCTTTTTGCGAACGGGAAATGTGGTGAACATTCGGTTCTAAGGCCGTGTGTTTGGAATCCAAAAAAAATCAACTCGGCTAAACTTTTATTTTTCCTTCAATGGAATCGTCCAGCGTTTTACCAACGATTGCACCGGCCAGCCTTTTTACCATGCCCACCATCATGTTGTGTTTCGTGTCCCAATAATAGCCTTCCATCGGCTCAAATTTTATGGCCGAAATGCGCGGGTCATCCACGCCTTTGGTGAACCACGTTTTTAATATTGGTTCCCACAACTCTTTGATTTTCTCTTTGTCTTCAATGATAAACGCCTTGCCGTACAATTGAAGAAAATCGGAATAATCGGAACCCTGAAAAAGCAGTTGCACCGAATGATCTGCGGAAATCTCCAGGTTCTTGTGGCTGTCTTTGGCACTCAGGAACCAAAGGTTGCCTTCGTCGTCAAACTGCCGCACCGACATGGGCCTTGTAGCAAACGGCTTCCCGCTTTGAATGTTGGTGCAAAAAAAACAAGTCGAAGCTTTGCCGGTAAGCGTTTTTATTTTTTTCTGCGCTGCTTCTCCCCGCAAATCTTCGTAATTGTCTTCGGGCTGTTGTTTGTTAATGCTGTCCATATTTTCAAAGCAACAAAAACAGTACCTCACAAATCAAGGAACAACAGTTGCCAAAGGGAAATCGTTTGTTGAAGGAACGCCTGTATAAGAAAAGTGAAAGCGCAACAAACAAAGGTCTTGTTTGCAAACCTGGTAGACCTTTTCCCCAATTCTTCTCATGTTTTCAAACCGTTCATACGGCCGTGTAATAATGCGTTGTCATTCACTCTTTTTGTAGGTTTGAGTTGTCAACCTTGTTATATGAAACAAAACCCGTTACTCCTTGCCTGTTTCTTTTTATTCCATACAATGAACGCACAGCAAACCACAAAGCTGCTTTGGCAAAACAATCAGTTCAGCGTCTTCGCCGATAGAATTGTGCAGCAGGGAAAATACACCGCAAAGGCACTTTCGCCCACCGAAATGATCTCGGACTACAAAAGCCCGGCAAACCTGTTTAAGTCTTCGGTCATTGCGTTTAAGTTCAGCATCAACGGCAAGGATAACGAAATGAAATCAGGCGTTGATCATCACATTAATTTGACTGGTGGAAGTGCGCACGAAACACCGCTGATAAAATTTGGCGAGCAGTTGAAAACTGACAACGCAAAAAAGGAAGGCTATTTATCACCCAACACGAAACTGAAAATAAGACTTGACCTGCGCGACGTTTTTGCGGCGTTTAAAAAAGAAGGCTATTACACATTGTTCAACGGCGACAAGCTTTACAAAGACGATTTCAAAGCCGTGTACGTGGCGGGAAATGCAGCGCCGCTAATTTGGGATTTCAACAACCTGCACCAACGCCCCGAACTGCAATTAAAAGACCCTGATGGCGACGGCATTTACGAAACCGAAATTGTGTTGAACAAAGCCGACGATGCGCCGCAAACGGCGGCGAGCTGGAAGATGACGAAAGATGCAACGGCTTTTCCGAAATACAAATCGAGCTACGTTCTGTCCGATGCGGTTTACAACATGTCGCTGGAAGAAATGATAAAGGCCGTTGAGCCCGACAGCACGTTTCGAACGGGGAAAGAATGGGCCGGCGTGTGGACTCGCGACATCAGTTACAGCATCATTCTTTCAATGGCTTATCTGCAACCGCATGTGGCCAAAAACAGTTTGCTCCGAAAAGTAAACAAGAAGAAAAAAATCATTCAGGACACGGGCACGGGCGGCGCCTGGCCGGTATCATCCGACAGAATGATCTGGGCCGTTGCCGCTTACGAATTGTACAAAGCCACCGGCGAGAAAGATTGGTTGCAGGAAGCATACACGATCATTAAAAATTCTTTGGAAGATGATTATCAAAACTTGTACGACGGCGAAACGGGTTTGGTAAAAGGCGAGTCTTCTTTCTTGGACTGGCGCGAACAAACCTATCCCAAATGGATGCAACCCGCGGACATTTACAACTCGGAAAATTTGGGCACAAACGCGGTGCATTTTCAAGCAAACATTGTGGCCGCAAAAATGGCCCGTCTGCTTCACAAGGAGGCGGAGGCAACTTCTTTTTTGAACGCAGCCGAAAAAATTAAAACGGGCATAAACAAATATTTGTGGATGCCGGCCAAAAATTATTACGGCCAATATTTGTACGGAAAAACTGACTTATTTCTTTCGCCAAAATCAGAAGCATTGGGCGAAGCCTTGTGCGTTTTGTTTGGCATCGCCGATGAAAAGCAACAAACAAAAATCATCAGCAGCACACCGCAGCTTGATTTCGGCATTCCCTGCATCTATCCGCAAATACCCGACATTCCGCCCTACCACAACAACGCAGTATGGCCTTTCGTACAAAGCTATTGGTTGTGGGCATCGGCAAAAAGCGGCAACGAAAGTTCCGTGATGCAAAGCATTGCCAGCATCTATCGTCCGGCGGCGATGTTTCTTACCAATAAGGAAAATTTTGTAGCCGACAACGGCGACTTTTTGGGCACGCAAATCAATTCGAGCAACATGCTTTGGAGCCTTTCGGGCAACATCAGCATCGTACACAAAGTTTTCTTCGGCATTCGTTTTAAGGAAGACGGTTTGGGCTTTGAACCCTTCGTGCCGAAAGCATTCAACGGCAAGCGAAGCCTTGCCAATTTTAAGTATCGCGATGCCTTGTTAAACATTGAAATGAGCGGCTATGGCAATAAAATAAAAAGCTTTTGGCTAGACGGGAAGTTGATGGAGACGCATAGTTTTTCGGCAAGTTTAAATGGAGTTCACGCCCTAAAAATTGAATTGGCAAACAACGACCTTGCGCCTTCAGCCACAAACAACGTTGCCAACCACACGTCATTGCCAGCGCCGGTTGTAAACGAAGCAGCGGGTATGTTGTCGTGGGAAAAAATTGACGGCGCAGTGAACTATAAAATTGTTCGCAACGGCACATTGTTCACCAGCACAACGGCAAACCGTTTTGCCGCAAACGATAAAAGCTATGCGGAATACAGCGTGATTGCAGTAGATAAGGCCGGTATGGAATCTTTCGCCAGCGAACCCGTAAGCGTTACTCCTGCATCTGCAATTAAATCAATTGAGGTCGAGGATTTTTCACCAAAGTCTGATGCGGCGTACAAAGGTTTTTCGGGTACAGGCTTTACAGAAATCAGCACCACAAAAAACACAACCGTTGTGGTTCCAATCAACGTTAGCGAAGACGGTTTTTATTTGATTGACGTAAAGTACGCAAACGGCAACGGGCCAATCAACACCGAAAACAAATGCGCCATTCGCACGGCCTTTGTCAACGATAAAAAAACGGGTGTGTTTGTGTTTCCGCAACGCGGTACGGCCGAGTGGTCGAACTGGGGATTCAGCAACAGCCTCAAAGTCTATTTGATCAAGGGAAAAAACAATTTCACGTTGCGTTATCTGCCGGCAAACCAAAACATGAACGAAGAGATTAACGAGGCCATGCTCGATTATGTACGTGTGATTAAGCTGAATGCCTTGCCTGCTTTAAAGAAATGACGAAGCAAAAGATGTTGTTAGTGTTTCAACTGTTTGATGAGTGAGTTTTCGTATGGCTTTTTGAATCACGAAGACACAGTGAACACAAGGTTCACAGCGAGAGCTTCTGCATAGCTCCTTCATTGCGGTTCAAGCACGCCGGTGCGGGATTTTTTGTTGAAAAGCGCTGTGTTGCGTGCACAACTTATGCTATACCTTTGAATCGTTTCATTAGCAAGGCATTCTTCAAAGCCGGGTAAAAGACATTCAGTTTATTCTCCTTCGTTTATTCCGATCCCGTCCGCGCCTTATCAACTTCGCACCCAAAAGACAGCGTTCAATTGTTCATCGTTCTCCAAAATTTTATTGTATGGACACAGGACAATCGAAATTAAAAACGTCAAAACAGTTCTTGCCGCTGCTTCTCATTATCGCAGGCTTGCTTTTGTCGTTTCGTCATCCGCTTACAGGCCTTGTTTCCCCGGTTCAACTGGACATGAAGATTGAACACCAGCCGGCCATCATGCCTGCGCTGTACAAAGTGTACAGCAACGAAAATGCGCTCTACGGCAAATACAGTCTTTTTAAAATGCTGGTGACGAACAACAGCAACAGGTCGGCCCGCGACGTTGACGTTTCGTTTCAAATACCCAATTACATCGAATGGACTTCGGTAATGAAAATTCCTTCTCTTGAACCCGGCCAATCGGCGGTGGTTAATTGCTATCCTTCTTTCGCCGATAAAATTGTCGAGAAAACAACGACGTCCGAAGAAAAAGTCAACATCAAAATCAAGGGCGCCAACATCAGCGATATTGACCAGAGTTTTGCCATCGAAATACAGGGCCGCAACGATTTTTTGTACACCTGTGTTCCCGCAAATGAAATCCGCACGTCTGCGGATGTTTTTGACAACGCCAACCTGCTGACTTGTTTTGTTACTCCCGAAGATCCCATCATAAAATACTACACGCAAAAAATACAAGAAAAGATTTTGAAAGGCGAAACCGCAGCCGTAGGAAACAAAGAAGAGGAAGGCGTGCGGTTTATGGAAGGAATTTATTTGGCAACGCTGATGAGCCACATGGTTTACAGCGGCACCAGCGGCGTTCCGGAAAGACTGGACGACATTACCACCATGCACCAAAGTATTCGTCTGCCGCGTGAAGTGGTGACCGGCAAAACAGGCTTGTGCATCGAACTTTCTCTTTTGTACGCAAGCATTATGGCCGATGCGGGAATGAACCCGGTTATTTATTTTATTCCCGGCCATGCTTACCCGGGTTTTAAAATGAACGGTCATTATTACGCCATTGAATCCACCGGCATTGGCGGCGAAGGCATCGGCGGCAGCATGAATACCGACGAGGCTTACCGCGAAGGCATGAAAAATCTTCAAACGTTTTTCCAGGCTGTGGCCGCAGGCGACGATCGTTATCAATTGCTGGATGTACGCGATGCCATCAACAAAGGCGCGGTAGCAATGGAATTGAAAGACGACTCGTTTTTACGGCAGAAGATTGATGAAATCACACAGGTTTTTGATGCTAATTACGGAAGCGGCAGCGGAAACGATGCAACCGGTTATAATCTTTACCAGGATGCGGTAAGCTTTTCTTATCCCAATACCTGGATACCTGCGCCGAGGTCCTCTGAATCCATGCCGCAAATGAAACAACTCATTGCAGATAAAAGCAACATGGCTTCAGTGATCGTTTATCAGTTCGACGGCTATACCGACCCAGAACAGGCTATCGTAACGATAAAGCAATACGCCGAAAGCTACCAGGGTACGTCGCAATACACCAATACCGGACAGGCTTACAACGGGTATTCGCTTTTTAACGGGCAAACAACGTACTCAAACGGCAACGCTTTTAACTGGACCGCGGCGTTGAAAGCAACCGGCAGCGGTGTGGTGGGCATTGCCGTTGCTGCTTATACCACCGCAGACCCGAAGTACCAATCCATCCTTCTCGACATTCTTAAATCCTTACGGTAATGAGTATGAAAAAATATTGCGTTGTTCCGGCTCTTTGCTTTTGCCTGCAACTTTCTTTTTGGGGCCGTGCGCAGGACATTTACCGCGGCTTAAAACAAACCATTGATTTTACGATAGACAAGATTGGCAATGCGGACATTGATGTTTCGATGCAACTAACAGCCGCGCAGTGGGACAATTTTAAAAAGACCATCGGCGAAAACGTTTCGCTCCTAAAAAGGCAAATGGAAAGAGAGTTGCCAAAATACTACCTCACTGATTTTAGTTATACCGAAGACGCAATGAACCGTGCCTACAACGTAAAGTTCAAAGCGCTTGGCATTGGCTTTGTCAACCGGAACGGCTTGTGGGAAACAGACCTGGACGTTGAAAAGCCCGACATCACCAAGCTTTCCGACCGGGAGTTTGTAATGAACGAAGATGTGTTGGCAAGCGGAACGTTGGTACAGCAAACAGTCAAGCTTCATTTGCCTTCTGTTGCAAAGAACGCAAAAGTGGAAAAGGACAGTTTTGGTAAAGCTGTGCTCACGTATGCAACGGGACAGGAATTGACTTCGCAAGCCCTAACGGCTTTCGGAATTCTTCTCGTTCTTTTGGGGGCCTGGTGGTTTTACAGAAACCAGCAGGCGAAAAACAAGCCTGCACTTGCTCAAATAACACAAACTGATAAAGAGCCAAACAAAGAAATTGCCGGCGAGGCCATAAGAAATGCCGTCATCGAAGCAAGGGAAAGCGAAGAAAAAAGGCAGATTGAATTAAAAAGAGGCGGCGTTGTTTAAACAACACAAGCCTCCAGAAAAAGGAGGCTTGTGTATTTCTTACTTCACCACAACGTCATGATTGATTAACGGACTCGTCACCTTCCACGCATTTTTGCTCAGTTGTGTGGGCGACGAAGGATCGGGGTCGCCAAGTACAACCGCGCCACCAGTAGTTGCATCCACACATTTCAAAACTTTGGCCGTAAAGAAGGCGTTGGTGATGACGAAAAAATCTCGCTGCAAAATAGTAATGCTGTTGTTCGTCAATTTCCATTTTTGATATTCGGGCTTAAAGCGGTTGGCTACGTTATCAATTGCCGATGGTTTGTATTTCACATCCTGCTTGATGGAAAAGTTTTGCGTATCGGCTGTTTTTGTTCCGCCTTTCGTCACCAGTGGCGGCACGTCCACGGTCAAATACAAATTGCCGCAATTTGTGCGGATGTAAAAGAAGCCGCCGCCCGCATCTTCAAACGAAAAATCCTGTGCAATCGTTCCGTTTTTATCCCATTGCCAAAGATGCGTTCCCGGTGCGGTGTTGGCGCCTTGCACGTCCAGCATTTTTTGCGTGGCCGCATACATAAAATTATACCGGATGAAAGGTAGAAATTGTGGTTGGCGCGGCGCATTGCTCATCACCACCGATAAGTCTTTGGCCACCGCATAATGCGGTCCCATGTAAGGCGGAAAATCGCTCATGAAGCGCTTTGCAATCGTTTTTAAAATAGACGTATTGTCAAAGAAAAGTTCGTCCGAATCGTGTAAGCTATCGTGACCAAACACGCTGCCTGCGGCCACCCAAGGCGAAATAAAAAACACCGGCGTGCGAAGTCCGTAGGTGTTTACCGGAAGGTTGTAATTCGTGGGATCGTCCGGAAAATTCTGGAGCGGTGGCGGTGGCACATGATCGTAAAAGCCGCCGTGTTCATCATAAGTAACGATGAGTAGAATCTTGTTCCATTTCGGACTGGTGACGACGGCCTCCACAACCCTGCGCACAAAGTTTTGTCCGTCCTTTACATCCGATGGCGGCTCGTCGCAATTGGCGTGCGGCGGCAGGTCAATAAAGTGTGGATCAATAAAGGAAACCGAGGGCAGGTTGCCGTTTTTCAGCTTCGCAAAAAATCCGTTCACCGGGTCTCCGGCATCCAAAACGTTGGCGTGATCAAAAGTATAATCGGCAAAGAAGCGCAGAAAGCAATAAAAGAATTCGAAGTAATTCCACGACACGTTGGCGATGTGTGCATAATCATTTAAATGATCGAAAATGGTTTTCGAAAGCGATGGCGTGAGCGGCCCAGTGTTGTTGATTTCCCAAAAGCCCCGTTGCGCAGAATCAGACAATCCGCTGTTTAAATTCATTCGTGCGGTTAATTCATAAAAGCGGTTTGGAAACGTGGGGCCGGGATGCGGCGCAAACCAGCGGTGACTGATGCCAAAATCCCTTGCCAGCGCATCGTACACAGGGACGTTTGCACCGTTGTGATAACCCATAATGGACGAACCGTTGCCGGTATCTATACCCGATGAACGAGACGCTTCTTCGGCATAGCTCCGCACAAAGCCATCCATTTTACCGCCGTCAACCTGGTGAAAGGCTGGCCCTGCGTTTTGTTCGGCATTGGGCGCAAAAAGCGTTTGGCCCGGCGGGAAAGCAAAGGATGGATAATTGACGCCGTTGTACGGATTGGATTCGCCGCCTTTTAATCCATCTACATCGGTACGGCCAACGCCTCCTTTGTTTGCAGGCAAACTTAAAAAGCCGAGCAAGTGATCGAAAGAGCGGTTCTCTTTTGTAAGCACAATGATGTGATCAATGTTTGCCAAAGCGCCGGGTTTGAAATCAAGCTTCGGGTTTGAATTGGGGTTGTTTGCCGAAGGCCAATTGGCGGGAATGAATGGAAAGGGATTAAGCAGGTTTTTGGGAACCGTGTAGCTGAGGGTGATGTTTTGCCCGTCGTTGCGGAAAAAACTAACGGGAAAGGAGCCGTTATCGCCTACGATCCATTGCGCTATTTGCGCATTGATGTTGTCGCGAACTTTTTGTCCTGCGGCTGTGTCTTTGTCAACAAGACGGTTGAAAATTTTGCGGCGCATGCTTTTCTGCGTGGCGCCACCGGGATCTATGGCACGTGTGGTTGTAATGTGCACGTGCACCACGGGTTGAATAAAGGTCTGGTCAACAAAATCATCAAACGAGACAGCGGCCATCGTCTTGTCGATGGCTTTGCCCAGATAGCTGCCGGTAACGTGCACGGTTTGCGTGATTGCATTGGGTACAACTTTAATGTTGGTGAAATCATTTACCCAGCCTAACAAGTCCACGCGTTTGGCCACTGCGTCAAAGCCCAGTGTGAAACGCACCGAAATAAAAAACTCAATGAAATCCATGTTGGGATCGAGCGTGCCGGTCGAGGGCATCTCGATAGGCCCGTCGGTTTCAAACGTAATTTTCAATTCAAGCGGGGCGGGATTGGATGTATCAATATTGACGTTGAAGACACTGCTGTTTATGTCGTTGAAATAATAGCCGTGATCGAGTTGGCCAAGGTCGGTGAAGCTAACACGCCGGTAGCCGCGCTGTGCGTCAATGAAGGTAAATTCTGCATCGCTGTTGGGCGGGTCGTTGTCAATGCTGCCGTTGCCGGTGATGTGGTCATGATGGTGAAG
Source organism: Flavisolibacter ginsenosidimutans (assembly GCF_007970805.1). Lineage (GTDB taxonomy): Bacteria > Bacteroidota > Bacteroidia > Chitinophagales > Chitinophagaceae > Flavisolibacter > Flavisolibacter ginsenosidimutans. Next base: position 2,266,177 of record NZ_CP042433.1, on the reverse strand, counting down.
GCGCAGCTTGAAGAGCGGCGGGTCGATACGCTTGTTGAAAAGATCATCGAATTTTTTTTGCAGGAAAGGAAGCGAAATGACTTTGGTTTTTGTGGCCAGTGATGTGTCGGTGCTGATGACCGGTTTTGTTGGTTGTGGCGGTGGTCCAAAAGGCGGAATGGTGTTGTTGATGACACAAGTGTTTAGTTGCTTTTCGGCCGCTACCAGTTGCGGCTTTAAGGCATTAATTTGATTGATGATTTTTTGCCGGCTCTGTTTGGGAGCTTCTTTCAAGAGTTCCTCAAGATCATCAAGCTCGTTGGTTAATTCATCTGCTTTTTGCTGAAGGGCAGTGCATGCCGGAGGAAATTGTGTGGACATAATGAAATGGTTTTGAGATGAGCAATAGTGGCCTCCACAAGGGCGGTTTGCAGGTCAGCAGGGTAGAGAAAAGCCAGAAGAGTTTACAGAAGCAGCGGTGAAATAAAGGTAGAAAAAAACAAAACCTGATTGTGCTGCACACGGTGTTCTGCTTGGGTTGTTTTTGGCTTACCCTTCAACGGAAGTTTCAGTAAAAAATGCGGGCAAAAGCAATGTCATCGGTTAATTTCGTTACCACAATTGTTTTATGGAAAATATATCTCCCAAGGTTTTGTTTTTAGACATCGGCGGCGTGTTGCTCACCAATGGCTGGGGGCATGAATCGCGGCAAAAAGCGGCCACTGAATTTGGCTTTGATTATGAAAGGATGAACGCCCTTCACGAAATTGCTTTTGATGTGTACGAGCAAGGCGCCGTATCGCTTGATTATTATCTTGACACCATTTTGTTTTACGAGCCGCGAAGCTTTGCAAAAGAAACTTTCGTCCAATTTATGCTAAGCCAATCGCAGTTGCTGCCACACACGCTGGACTGGTTGCTGCAATGGAAAAAAACAAAACCCGGCCTGCGCATTTTTTCCATCAACAACGAACCCAAAGAATTGCAGGAATACCGTGTGAAAACCTTTGATCTAAAACGTTTGTATGACGGCTTTATCTGCTCCTGCGATGTGGGTTTGCGCAAACCCGATCCCCGTATCTATCGTTTAGCCATGGCGGTAGCGGCAGTTGAGCCGGACGAATGCATTTACATAGACGATCGCGAAGTTCTCGTTAGGGCCGGGTCACGTCAAGGAATGGAAGCAAAGACGCACAAAAGCTTTGAGGAAACGAAGGACTTTTTACTGGGTGCGTTTTAATTTTTCCAAGAAGATTAAATATGACCTCGGGCTTAGCGACCTATTGACCAAACGTCTACTTGATGGATTGCATAGGATTGAATACCCTTCCGATAGCAACAGGCATAAAAAAAGCCCCGAACTTTCGTCCAGAGCTTAAAGCGTACCGAGGAGCAGACTTGAACTGCCGACCTTCGGGTTATGAATCCGATGCTCTAACCAGCTGAGCTACCTCGGCGAAGGGCAGCAAAAATAAGGCTTCGCACTTTTCCGCTGAAATCATTTTTTGCTTCTTTAACAAGCTGCAAAAATTTACCTTTTCGGCATGGTGAACGTTAGACTTGCAAAAGCGGGAGATGCCGGCAGTATTCTTGAAATATATGCGCCGCATGTTTTGTACAATGCCTGCACTTTTGAAACCCATGTGCCGTCAGTTGAAGAATTCGAAGCTCGCATAACCAAATGCCTGCAAAAATTTCCTTGGCTCGTGTGCGAAATAGACGGCCGCATTGCCGGTTATGTGTATGCATCCCCGCACCGCGAACGCGAAGCCTATCAATGGACCTGCGAATCATCGGTATACGTGCACAAAGATTTTAAAGGCAAAGGCATCGGAAGAGAACTTTACAAGACTTTGTTTCAACTTTTAAAAATGCAAGGGCTGGTAAATGTGTACGCGGGCATTACGTTGCCCAACGATGCCAGCGTTAGGCTTCACGAAGTTTGCGGTTTTCAGCTCTTTGCCGAATATGATAACATTGGCTATAAACTGGGTGCCTGGCAGAAAGTAGGGTGGTGGAAGCTTCAACTCAATAAACATGAATTAAAGCCTTCACCACCCTTGCTTTTTTCCGAACTCAATCTCCCTTTGTTGCCCGATCTATTGACCGTTGCGGCAAACAACATTAAAGCCCGTTATGAAAAGTAGCGGCTTACTGGTTGTTGCCACTTCCTTCCTGCACGCTTTCCGCTTCGTTGCGAATGATATTCGGGTTATTGTTTGTATTACTTTGACTGCTTGTGCTGTAATTATTTGCCGGCGACTGATGTTTTGTTTCAATGTAATCTTTGAAGTTCATGATGTCCTGCCGGATCATTTTTTCCAAGACGGGATTTAATGATTTGGCAATGCCCGCGCCCAATTCGCCTGCCGGCGGATGATAGCTGATTACCACTTCCAGTTCGGTGCCTTGTCCGCCCAGTGCTTCTTTGAACGTAACCTTGCCTGCGTTGTTGATGGTGGAGTTGGGAATGGATTGCCAACCGATCATCTGTCCGTCTTCTTCTTTTACAATTTCGGCGTTCCACTTGATGCGGCCTACACCGCCGGGAACATCGGCTTCCCAATGCGAATGCTTTTGATCAATCTCAGTCACGCTTGCCAGATGCTTCATGAACAACGGCAGGTTTTCCAGCTTGCGCCAAAAAGCATATACTTCGTCTTTCGGTTTGTTTACAATTAAACCTGTGCGAATGTTGATAGCCTGTGTGTGGCTAACGCCTTTTGTTTTGCCCATGCTTGCGTAAACCGGGCAATGCCCCGATACGCCGCGGTAAAGCAAAGCACCACCAACAAGTGTGCGCAACAAACCTTTGATGGGATGCGAGGTTAAATTGCCCAATCCCGAAGAAAGCAAAAAGGCACCGAGGCCCACGCTCACCATTCGTTCGGTTTGTCCAACGTTTACCACGCCGGAGTCGCCGATGTGTGCCTGAAATTCTTCGTCGGCGTGCCAGCTACCGTAATTCTCTGTATTTGCCATTTTGTAGATTTTTTAGGATGAAAAATTGCCCGATGGCTTTCTCATTTTTTTGCAATTATTATGCCCCTGATTTTAATTGGCAACGAGCAATAAACAAAGGGCGACGGCAAATAAAAGCCCCAACGTTTTGGTTGAGGCTTTTGCATTCGTTACAACGTTGCCTATTGCTTATTGCTCATTGCCAATTCTCTCCGCGTCGTCTCCACTCTGCCAGGATATTGTTCCAGCGCTTTTTCCAGGCAATCCATTGCGTTGCTCAAATCGTTCAGGTTTAAAACATAGGCAAGACGCACTTCATTTTTTCCCAATCCGGGTGTGCCGTAAAAACCCGTTGCCGGCGCCAGCATCACTGTTTGACTGTTGTGGGAAAATGATTCCAGCAACCATTGACAAAACTTGTCCGAATCGTCAATGGGCAATTTAGCCATTGCGTAAAAAGCGCCGCCGGGATTGGGGCAAAACACACCCGGCATTTCGTTCAATCGTTTAACCAATAAATCTCTTCGAGCGATGTATTCGGCTTTGGGGCTGTCGAAATAAGAAGGCGGTAAATCCACCGCGGCTTCCCCCATGATTTGCGCAAGACCCGGCGGGCTTAAACGTGCCTGCGCAAATTTCATGGCCGCATCATAAACCGCTTTGTTTTTGGTGACGAAAGCCCCCAGTCTTGCGCCGCAGGCACTGTATCGTTTGCTGATGGTGTCCATCAGCACCACGTTTTCTTCCATCCCATCAAGATGCATGGCGCTGACAAATTCACCGGAGTACGTAAACTCTCGGTAAGCTTCATCCGAAAAAAGATAGAGGTTGTGTTTTAGACAAATCGTTTTCAGAGCTTCCATTTCTTCGCGACCGTACAAATAGCCCGTTGGGTTGTTTGGGCTGCAAACAATGATGGCTTTTGTATTGGGTGTAATCACTTTCTCAAACTCGCTGATGGGCGGCAGGGCAAAGCCGCTTTCGATGCTTGCTGTAATGGGAACGACTTTCACGCCGGCTTCCACGGCGAAACCGTTATAGTTTGCGTAAAAAGGTTCGGGAATAATGACTTCATCGCCGGGATTTAAGCAACAGAAAAAACCAAACATGATGGCCTCTGAACCGCCGGTGGTAACGATGATCTGATCCGGTGTAACATTGATGCCAACGGATTTATAATAACTCACTAATTTTTTGCGATAGCTCTCGTTGCCGGCGCTGTGGCTGTATTCCAAAACGGGAATGTCGGCTTTGCGAACGGCGTCTAAAATGGAAGGTGGTGTTTCAATATCAGGCTGACCGATGTTGAGGTGATAAACTTTCACGCCGTTTTTTTTTGCCGCTTCGGCGTAGGGCACCAATTTTCGAATGGGAGAGGCCGGCATTTGCTGCCCGCGGTTACTGATTTGTAGCATGGGCCAAAATTAAGGAAAGGAGTCAGGAGTCAGAATTCAGGAGACAGGAGGATGCCGTTGGTCGTTGGCAGTTGTTCGGTGTTTGATGTTTCTTTGCGGCCAATAGCCAACGACCAACGATTTATCGGAGTAAATTTCGAATCTGGAAAACATTTTCTCTTGCGCAGACGAACAAGTCTTTTTTCCCTTCACCGCCCCAACAACAATTTGCAGGAATGGTTGGAAACTGAATCAAAGCCAATCGCTTTCCTTCGCTGTTTAGAATGATGATGCCGTCCTTGTTGCAGAGATAAACATTTCCGTTCGGATCACATTTGATTCCGTCGCTGTTTTCTTCGGCAAGTATGCGTTTAAAATGAAGCGTTTCGGCATCAAAAACCGAAATGAACTTTTCAAAAGGTTTGTTGGAGCAGAGATACAATTGACTTTCGTCAGGCGTGAGGCAAACGCCGTTTGGGTATTGGTATTTGTCGCAGAAGATTTTTGTTTCACCGTTGTAATGGCAATACGCACCGGCTATCGGTTGAAATTTTTCAGGGTTTAGTTTTCCTTCTTTTAGACCATAAGGCGGATCGGAAAAAAATATTTTTCCTTTTTTGTCAACGATCAAATCGTTCGGTGAGTTAAACGGTTTACCGTTGTAAGAAGAAAGGAACGGCTGCAATTCTTTGCCGTTCCATCTTGCAATCTCGTGACTGCCGTGACGACAAACCAACAGACTGCCTTCACCATCATAAGCCAACGCATTGGAACCTGCCTGACCGGGCTTCAGGTCTTCGTCGGCCTCATTTGCCGTTCCGCTTTGTGCAATAAAAACTTCTTTCTTTTTGCCGGGAACAAATTTTAAAACAGCGTTTGCGGTAATGTCACTACACAGGTAAAAGCCTTCGCTGTTCCAAACCGGTCCTTCGGTGAATTGACAATCGTTGGATAAGGTTTCTATTTCAAAGTCGGTATTGATGAAGTGCTTCACGCTTTCATCGTAAATGCTGAGCGAAGGATGCATGGCGAAACTTTGGTTTGTTGTTTTTGTTTGTAAGAGGACATGCCTTGGCATGTCCATACACCGGCGTAAGCCATTGGTTAATTATCACATTGACACATTAGCTAATTGCCTCCACTTTCTTCAACACTTTTTCCAAATTTATTCCTTTGCCCAATACTGCTTTAAACAAATCACCTTCACTTTTTACGCGGTCATAAATGTTGGATGCGTTCCATGTTTTTTGCGTCAATCCTTTTTTCAATTCGCTCCAATCGAGCGGCGTAGAAACCGGCACGCCGGGCTTTGGCCGAAGTGAATAAGGCGCAGCGGCTGTCTGTGTTTCGCTGTTCTGCAAAAAATCAAGATAGATTTTGTTCGGCCGCTTTGAGGGGCTTCTTTCCAAACTTGTTAACTCAGGAAGTTCGTTGTGCACAAGCGTTACGATTAATTCAGCCAATTGCCTGCTTTGATCATAATTGTATTTCGCACCTAGCGGAATGTAAATGTGAATGCCCGAAGAGCCGGACGTTTTTACGCAAGCCTCTGCGCCAATGGCGTCCAAAACTTTTTTCACCACTTTCGCCACTTCCATTACCTGCTCAAACGTGTTGCCTGTGTGCGGGTCCAAATCAATAAGACACCAATCGGGTTGCAGCATCGAATCTTTTCGGGTGTGCCAGGGATTTATTTCGATGCAACCAAGGTTGGCCATGTAAATGAGCGTGGCTTCGTTGCTGCACACAAGATATTCAACGTGAACATTGGTTGACTCGCTGAATTCTTCTACGGTCTCTATCCAATTGGGCACTTTGCCGCGAACGTCTTTTTGAAAAAAGTTTGGTGCGTTAATGCCGTTCGGATGACGGTTGAGGCTTTGCGGCCTATCCAGCAAATAAGGCAAAATGAACGGAGCCATTTTCAGGTAATAATTCACCGCATCGCCCTTGCGAAAGCCTTCCTGCGGCCAGTAAATCTTTTGCAGGTTGGTAAGTTGCACGTCCTGACCATTGAGGTTAATCACCTGGTCAGCATCACCGTCTACGTTTAGTTGTTTGCCTGAGGTTTTTGCTTTCGTGGCGCTTCTTTTTTGTCGCGGTTTAGCGGCTGTTTTTTTTGTCACGGATTTTTTTGCCGGTGAAGCTTTCTTCGCGGTGCTTTTTATTTTGGCCATTGTCGTTGCTTTTTCAAACCGTACGTCTTTTGCTTTTTTATCTGTTCGCAAGCCCATGAAAATCGGGTGTCGCGCCATGCGGTCAACCGTCCATTCGGTAAACTTTATTTCGCATACAAGCTTTGGCTTTACCCAGGTTGCGGGCATGTTGGTATGCGGCGTTTCTGTAAAAGGCGAATGATCAATTTTTAAGGGTTGCAATTTGTTGTAGATGGCTTCCAGCGTTTTTGTGTTGAAGCCGCTGCCCGTGTGTCCCACGTAAACCAGGTCATCGCCGTCGTAAACGCCCAACAACAACGAGCCAAAAAACTTTCGCGTCCGTCGTGGTTCGGTGTAACCCGCAATCACCACTTCCTGCCGTTGGTTTACTTTTATTTTTACCCAATCTTCGGTGCGGGAATCAATTTCGTAAACGCTGCTCGCTTTCTTTGCCATGATGCCTTCAAGGCCTCCTTTTAATGCGACCTTAAAAAAGTCTTTTCCTTTTCCAATTATGTGATCGCTGTATTTAATTATTTCGTGACCGGCAGGAAGAAGTTCTTTCAACAAAGCCTTGCGTTCGATAAGTGGAAGATGCGTCACGTCTTTTCCATTCAGCCACAAAACGTCAAATACAAAATATTGCAAACGGCTTGGTGTGTTTTGCCAGTTCTGCAAAAGTTGAAAATTGGCAAGTCCTTTTTCATCAACCGCAATGATCTCGCCGTCGAGTACCGCTTTTATTTTCAGTTCTTTCAAAGCTTTCGCAACGGGTGCATATTTTTCGGTAAACGGTTTCAGGTTTCGCGAAACAAGGCTCACGTCCTTTCCGTTGCAATAAGCCACGGCACGGTAGCCGTCCCATTTGATTTCGAAAATCCAGTTGTTATCATCAAAGGGTTCGTTGATGAGCGTAGCCAGCATGGGCACAACGTTTTGCGGCATGGATGCTTTAAGGCCGTTTGTCGTTTGTAGTTTGTGGTTTGTGCTTGGCGTGATAACGCGAAAATCTTTTTTCTTCTGCGATGGTTGCTCGTCCTTGGCCTTGTTCTTACCCTTAGCCTCTGTTTTCTTTACCTCAGGGTGATTGAGTTCAACGCCGTTTTCCGCTGCAACTTCTGCCAAAGTTTTTCCGCTTTTTGCCGAACGTTCGTTTTGCGTTACGTCTTCTTCGCTGCTGAAGCCGTCTTTCTTTTTCATCAGGAGCCAAGTGCGTTTGCCCTTGCCGCGCATCTGCATCAACGTGAATTCGCCCTTCAGTTTTTTTCCGTGCAGCACAAAAGAAATGCGGCCTTTGTGCAAGGCTTGCAGCAAAACATTTTCCTGTTCTTTTCGCGATAAATTTTCTGCACCGGCTAATTCATACGTGCCTTCGTCCCAAACAATCACGGTGCCGCCGCCGTACTCGCCTGCAGGAATCACACCTTCGAAATTGCGGTAAGCAAACGGGTGGTCTTCCACCATCATCGCCAGGCGTTTGTCGGATGGATTTAACGACGGCCCTTTTGGCACGGCCCAACTTTTCAGCACTCCTTCCATCTCCAACCGAAAATCATAATGCACGTGCGACGCGTCGTGCTTTTGCACCACAAAGCGAAGGCTGCCTTTTGAAGTTTGTTCTTTGCCTTCAGGTTCTTCGGTTTTTTTGAAATCGCGTTTTTTGTTGTACAGTGAAAGGCTCATGTGGAAGCAGGATGAAAAATCAATGCCATTGCTTGAACAAATTGGCGTTGGCATAGAATTGTTCACCGCATGTGTAAAACAATTTATGGAAAGAGTGAACGATAAACGCAGCGAACAAGTTCAGAATGAGCCACAGCCCGGCAATATGAATTCTTTTAATCAACGTAACAAAGAGAAGAGCAGCGAAGCCGAGGACGCAAAGAAAAACAAAGAAGAAAATGAAGCTGTGGAAGCGAACGAACCGCTTAGAACAAAAGAATAGTTGGTGGTTTGTGGTTTCGTAATGAGAACAAATGCCGCTTTGCTTGCAAGCAGACATAATAAAAGGATGTGGAGACTTCACATCCTTTTTTATGCTGTCTATTATTGTAAGAAATAGTACGCCTGAAGAGCCGCCAACCACCAACGACAAGCTACAATCTTCCTTACGCTCTCTTCTTCTTGTCGAGACTTTGCTTTAACACTTCCATTAGGTCTTTTACCGTGGCCGGCAGCTTCTTCGGTTCGGCTATTTGAATGTCTTTGCCGGCTGCTTTTGCCTTGATTACTTTTTTCAGCTCGGCAATGTAAGTGTCTTTAAACGCAGCGGGATTAAAGGTTTCGGTGAGTTGATTGATCAGCTTTGTGGCCAGTTGAATTTCCTTTGGCGTAATGCGTTCACCGGCTGTTTTTACGTCGGGCACGGCCTTCACTTCTTCGTCGTAGCGAAGTTGATTCAGCAGTAAAACACCTTCGTAATTTTTGAGTGCGCAAATGTGCGCACGGTTGCGCAACATGAACTCGGCAAGGCCTACGGTTTTTGTTTCGTCAAGTGCTTTCAGCAAAAGTTTGTAAGATTTTTCCGAGCCCTTTGCCGGTACGATGTAGTAAGGCTTCTCGTAATAAATCGGGTCTATCTCTTCTTCCTTTACAAACTGAATGATGTCAATGGTTTTGGCAATGTCGGGCCGGGCTTTCGCAAAGTCTTCGTCGGTAACCACAATGTATTTTCCCTTCGCATATTGATAGCCTTTCACGATGTCTTTGTAAGGAATTTCTTCACCGGTTTTTGAATCAATGCGGGCATAGTGTATGGGTGCAAGATCATCCTTCGACAACATATCAAAATCAATGTTATCGTCCTGCACGGCACTCTGCAATTTCACTGGAATGTTGACGAGGCCAAAGCTGATAGCGCCTGACCAGATTGATCTTGCTGCTTTTGCCATACGGTTGTTCTTTTAAGATGCGGGAAAATAAGTATTGCCTTCGGGGCGGTAAGCGTTGTGCCGGAACCAGGCCGTGGCCGCGTTCCAGGCCGCTTGCCACCATGCCGTTTTGTGCAACGACCGCGTTTCGTAATACTCGGCTTTTTGAATCTTTACTTTTACCAGTGCCACTGAACCCGCAGCGAGTTTTTTTTGATCCTCGGGCAAGTCAACAAAGGCGTTCATCTCTTCCGGATCTTTTACCACAAAGCCTTTTCCGCAGACTTGCAGAAAATAGCCCTTGCCCTTTTTGTAAAAGTCAAGTTTCACCGGAAACTCCTGCTCAAATTCCGAGAGGTGTTGACGCGGCTTTTGTACAAAAAACCAAACAAACCCATACTCGTCCACTTTCAGGGTGCTTACGACCGACGTGGGAAGCTTTAAAACGGCTTCGCTTAAATTGTAAAAAAGTGCACTTCCAATCTCCTCTATTCTTTCCTGCAAAAACGTTAGTTGCTGATTTGTGTCCATATGGATTGTTTTAAGGGTATGTGAGCAAAGGGGCTCGTGTGTAGATAATCCAAATAAAGTACCACAAACGAAAGCGCTGACGCGATCAGCGATCAGTTGTCAGCCTTCAGCTTTCGGCTGTCAGTGAATACATGCGTGATAAAGGCGCTGCTTAAAACCTAATTGCATGTCCTATGCTGTAAAGATTCTCTACCTCATCCACACGTCGTTCACAGTCGAATGCCGATAGCTAATAGCTAATAGCTTTTCTTTTACCGCCCCGTCTGCCTTTGTGTACAAAACTCTACAAAACAAAATTTCATTTCCAGCCGCAGCCTCGCCTCAATGGCATGTTATTTTATACCTGAATAATCCATCTTAATCATTTTTAAAACCTTTATTGTATGCCAAGGAATACCACAACGAAAGCGGCGTCAAAACGCAGCAGCGGTACCGCCCAAAAGAGCGACGAAACGATGCTGAAAGAATTGTTTCTTGATGAATTAAAAGACATTTATTGGGCGGAAAAACATTTGACCAAGGCATTGCCGAAAATGAGCAAAGCCTCGACTTCGCAGGAGTTGAGCAATGCCTTCCAAAACCACCTCACGCAAACCGAAGGGCACATCGGAAGAATCGAGCAAGTGTTTGAATTGCTGGACACGCCGGCCCGCGCCAAGAAGTGCGATGCCATGGAAGGCCTGGTGAAAGAAGCGCAAAGTCTTTTGGAAGAATTACCAAAAGGTACAATGGTGCGTGACGCCGGTTTAATCATTGCCGCGCAAAAAGTAGAGCACTACGAAATTGCCGCTTACGGCAGCCTGGTGCAACTGGCAAAAACAATGGGCGAAAACGAAGTGGCCGACATCTTAGCGCAAACGTTGGACGAAGAAAAACAAACCGACCAGTTGCTGACCGAATTGGCCGTTAGCGGCATTAATCTCGGCGCCGAAGAAGAGCCCGAAGAGTAAGTCTTTCGCACGTTCAAAAGAACGTTGAAACGCAGCCAGACCGTTTTGGTCTGGCTTTTTCTTTTATAAACCAATAACCAATCATTATGAACAATACAACGAAAGATAAGGAGCACGGCAGCACTTTGTCGAAAGTAGACAGGGCGTTAAACATGAAACAAGGTAAAAGCAGAGGCTTTAAGACATGGTTTGAAAAAGCCGCATCCGCCATAACGCGGGCCGTCGGCTCATCCATGGCTTTCCTTCTCGCCTTCCTTGTTATCGTCGTATGGGCTGTAACAGGGCCGATCTTTCACTATTCCGACACATGGCAACTCGTGATTAACACGGGCACAACCATCGTTACGTTTCTGATGGTCTTTCTCATTCAGCAATCGCAGAACAAAGATTCGCTTGCTATTCAGCTAAAGCTAAACGAATTGATTGCCGCCGAAGAAAGAGCCAGCAACCGCCTTATTGTTGTGGAAGACCTTACGCAAGACGAGCTTGAAGTACTCAAAAAATTTTACGTCCGTCTTTCGCAACTGGCCCGCGAAGACAACGATCTGCACAGTTCTCATTCGGTAGATGAAGCGCAAGACGTGGATCGCTACAAAAGAAGTTTTCGCCAAAAGAGACAGCAGGACGTTCCCGAATGATTTATGGAAACAACAAACATATCGCACAAAGAGTTTTTGAAAATCGACCGCGACTATTCGCGTTCGGCAAAGCTGGCCGATCTGGTTTACGTGAACGACGGGGAAGAAGGGATTGTGCGTGCAAAAAAAGGAACAGGCTTTTCTTATTCATACAAAGGCAAGCCTGTAAAAGATGAAGCAACGCTTGAACGCATAAAAAAATTAGCCATTCCACCCGCGTGGGCCAACGTTTGGATTTGTGCAAAAGAGGCCGGGCATATTCAGGCTACCGGTGCCGACGCAAAAGGACGCAAGCAATACCGCTATCATCCGCAATGGCAGGCTTTGCGCAACGAAACCAAGTTTCACCGCTTGTTCGAGTTCGGCAAGCAGCTTCTCTCCATTCGCATGAAGGTGGAGGAGGACTTGAGCAAACGCGAATTGTGCGAAGAAAAAGTGCTGGCCACCGTAGTAAGCCTGATGGAACGAACCTACATCCGCATCGGCAACGATGATTATGAAAAGCTTTACGGCTCTTACGGCTTAACCACGCTCAAAGACGGCCACGTAAAAGTGAACGGAAGCACCGTGAAATTTTCGTTCAAAGGAAAGAAAGGCGTCTATCACAAAATCACCCTGCGCAACGCAAAACTGGCGAAGCTTGTCCAACGCTGCAAGGATATTCCCGGTAAAGAATTGTTTCAGTACTACGACAGCGAAGGAATACCGCATCCCGTTGATTCGGGTTCTGTAAACCGGTACATCAAAGAGGCCAGCGGCGGTGAATTTACAGCCAAAGATTTCCGCACCTGGGCCGGAACCTTAAACATTCTGCGCTGTTTTTGCAGCATGGACGAACCGGAAAGCGAAAGCGACCGCAAGAAAAATATTTTAACTGCCCTGGACGATGTAAGCCACAAACTGGGCAATACCCGAACCGTTTGTAAAAAGTATTATGTGCATCCGGGAATCATCAAGCTGTACGAAGAAAAGAGGCTTTCGAAATACACGAAAGAACTTGATGCAATTGAAAAAGACGACAACCTCACCGGCTATGCTTCCGATGAAAGAATGCTGATGAAAATTTTAAAGGAATTAGTGTGAGGTTGACCCGTTGATCAGTTGATTCGTCAAATAAATTTTATCAATTAACAACGCAACCATTCAATCGATCAACCAGTCAACTTCTTTTCATCTTCTCCTTGCACTTGCTTTCTTGCTTGCACTTTTCTTGCTTGCGCTTTTCTTACTGGCCGTTTTCTTTGTAGTGGCTTTCTTCGCTGCGCCTTTTTTGCTCGCTGATTTTTTAGATGCCGTTTTCTTTGAGGATGCTTTTTTGCTTGCGCCTTTCTTTGAAGCCGATTTCTTGCTTGCCCCTTTTTTGGAAGCGCTTTTTTTCGTCGGCACTTTTGCGCCTTCTTTTCTTGCTTCGGACAAACCGATGGCAATGGCTTGTTTGCGTGAGGTTACTTTTTTACCGCTGCGGCCACTTTTTAATTTTCCTTCTTTCATCTCATCCATCGCACGTTTAACTTTTTTGCCGGCGCCTCTTGAATACTTTGCCATAAGAATAAAATTTGGTTAGTAGATAAAGATGTTGCTGAAATTTTTGTACCAGTAAGGCCTGCCAGATTATTGCAACGGGTAAAACAGTGCTTTATGGAGAAAGATTTTATGTAACCAACGCCAGTAATCCTGTTCAGCGCCGGTTGCGTCGCACACTTGTACGCTTTGAACTCTATTCATCTTGCCGCGCAGCGAACAAAGCGTTGAAGAGTGCGACGCAAGTAAAGCCCAATGGATAGACAAACCTACGGCCCATAAAAATGGCGGGTTTATTTGGGTACGATTTTTTACTCAGCCTTACCAAAACAAACGAGTCATGGAAAAAATAGTAAGCCTCTTAAACGATTTAATCCGCATTAACCACGACAGGGTGGTGGGTTATGAAAAAGCTGTGGAAGAATTAAAAGACGGCGATGCCGATCTTAAAACCTTGTTTCAGCGGTACATTACGGAAAGCCGTCAATATGCCCAGGAGCTGACGCAGGAAGTGAGCCGGCTTGGCGCCGATGCGGCTGATGGAACAACCAATTCCGGAAAAATTTATCGTGTGTGGATGGACCTTAAATCGGCCATTACCGGCAAGGACCGCAAAACTATTTTGGACAATTGTGAGTTTGGCGAAGACGCGGCACAAAAGGCCTACGACCTTGCATTGAACGCCGATGTAGATTGGGAACCCTCACTGCGCGACCTCATTGTGCGACAAAAAGCAACGCTAAAGACCGGTCACGATGAAGTAAAGCGTCTGCGTGATTTGCAGGCCGCTCATAAATAATAGAACTGCCAAAAACAGGCCGGCAACGGGCAGTTTGGCTGCCCGTTGTTTCCTTTTGTAGAAAACTCTACTCACCGTAAAGAGAAGAGAAGTAGATTTGTTGCCTGTAATTTTTTGGCAGGCTATTTTCTGCTTACACTCCACACCGTTTGACCCTTGTGAAGACGCAGCCGGTACCCTTTAAACCATTTTAACCCGGAGAATATGCTCACCATTAAACCCTTCCATACCAGCGCCTGTTTCGACGCCTGGATTAATTGCGAAAGCCTGCTTACCGATCTTCAATCCATCAAGAAATACCTTTCAAAGCAAGTTGTAAAAGTGGTGGATGAATGTGCCTACATCTGCATGGGTACTTTTCATGCGCTGAAAACCGGTTCTGTCAACAGCCGCAACATGGCTTTGTTGTGCGTGGGCATTTGCGAAGAATGCGCCGAGGTTTGCGAACGTCTGCAGGGAGCCTCCTTTGCACAATGCGCCAAAGTATGCCGCGAATGTGCCAACCGCATGAGCGACTTTACACTGGCCGCTTAAAACCGCGAAACACTAACGGCCGCCTGATGAACCCCCGGTTGCATTTTCATCTTTTGTCTTCCTCATCCGTCATCCGCATTTTTGTACTTTCACCGCCTCAACGAAAGCGCTTCGATGAAGACCCTTAAACTTGCCTGGCGTATTTTAAAACGAACCGGTGAAAATTTTTCTGAAGACAACTGCATGAAGCTGGCGGCTTCGCTCAGCTATTATACCATTTTCGCGGTAGCGCCTTTGCTCATCATCATCATCTCTATCGTGGGCAGCATTTTTGGCCGTGCTGCGGTGGAAGGGCGGGTTTACGACGAAATAAAAATGCTGGTGGGCAGTGCGCCGGCGCTGCAAATCCAAGAGGTCATCATCAACGTAGAAAAATCACACAATACATTCATCGGCGCCATCATCGGCATCGTGATTTTGTTTGTGGGCGCCACGGGTATTTTTACCGAGATACAAGGTTCTATCAATTTTATTTGGTCGGTAAAAGCCAAACCAAAAAAAAGCTGGCTGAAATACTTAATCAACCGGGCTTTGTCGTTTGTGTTGGTACTGACGCTGGGTTTTTTATTGGTTGTTACACTTATTTCAAGCGCTTTGTTCTCCTTGTTGGGTGATAAGCTCACGACAAAGTTTCCACACGTAACCGTTTACCTTCTTACCACGTTGAACATAGTGCTTTTGCTTATAACCATTACAGGTTTGTTCATGGTCATTTACAAAGTACTCCCCGATGCTGTAATTTCCTGGCGGGATGCCCTCGTGGGTTCTGTATTTACAGCCATCCTTTTTTTAGCGGGCAAATACATCATTGGGATTTACCTGTCGAGGTCAAGGTTGGGCATAACCTATGGCACAGCGGCTTCTGTGGTCATCATCCTTACATGGGTTTATTACTCATCGGTGATCCTTTATTTTGGCGCAGAGTTTACCCGGGCCTTCGCCCTCGAAAGCGGCCACGGCATTCGTCCAAAACCTACCGCCGTGTTCATCATTAAACGCGAATCAAAAGAAATTCCGCCTTCGCGAATTGACGTCTGAGCGGCTCTCAATGCCCGGCTGGCTGTTGTTTTGATTGTTTGATGCCTGGAGAACTGTAAAGCGGAGTCGCATAAATGGCACAGAATTTTAGCCCTGTTGGATAGTTGTGCGCAAACTTTTCCGCTTAAAGAAAAACCCTTTTTATGACAAATCTGCGACATCCGAATTTCATTCTTGGGCTGGTGGCCATCTTTGTTCTGGTTCTTTCCATTGGCTTTCGAAACAACCGCGATAATAACACCGGCGACGTGTTGATCATCATTTCGGCCGTTCTCATGACCGTTAGCTGGATCTGGAGCATTTTTGAGGTACAAAAGACCGATACGCTTGAGGGAGGACAGAAAGTTGTATGGCTTATTGCGGTAATTGCCATTCCTTTTGTTGGCGGCATGCTTTACCATTGGCTGCACAGCAAACGCAACACGATTGTGGATTAGGATCGGGAACCAGGTATTCGCATCAGCAAGGCTTATGCGCTTGCCGGAAACGTAATGGTAAACGTTGTTCCTCCTTTCATTACCGATGTAACGTCAATCGTTGCTTTGTGCGATTGAAGAATATTTAACGTAGCCGCCAAACCCAGTCCCATGCCGTTTCTCTTGGAGGTAAAATAAGGCTCAAACAGCCGTGAAAGATTTTCTTCCGGAATGCCGCAGCCGTTGTCTTTGATTGTCACCACGTGTTCGCCGCGGCCCTTTTCAATACTAATACTTAAAGTTCCCTTGCCGGCTTCCATCGCTTCTATGGCGTTAATAACGATGTTTAAAAAAGCAATGCGCAGCTTTTCCTTGTTGGCCATTACGTAACAAGGTACCGGCGTATAGCGAACATCCATATTGATGTGTTGCAGCGTGATGCGGTCAAGCGCTTCGGCCACCGCTTCGTCCATGATGGCCTGCAAAGGATATTTTTCAAACGTAAGTTCCGTAGGCCGGGCCGTGTCCAACAATTCGGTGATAATGTCGCCGATACGCTTGCTGTTGCGCTGGATGATGTCGAGAAACAACCCTGTTTCCTCTTGTTCGTTTGCGCTGTGCGCCAGTTGTTCTACCGACATGTTAATGTTGTTAAGGGGGTTTCGTACCTCGTGTGCCAGTGTTCGAACGAGGCGGCCCGTTGCGCCGAGTTTTTCTACCATCAGATTGGCTTTCTCGGCGCGGCGTAAATTGGTAATGTCGTGCAACAGTCCTTGAAAATAAGTACCCTCTCTGTCGGCGGTTTCTGTTGCCGAAAAGACGCAGGTCTTGCGTTCGCCGTCTTTTGTCACCAGTTCAATTTCAAGATCAGCGGCATGTCCTTCGGTTTCCATGAAGCTTTGCAAAAGTTGCTTGTCCTTTACGTCATCTATGAGATCGTACACCGCAACTTGCGCCAGTTCTTCTTTTGTGTAACCCAACATACTTGAGGTGGCGGGATTGCAGTCTTTAAACCGGAGATTCTTATCGGCAATAAATACCGCATCTTTTGAAAGCTCAAACATGCTGCGGTACTTTGTTTCGTTGGCCCGCAAGGCTTTTAAATAGGCTGTACGTTCCAGCGAATAGCGAATGCAGCGTTCAAGCTTTTCGGTGTTCAATTCAGTCTTGATAAGATAATCGGTTGCGCCCATTTGCATCGCTTCCACATCTACGGTTTTGTTGCCTTTGCCGGTGAGAAGAACAATGGGTTCTTCGGCACCGATGCGTATCGCTTCGCGCAAAAAATCAAGGCCGGTTTTGGCGCCGAGGCGGTAGTCGACAAAATAAATATCGTAGGCCCTTTTTTGCAGCCGCTCTACGGCGTCGCTAAATTTATAGCTCCAGTCTATTTGGAGTTTATACTCCTGGATGCCTTTTAAATACTCTGAAGTGATGAAGAAATCATCTTCGTCATCATCAATGATCAGCATACGAACCAAGGGAGGAGAAACGAGCATGAGGGAAACTGTTTTCTTGTAATGCGCAATGGGCAATAAGCAATTTGCAAATGCTTATTGCCCATTGCCTGTTGCCGATTGTTTATTGGTTATTAAATTCCTGGTATTGCTTCATTTTGTTGTAAAGCGTTTTGCGGTCTATGTTCAGCAATTTGGCCGCTTTACTTTTGTTGAAGTTTACCTTTTTGAGGGCTTTTAAAATCATTTCGTACTCTGCGTCAATGCTGGCGCCTTTGAGCGTGGTTTCGGAGAGCGAACGTTGCGGTTCTTCTTCTTCCATTGCCGCAGCAGGTGCGGCCGGCGTAGACGGCAGGTAGGAACTTGTAACGGTTTCTATCTGCGGGCCTTTGTCAAACTGAAGCTTGTTGAAGTTTGAAATTTCAAAAGGAAGGGCCGTGGGTTCAATTTCTTCACCGTCGGTTAAAAGCGTTGCACGTTTGATTACATTTTTCAATTCGCGCAGGTTGCCGTACCAAACATAGTTGCGGAAAATATTTTCTACTTCAGGGCTTAAGCGTTTTACGTTCTTGCCTAACTCCTGGTTGGTTTGCTGAAGGAAGAAATTGGCGAACAACAACACGTCATCGGGTCGTTGGCGCAGCGGCGGAATGTCAATGCTGAATTCGTTGAAGCGGTGATAAAGGTCTTCGCGGAATTTGCCTTTTCGCACCGCATCCCAAAGCCTTTCGTTAGATGCGATGATGATGCGGACGTCGAGTTCAATATCTTTCAATCCACCCACGCGGCGCATTTTTCTTTCCTGCACCACGCGAAGCAACGAAACCTGGATGTCGTAAGAAAGATTGGCGATTTCATCGAGGAATATGGTGCCGCCGTTCGCCATTTCAAAGCTTCCCGTCTTTTGATTTAATGCGCCTGTAAAGGAACCTTTCTCGTGGCCGAATAACTCGGAGCCGGCCAATTCTTTTGAAAGGGCGCCGCAGTCAATGGCCACAAACGGTTTGTTTTTGCGTTTGCTGCGTTTGTGTATCTCTTGTGCAATGGCTTCTTTGCCGCTGCCGCTTTCGCCGTGAATGATAACGGTGTAATTCGTCGGCGCCACCAAATCTATTTGTTGCAGCAACTGTTTAAACACGGTTGAATCGCCGAAAATATATTCTCCCGAAACGGTTATGTTGGGTGCTTTTTCTTTTGTTTCAGACGCAACGGTTGCCGTGCCTTGCTTCGGTACGTTAATGCCCGCAGGACGTTCCTGTCGCACGGGTTCGCGTTCTTGCGCCGGTGCTTCCAGGGCTTTCTTTATCGTTACCAATATTTCGTCGGGGAAGAGCGGCTTGGTAATGTAATCAAAGGCGCCCATCTTCATCACTTCCACGGCAATCTTGATGTCGCTGTAACCGGTCATGATGATGACGGGCAGGTGGTAGTAACGTTCTTTAATTTTTGCCAATAAGGTGTTGCCGTCCATGTCTTCCAAACGGAAGTCGCACATCACCAGGGCGGGTTCGTTTTCTTCCAGGTATTCCAATGCCTTTTTACCGCTGTAGGCCTCGGCTACGTCGTAATTGTGGCGGGTTAAAAAGCGTTTCAGCAGCAAGCAGATGTCACGGTCATCGTCAATGATCAAAATGGTTTGCATGTATTAATCAGTGTATTTTTAAAAATGTGAAATTAGTGGTTTTATGCCCACAAGCCGCGAACGTGCGAAACGGGAATTTGCAGTTGCTCACGGTATTTGGCAACGGTTCTTCGCGCAACGGAAAAGCCGCGTTGGGAAAGAATTTTTACCAGTTGTTGATCCGTATAAGGATTGTGTTTGTCCTCGCTTTGAATGACTTCGGCAATGGCCGATTGAATAACACGGTTGCTGATGACCTGTCCTTTTTCGTTGGCGATGCCTTCGGTGAAAAGATCTTTCAGCAATAGAAGCCCGAAGGGAGATTCTGCATACTTGTTGCAGGTTATGCGGCTCACGGTTGATATGTCCACACCCACCATCTCGGCTACGTTTTTCAAGATCATCGGTTTTAGCAAATTGATGTCGCCGGTCATGAAATAATCGTATTGCAATTGCACCATTGACTTCATGATCTTCATCATCGTGCCTTCGCGTTGCTGCACGGCGTGGATAAACCATTGCGCGGACTGCAATTTGTTTTTAATGTATTGCATGGCCGATTTATCGGTGGTCATCTTTGCGTTATTTTCGGCCATCTCGCGCCAGGATGAATTAATGCAAAGGCTTTCCGAACGCTGGCGATACAACTGTACTTCGATGCTCTCACCGTTGCGGGTAATGATGAAATCAGGAAGAATGTTTTGATTGGTGTTTACGCCTTCCTGCAATTCGCAAACAGGCCGCATCTTCAGCGAAGCGATCAAGGTAAGAACGATCTTTAGTTCTTCTTCATCTATCTTAAGATGGGCTTTGATCTTGTCCATGTTGCGGTGATGCAAATCGGTAAAGTGCTCTTCAAGCAATTTGATGGCGGTGCGTACATCGGGGCGTTTTGTATTGAGGCGGTGAAGCTGAATTAGCAGGCATTCTTTAATGCTGCGTGCGGCTATGCCGACGGGTTCGAGCGATTGGATTTTCTGCAAAGCATCCAAAAGGCTATCGGGTTCAATCCATTTGTTGTGTTTGAAAGAAATGTCCTCGGCAAGATCTTCAAGACTTTGCTCCATCAGCCCGCAGTCGTTGAGAGAGTCAATGATGAACTCGGCCAGTTCAATTTCAGCGGCATCTTCGCTTATGAGTTTAAATTGATCTTTAAGCGAAGAGCGGTAATCAAAGCTGTTAGTAATGGGCCGTTCGGGAAGTTTGTCGTTGTGCAAAAAGTTACCGTATTCGGCTTTGTAGTCGGGAATGTCATCGTACACAAATTCTTCCCAATCCTGATAGTCCTGCACGCTGTCCTTGTTGAATTTTTCAACGTCGGTTTCAAAATCATTTTTCTGGTCTTCGAGCAAGGGGTTGTCTTCAATTTCCTGCTGAATGCGTTGCTCAAGTTCGAGTGTGTTCAGGTGAAAAAAATTGAGCAATTGAATCTGCTGCGGTAATATTTTGAGCCGCTGCTTTTGAGCTAAATGTTGATTGATCATCTTGTGGAGATTTTGGCGCACTTATCCATAGGCAAGAGTGGCTCCAAAATGGGTACGGTTGTAAACTTATCTTTCTAAAAAATGAAAATCAGTGATTTAGCGAAAAGAAGTTTCTAAGCAGGCCGAACGATAACTGAGGTAAGAACAGCAGTCCCGGCTTTACGTGTGGAAGCAATTCTACGAAATCAGTTTGCGGCTACCTCTTTAAACAAAAAAAATCAATCCCGCTCCCGCAGAATTGATTCATTCATTGACGAACATTATTTTAAAACGTATCGAATTCTTTTGGCTTTGCCCTGTATTCAAAAAATGAGGGAATGGGATAGCATTGGCCGTGGGGTACGCAGGACGAAGGATCGGCAATGCGTTTTTCGGTTACGGGTTGCTTTTGCGTTCCGGGTTGTGTTGGCCGACTTACAGAAAGAGAGGCGAAGCTTTGATTGCTTTGTTGCCGGTTAACGTAAATAATCTTGGACATGAATGATAGCGATTTAGCGGTGCTGATGATACAGGAAAAAATGTACCAATAAAACTTCGGTTTACCGGCGAAATTCCTACAGGCAAGGGGTGTGGTTTAGTAGAATTATTTCCTCAAATACAAGCGTCCCGCTAAGGGCGGGACGCTGCTCTTCTAAACCTAAACCTCCAATGACAAATGTTTGTGCGGTCAAAAAATCTCCCGGTAATTTTTTACATCCTCCGATGCAATGACTACCGGGAGATAAAACAAATCCATTCTTCTGGCTAAGGGTTCTCCTGTCTGTTCATCCTAAACTTCGTCTACCGTGTTTTCGGCTTCCGCTGCGTGTGCGCCCGTTTGCGACGGCGCGTTCACTATTTTTTGACTGCTTTGTTCGTTCACAATTACTTTTTCGTCCATCCGGCTGTCGGATGGATTGCGTTCGGCAAGTGCATCGTCGCCGCCTTCCCGGCGCGGCGTTACATCGGGTCTTGTTTCAAAGGTTGACTGTGTGTTGTCTTCTTTGTTCCGGGGACCTTCGTTGTGGTTGTTCATAAAACATCAATTTGTGCGATTGAAAAATGTAAAAACCGTACCGGTTTTCATGCGTTCGGTGCGCTTCGTAAGTTTTCTTTGTCGCTTACACCGGCGGAGCGGCTTCAAACGATTCTTTCTTTTTCTTCATCAAAACTTTGCTGATGAATTTTGAAACCGTTTTGCCAACGGCTTTTCGTTGGTCTTCTGTAATAAGATGGGAAGCGTAGTTTTTTACCAGGTAAGGCACCATCACTTTTGCAACCCAACCCGCACGGCCAAGCAACATACGGCGCAGCACAACGTCCATTCCGAAATTCAGCCCGAAATTCAGAAGCGGGCCTTTGTCTTCGCGGCTGAATAAATTTTTCACCATTTTGGCACTCCGCTTAACGGGGTTCAGGCCTTCTTTAATGCTGGAAATGTCTTGCTTAACAAGTTCTTTGTAGGAATGCATTTGTGCGGTAAGCCGCTGCTCTTCCTGAAGCAAATCATCGTAAGTTTTAATCTTTCTTGTCATAAACGGCACTGATGATGGCGTTCCGAATCAGGGGAACAATAACTTTTTTGCGCAGGGCAAAAATCAATACAATGAGGAGAAGAAAAAGACCGGCAACGCATAAAAAACCAAGAGCGGGACTGTTGAGTAAACTACCGAGCCACCAGGCAAGCGCCGTAAACAGAAAGGCCAGAAAAAAAATGCCGAGCAAAACCGCCGCGATGCCGATAACGGCTCCCGCAACGGCGTTACTGGCGCCCTTCGTAGCCTTGGCTTTGGCTAATTGAACCGTGGTTTGCACGTACTCGCTGACGTGATCTTTTAATTGTGCGGTGTGGGCTTTTAAATCGTCCATCATGGTTGGTGGTTTAAAAAAGCAGCAGCGCTGCTACGCTGCTGCTGTCTTTTACATGTAGCTTTCTTTTACTTCCGCGGCCCGGCGCGAAGCGGTGGAAGCGGCTTTGTAGCCTTTTTTCTTCAGGTCGTCCACCTGCTCTTTTGCCGAAGAGAACAAGTCGCTTAAATGATCGGTCCAATCGCCTGCGGCGTCGGCAATTTTTCTACGGGTGGCTGTACCGCTGTCGGGTGCTAACAACAGGCCAACAACAACACCGGCAGCTGCGGCGCCTACCAATCCTAATACAAGTTTTGTTTTTGCACTCATATACGGGTGATTTTAAGATGAGCAATTATTTCCTGTTTCGTTTAAATAATCGTACCAACGAGAGCCTTTTCGCTGAATTCTGCGCAGACAAAAACAATTTACAAAAATCTGCACGAACGCCTATTTTTGGAAAGAATGCAGGGAAAGTTGACGGGCACGAATGAACAGTAGCGACGCAGGGCACAAACGGCCACCGGCTAATTATCCCCAATAAATCTTGGTATGATAATTAAGGAATTAAAGAATCGTTGACGAGCTATGACTACGCGGAAAAAGGTTTTGATTATTGATGACGAAGTGGACTTGTGTCTTCTGATGAAGACGTATTTCCTTCGCAAGAATTACGAAGTTTACATTGCACACACGCTGACCGACGGCATGTCGCGTTTGAGCAGTATGACTCCCGATTATCTTTTTATTGACTACAACCTCCCCGATGGATTGGGTTGGGATAAACTGCCGGAACTCTACCAGCGCTTCCCCGAAATACAGTACCATCTTATCAGTGCCTTTCGGCCCGCCATGCCGTCCGAACTTGACGGCGCCAAACTGACCATTTGGGAAAAGCCAATCAGCTTAAAGTCGTTGGATAATTTTTTCTAACCCGCAATTGAGGAGCGAGCAGCGAATCAACAACTTTCAATGTTTGAGTCAGCAACAGCGTCGTCGACAGCCGTTGGCTGATTTCTGATTGCCGATTGCCGGTTATATTTGCCCTCACAAAATTTTTCTACATGAATTTGCACGAATACCAGGCAAAAGAACTGCTGAAACAATACGGCGTCCCGGTTCAGGAAGGATTGGCCGCCAGCACGCCGCACGAAGCCGAAGAAGCCTATCGCCAAATTAAAACCACGTACGGAAGTCCATTTGCGGTGATTAAAGCGCAAATCCATGCGGGTGGCCGCGGCAAAGGAAAAATCCGCGAAACGGGTGTGAACGGTGTAAAAGTTGTAAAAAACCTAGACGAAGTAACGGACACCTCTTCAAAAATCCTGGGCGGCACCTTGGTGACGATCCAAACCGGTGAAGCCGGAAAACTGGTGAACAAAATTTTACTGGCGCAAGACATGTATTACGATGGCCCGACGGAACGAAAAGAATTTTATCTCTCAATTCTGCTCGACCGCGCCAAAGGACAAAACGTAATTATGTACAGCACCGAAGGAGGAATGGACATTGAAGAAGTGGCCCACAAAACTCCCGAAAAAATTTTTAAAGAATGGGTTTTCCCCGGTGGCGGTCTGCAAGGTTACCAGGCAAGAAAAATTGCTTTCAACTTTGGACTCAAGGGCGATGCCTTTAAAAACATGGTGAAGTTTGTTACCAACTTGTACAATGCTTACGTGGGACTGGATTGCGCAATGCTTGAAATAAATCCCTTGTTTAAAGCGGCCGATGATAAGATTGTAGCGGTGGACTGCAAAATGAATTTGGATGACAATGCTTTGATGCGTCATCCCGATCTTGCCAACTTGCGTGACGTAAGCGAGGAAGACCCAACCGAAGTAGAAGCGGGCAAATACAATTTAAATTTTGTAAAGCTTGACGGCAACGTGGGTTGCATGGTGAACGGCGCAGGTCTTGCCATGGCCACGATGGACATGATTAAATTAAGCGGCGGCGAACCCGCTAACTTTTTGGACGTAGGCGGCACGGCTAATGCGCAAACGGTGGAAGCCGGCTTCCGCATCATCATGAAAGACCCAAAAGTAAAAGCCATTCTCATCAATATTTTTGGCGGCATTGTGCGTTGCGACCGCGTGGCGCAAGGCGTGATTGATGCCTACAAGAACATGGGCAACATCAACATTCCCATCATTGTTCGCTTGCAGGGAACAAACGCTGAAGAAGCCAAAAAGTTGATTGACGAAAGCGGCCTCAAAGTGCAATCGGCCATTCAGTTGAGCGAAGCCGCTGAACTGGTGAACAAAGCGCTTGCGGCTTAATCAATTTTTCTTTTCAATATTAAAAAGACGCAAATCATTTGCGTCTTTTTTTATTTGGTAACCCAACTTGCGTAGGTTCGGAAAAAAGAAAACCACTTTAATCGTAAACAACCCAACCTTATCATCTTAATAGATGAAGGTCGGTGGAGAGATCAAAAACCTTATTGCTTTATTTTTCGCTTGGAAAGCCTGCAGCATAAGGAAATAAGGTTGGCTTCTTTTAAGTGTCAACGTCTGCTTCTAAGGTTATAAGGTTTGTCTTCTCGCAGCAATTGGTACTTTCTCGTCTGCATAATGTGAGTGAAATACGAAAGAGAAAACGTCTGCTTAACGCTTTCTTTTTTGTTTTCCTGTATTTATGAGAAAGGCTTTGCCTTCGGTTAAGTCTCCGGCCAATTGGCCGATGGTTTTTTCTTCAAACAATCGAATCAGTTGCTCTTTAATGGGTTTGTATTGGACGTGCATGGGGCAGGGCTTTCTTTCGGTACAATCTTTCAAACCCAATACACACTCAGTAAAAATTTTATTCTCGCCAATCACTTCCAACACGGTGCGCACAGAAAGGTTTCTTGCTTCTTCCGCAATATAAAAACCACCGTTCACGCCGCGCACCGAAGAAATAATACGGTTGTCTTTTGTAAGCAGTTGAAGAATCTTGGCGGTAAACGAGGGTGGCGCATCAATGGACCGGGCAATCTGCTCAATACCCAGCTTTTTTTGCACACTGCTTTTTTGTGCGATAAAAATGGCGGCACGTAGAGCGTATTCAGCGGTTTTCGAAAACATGCGATGGAGTTAACAAACGGCACAAAGTAACAAAACCATTAAGCCGTGACTGCAATTTTTTTGAAAAAGAGCATGACGAAAATCATCCGGCCTAATTAAAGACATAATTATCTTTAATTAGAAATTTTGTTTTATTTGCCCTCGATTAAACAGTATTTCATCACCGTCTTTGCAGTCACCCACCTCTTGCCGCGAAATCATTTTTTGCAAAGACAATTACCAAGTTTATCCGGTATGATCCAACAAGCCTTGCACCACAAGTTTGAAAAATTTACAGCACCCGCCGAATTAAAGAGAGCCGGTTTGTATCCTTATTTCAGACCGATAGAAGAGAACAGAGATACAGAAGTCATCATTCAGGGAAAGCGATTGTTGATGTTTGGCTCCAACAGTTACATGGGCCTTACCAATCATCCCAAAATAAAAGAAGCCGCCTGCAAAGCCATTGCGCAATACGGCAGCAGTTGTTCGGGGTCGCGTTTTTTAAACGGCACTTCCCAGCTGCACGTTGAGCTGGAAGAAAGGCTGGCTCATTTTGTAGGAAAGGAGTCTGCCTTAATATTCACCACAGGTTTTCAAACCAATCTGGGAACCGTGTCGTCGCTCGTTGGCCGGCACGGTGTGATCATCCTCGATGAACTTGATCATGCTTCTATCATTGAAGGCAGCCGGCTTTCGTTTGCAAGGGTGCTCAAGTTTGCGCACAACGACATGGATGATCTGGAAAGCATCTTAAAATCCCTGCCCAAAGAGCAAATCAAAATGATTGTGGTGGACGGTATCTTCAGCATGGAAGGTGACGTTTGCCCGCTACCGGAGATTGTACAATTGGCCAATCATTACAAAGCCCTGGTGATGGTGGATGACGCACACGCACTTGGCGTGATTGGCGAAAACGGCAGCGGTACGGCCAGCCATTTTGGATTGACCGATGAGGTGGACATTATCATGAGCACCTTCAGCAAATCGCTGGCATCGGTGGGCGGTTTCGTGGCATCTACCAAAGAGGTAATTGATTATTTAAAACAC
This sequence comes from Flavisolibacter ginsenosidimutans, assembly GCF_007970805.1. Classification (GTDB taxonomy): domain Bacteria; phylum Bacteroidota; class Bacteroidia; order Chitinophagales; family Chitinophagaceae; genus Flavisolibacter; species Flavisolibacter ginsenosidimutans. The sequence continues at coordinate 2,239,907 of NZ_CP042433.1, read as the reverse complement.
AATTCGCGTCCGCTTATTTTCAGCGCCAGCATTCCGCCGTCGGCGGCGGCGGCCGCGTTAGCCGCTTTAGAAATTATAGAACAGGAGCCCGAACGCCTGGATGCTCTTTGGCGTAATACACGCTATTTGGCAAAAGCCGTAAGAAGTCTTGGCTTTGATACCAACGAAGCGGAAACGCCCATTATCCCCCTCTACATTCGCGACAATCATCTGACCTTTCATTTCACGCAACGCCTGTTTGAAGAAGGCGTGTTTGTAAATCCCGTAGTATCGCCGGCGGTGCCAGGTGATTCATCGCTCGTACGCATGTCGGTAATGGCCACGCATACGCTGAACCAATTGGATGAAGCGATTGAAAAGATTGAAAAGGTGGCAACAGAACTTGGTGTATTTGTAGAAAGAAACGAAGGCAAAATTGTATGAGTATCGTTGTAAAAGAGGTGAAAGATAAAAAAGCGTTCAGGGACTTTCTGGCCTTGCCTTATCGTTTGTACAAAGGTCATCCGCATTTCGTTCCGCCTTTACACTTCGACGAGAAAGTCACGTTGCGTAAAGATAAAAACCCGGCCTTTGATTATTGCGAAGCCCGCTATTGGCTGGCGTACAAAGACAACAAGGTCGTAGGCCGCATTGCCGGCATTGTTAACAACGCCTACATCGAAAAATGGAAGGCAAAGCACATTCGTTTTGGCTGGATAGATTTTGAGGAAGACGAAAACATTGCAAAGTCATTAATTGAAAAAGTAGAAGAGTGGGGAAGAGAACTCGGCATGGAAGCCGTTCACGGCCCGTTGGGCTTTACCGATTTGGACCACGAAGGAATGCTGGTGGAAGGCTTTGACGAAGCCGGAACACTGGCAACGGTTTACAATCATCCATACTATCCAAAATTTTTGGAACGGGCCGGTTACCGCAAGCACACCGATTGGGTGGAATACAAAATAAAGCTGCCGGAGCAGATGGACGAGAAGCTGGAAAAGATGGCGGCAGTTGTGCAGCGGAGACTGGGCCTGAATGTGGTTCAATTTCGCAAGGCAAAAGAACTGCTGCCTTATGCAAAAGACATCTTTGCGCTCATCAACAGCGCTTATTCAAATTTGTACGGCGTGGTGCCGCTCACCGAAAGACAGGTGCGGTATTACACCAAACAATATTTTTCCTTCATTCGACCCGATTTTGTTTCGCTGATTACCGACAAAGAAGGACAACTCGCCGCCTTTGGCATTACAATGCCTTCGCTGTCGGAGGCTTTGCAGAAGTCGGGAGGAAAGTTGTTTCCCTTTGGTTTTGTGCATTTATTAAAAGCCTTGCACAAAAGCAAGGTGGCTGATTTGTTGTTGGTGGCCGTGCGCAACGATCTGCAGGGCAAAGGCGTGAACGCTGTGTTGATGTGCGAAACCCTGCGGTCGTATTTGAAAAGCGGCGTGCGGTACGTGGAAACGAATCACCAATTAGAAGACAACAAAAAAGTGCAGGCCATGTGGGAGCATTTTGATGCGCGGCAGCACAAGCGCCGTCGTTGTTACATCAAATACTTGTAACGCTGTTTGATGCTTTGGTTCACTAAATTTTATTTTCGAAAGCCATGAAGAAAAAAATTTTAATCACCGGGGCAAGCGGTTTTATCGGAAGCTTTCTGGTAGAAGAGGCCTTGCGAAAAGGATACGAGGTGTATGCCGGCGTTCGGCACAGCAGCAGCCGCGAGTTTTTGCAGCAAAAAGAGCTTCGGTTTTTTGAACTCGATTTTTCTTCGCCGCAAAAGCTAAAAAATCAGTTGAGCGAGTTTCGGCAAAACGAAGGCGGCTTTGCTTACATCGTTCACAACGCCGGCATCACGCAGGCAAAAAAGCTGGAAGATTTTTATACCGTCAATTATGGTTTCACAAAAAATCTCGCCGACGCGGCAATTGCTTCGGCACAACCGCTCGAAAAATTTGTGCTGATTAGTTCATTGGCTTCGTACGGGCCGGGCAATGCGGAACACATGCGTCCCATTGACGTAAAGGACGATTTCAAACCGCTTTCGGCTTACGGAAAGAGCAAGGCAAAAGCAACGGAATACGTTCATTCGCTGCCCGGTCTTCCGCATCTTGTTGTTTATCCCACCGGCGTGTACGGGCCGCGGGACAAAGGCTTTTTTCAGTTCATCAAACTGGTGAACAAAGGCTTGGAGCCTTATGTGGGACGACACAGGCAGTCGCTGTCGCTGGTGTACGTTAAAGATTTGGCAAGAGCCGTGATTGGTTTAACGGCTTCGGAGCATGTAAACCAATCTTACCTTGTTTCCGACGGCAAGGCTTACGACAAAGAGCAAATCGGCATCGAAGCAAGGCGCACCCTCAAACGCAAAACGCTAAAAATAAAATTACCGCTGCCGCTTGTGCGCACAGCGGTGAAAGGCATGGACGGCATGTACAAAATTTTTTTGAATCGCCTTCCCTTCATCAACCGCGAAAAACTGATTGAGATCACCAGCGCCAACTGGCTTTGCAACAGCGAGGCAGTGTGGACTGATTTGGCCGAAACGCCTGCTTACGATTTACAAAAGGGCATTGAAGAAACCATTGGCTGGTACAAAGAGCAAAAATGGTTGTGAGTGCAACGGAACTTTTTCTATCTCGCAGATACGAATAGTTCTGTAGCCCCACCCTTGCCGGATAAAAATTTTCCAATGAATGCGAACGAATTTCTTATGGAAGACAAGCCGTTGATTTATTCCTGTTCGGGATGTTCCAGCGCGGCGCAAATGGCCAACTACCTGGCCGTACAGATGGACCGGAAAGGCTTGGCAGAGATGTCGTGCATCGCCGGCGTGGGCGGCAACGTTAAAAAGCTGGTAAAGACGGCTGTATCGGGCCGGAAGATCATCGTGCTTGATGGCTGTCCGCTGGCCTGCGCAAAAGCCTGTTTGCAAAACCAGGGCGTACAACCCGACGTGCACGTTGAACTAACAAGTCTCGGCGTAAAAAAGAAACAGCACGAAGACTTTGACAAACAGCAAGCCGCAGAAATATTTAACCGGCTGCAAGAAGAAGTTGATTTGCTTCAACCTTCGGCAACGGCGTGTTCAGTTTAATTGCCGGATGCATTTGCCCTGCGTTCTCCGGGTATTCAAACGTTTTCAAGTGTAAACAAAAAAGGCCTCGCACTGGCGGGCCTTTTCCGGGTTCTTCAAAATTCCATAGGTTATTGCTTGGAGGCTGATGGCGTGATGGCTGCACCCGCTTTTACACCGGTGTACTGCCAACCTTTTACTTTGACTTTTTGTTTGTTGTTCGTTACTTTTTCCTTCACCACAGTGTTATCACTTGTGGTTTGAAAAGAAGCAGGGTTAACCTCGTCAAACGGACGGCCCAGAACAATGGTTACTTCTTTGGATGATGGATTGTAAAACAGGGTGCCTTCGGGTACGTTCTTTCCTTCGGCCGTTGTTTGCGCGGGAATCTTGTAAGTGGCGGGTGCTTTTTTCATCAGGGCTCTGAACTTGCCTTGCGACAGTCCTTCCACCCAAACAATGCCTTTGTTGGCCGAGTCAAGTGTGATGGTTACATTGGCCGTAGAAGCACCGGTTGGCGTATAGCTTCCCAAAACCGGGAAGGCGTGTTCGGGCCGCAAGTCTTCAGTCTTCAGTCCTTTCAGGGCTTCAGGATCGGCTATGTAAGCGGAGTTTATAGAGGTATCGGAGAGGGTAGCGGTAGTTGTCGTTGTCTGCGTGGTAACAGGTGTCGTCTGTTGCTTTTGTTGCGTAGAATCAGGCGTTGTTTGTGCATTGGCTGCAACGGCTGCAAAGAGAACAGCGGCTAAAGTGATTGTGTTTTTCATACGTTCTGCTTTTAGGTTTAGAAGCGGTTTGGCCCTACTTACTGAAAATTGTGCCAGAATGCGCAAATCCTTCTACGTTTTGAAATTTATTTCTGAAAGCCTAAAGTTTTTAGCAAAGAATTTCCCGGTCTTATCTTCGCTCACCTGATTGGAAAGCGAATGAAAAAAACAAACGGCACGCCCCTTAACGGCACGGAAGAGTTTATTGAAGTTTACGGCGCCAAGGAGCACAACCTGAAGAACGTTGACATTTCGATCCCCAAAAATAAACTGGTCGTTATAACGGGTATCTCCGGCAGCGGCAAATCTTCACTTGCCTTTGATACGATTTTTGCCGAAGGCCAGCGCCGTTATATGGAAACCTTTGGCGCTTATGCCCGCCAGTTCATTGGCGAGATGGAGCGTCCGGATGTGGACAAAATCACCGGACTTTCGCCCGTTATTTCCATCGAACAAAAGACCACCAACAAGAACCCGCGTTCCACCGTTGGAACGGTTACGGAGATTTATGATTTTCTACGGCTCCTGTTTGCCCGTGCCGGCGAAGCCTATTCGTATAACACGGGCAAACGCATGGTGCGCTGGAGCGAAGACGAAATTGTGAACAATATTTTCAAACGTTTTGACGGCCAGAAGATTACCCTCTTGGCGCCGCTTGTTCGCGGACGCAAAGGGCATTATCGCGAGTTGTTTGAAGAGGTGCGTAAGAAAGGTTTTTTGAAAGTAAGAGTTGACGGAGAGGTAAAAGACCTTGCGCCCAAAATGCAGGTTGACCGCTACAAGATTCACGACATTGAATTGGTGGTGGATCGTTTGAAAGTAGCAAAGTCAGAACGAACAAGAATAAGCCAGAGCGTGCAGCAAACCTTGAAACTTGGAAAAGATTTAATGTTTGTGGCAGCCCATCCCGATCTTCCCGGTGGGAAAGCCACCGATGCGCAGCCCTCGCCTAAACAAAAAACTGCAAGGAAAGCAGAGACGCTGAAAGGCGGAGAGTTGCAGCTTGGCGAAGCCTCTCCACCCGAAGGGTTTGGGGAGGCCGCTATTGCAACGTATTCAAGAGCCTTGATGTGTGAAGACACCGGCCTTTCTTACGAAGAACCCTCACCCAATTCTTTCTCCTTCAACTCGCCTTACGGTGCTTGTCCAACCTGCAAAGGCTTGGGGCAGGTTTATACCGTTGACATGAAAGCTATCATTCCTGATGATAGCTTAAGTATCAACGAAGGCGGCATTGCGCCGCTCGGCGGCGAACGCGAAGCCTATATTTTCCGGCAAGTGCAACAACTCTCTCGTAAAGAGAAATTCAGCCTTGATAAACCGGTAAAAGATTTATCACCGAAGGCACTGAACCTTGTTTTGTTTGGGAAAGAAGAAGCAATGGCAGAAGAAGAGGTAAAGTACGACGACGAAACAATCTCCGGTGAAGTTTACAGTGGCGAATTCGAAGGCGTTGTAAACCAGGTGAAGCGTTGGTTTGCCACTTCCACGTCCGAGGCTATTCAGCGCTGGGCCGAAGGTTTTATGCAGCTCACAACTTGTCCGACTTGCGATGGAACCCGTCTAAAAAAGGAAAGCCTTTGGTTTAAACTGGCTGAAAAAAATATTGCCGAATTGAGCAACATGGACCTTACGCAGTTGCGCGAATGGTTTGATGATATTGAAAAAAGATTGAGCGCAAAACAGAACATCATTGCCCGCGAAATCAACAAAGAAATTCGCGAACGTTTGCAATTTTTGTTGGACGTTGGATTGACCTATTTGACGTTGTACCGTCCAACAAGAACCTTAAGTGGTGGCGAATCGCAGCGCATTCGTTTGGCTACGCAAATTGGTTCGCAACTGCAAGGCATCACCTATGTATTGGATGAACCTTCGATTGGCTTGCACCAACGCGACAATCATCGTTTGATAACAGCGCTGCAAAACCTTCGGGACATCGGCAATTCCGTTTTGGTTGTTGAACACGACAAAGACATCATGCTTGCGGCCGATCACCTGATTGACGTTGGGCCTAAAGCTGGCTTTCACGGCGGCCGCATCATGGCGCAGGGCACGCCAAAGCATGTGTTGGAACAAGACACTTTAACCGCACACTTCTTAAACGGCGAAAGAGAAATAGCGGTTCCGAAAGAGCGACGCAAAGGCAACGGCAAGTGCGTTGAAATAAAAGGCGCCAGCGGCAACAATCTGAAGAACGTGAGTGTAAAATTTCCGTTGGGAAAACTGATTGTTGTAACAGGTGTAAGCGGCAGCGGAAAATCGACGTTGATTAACGAAACACTTTACCCGCTTCTCTCGGTGCATTGCTACAACAGCAAGATGACGCCCATGCCGTACAAGTCGGTGAAAGGTTTGGACGAGATTGACAAAGTGATTGAGATAGATCAATCGCCGATTGGCCGTACGCCGCGCAGCAACCCGGCAACTTACTGTGGTTTTTTTACCGAGATACGAACATTGTTTGCTTCCATTCCCGAAGCAAAAATTAGAGGGTACAACGCCGGACGTTTTTCGTTCAATGTAAAAAGCGGCCGTTGCGAAGTGTGCGAAGGCAGTGGTTTGCGCACCATCGAAATGAACTTCCTCCCCGATGTTTATGTGCACTGCGAAAAGTGCAACGGCAAACGTTACAACCGCGAAACACTGGAGATTCGGTATAAAGGAAAATCTATTGCCGATGTACTTGACATGACGGTGGAAGAAGCGGTTGAATTTTTCCAGGCCGTGCCTTTCATCTACCGCAAAATAAAAGTGCTTGAAGACGTTGGCTTGGGTTATATCACACTTGGTCAATCTGCGGTAACGCTGAGTGGCGGCGAAGCGCAACGTGTGAAACTGGCAACGGAACTCGCCAAACGCGATACCGGCAAAACCTTTTACATTCTTGACGAGCCTACAACGGGTTTGCACTTTGAAGACATTCATCACTTGCTTGAAGTGTTGAACAAGCTTGTTGACCGCGGCAACACGGTACTCGTGATTGAACACAACATGGACGTGATTAAAGTGGCGGATCACATCATTGATCTTGGTCCCGAAGGCGGCAACGGCGGCGGTAAAATTTTGTTTGAAGGAACGCCGGAAGATTTGCTGAAAGTGAAGGAAAGTTTTACCGGGCAGTTTTTGAAGGAGGAGTTGAAGTGAACTTAAGATGATTCGAATGAGACTTTACTCTTTTGTCGGAATGGCTTTATTATATAGTTCAAAACCACCTAAGCCGTAAATGTCTTTTTCTTTAAACTTCTTTTCCAAATTTTGGAAAACATCAGAACTCTTCGTTTTTGATACCCCTAAAATTTTCCTCGTAAACGGTTCATAAAATATAAGGAAGTTGTCAACTTCACCTATAATTGATGTGAGTCCAATGTTTCTTGATTTCGAGTTTTCGATATTTACGACTGCTTTTTCCCAATCAGTAATTAATTGATGATTGGGATTCTTATTGTCCTTTTTGATCTCCAACCGCAGGCGATATAAACTTGCAGTATGTTCTTGGGGTAAGACAACACCGTCGAAGAAGAAGCATTTTTCTTCTCTCATGATTTTTAAACAATCGGCTACGTAATCTTTATCAATGTTTAATTGACAAATTGTATCAAGCGTTTCAAATGTGAGAACTTTATTCATTTAGACTGTAGCATTCAACATTTAAAATAATCTTCTTAGTGAATATTATAAGTAACTCCTTCCAACGCCAGCTCCGTATTCGGAAACACTTCCTTTGTTTCCTGTAAAAATTGTTCAAGCGTTGCGTACTTCGAACTAAAGTGACCGATCAATAATTTCTTCACCATAGCTTTTCGCGCAATCAAAGCGGCTTGCTTGGTTGTGCTGTGAAAGCGTTCAACGGCTCGTTCACGCATATTGTCCAGGTAAGTTGTTTCGTGGTAGATGGCATCGGCGCCGTAAATGTGCGGAATGATGCTTTCGTCGTAACGCGTATCGGCGCAAAATGCGTATTTCTTGCCCTTTTCCGGATTGGCGGTTACGTCTTCATTCGGGATGCGCTTGCCTTTGGGTGTAATGTAATCAAGCCCCGCTTGCAGGCTGCTGTAAAACGAAACAGGAATCTCTTGCTTCTGCACTTTATCAATCAACAGTTTTCGCTTGCCTTCTTTTTCTTCAAACAGAAAACCGTAGCACTCGATGCGGTGGGTGGTGCGAAAACAGGAGATTTTTATTTTCTCGTTATCCACCAAAACCGCAGGCTCGGTTAATGTATGAAATTGCAAAGGGTAGGAGAGTATATTGTCCGCCACCTTCAGTTGTATCTCGATGATTTGTTGAAGCGGCGCCGGTGCGTATATGTGCATCTCTTGCTTGTGCGAAAGAAGCGAAAAGGTATTGATGAGACCAATCAACCCAAAGTAATGATCGCCGTGAAGGTGAGAAATAAAAATGTGCGTGATTTTTCCGCGGCGGATTTTGTACTTGATCATTTGTATCTGTGTTCCTTCGCCACAATCAACCAGATAATTGGTGCCGTCGTGGGATACCACCTGGCTTGTGGGATGACGATTGAACGCAGGAACAGCGGAGTTATTTCCAAGGATAGTGACCGATAGCATCGGGCAAATTTAGTTGACGGGTGGATAAGTTAAAACCCTGACGGATTAATCCTGTAATCCGTGTATCCGGATTAACGAACAATTCATTCGTTAAGCGAAGCCGCGAAGGATATTTTCAATTTGCGGTAAATAACCGCCGCCGAACAAATATAAATGAATTAGCAAGGGATAAAGGTTGCAAACAGCCCACTGTTGTTCATGGTTTTTTGGCAGCGGGAAGTGATGATGATAAGCCTCGTAAAAGGGCTGGCGAAAGCCACCGAATAAAGTCGTCATGGCAAGGTCTACGGAGCGGTGGCCGAAGTAAACTGAGGGGTCAATCAAGACGGGTTCGTTGTTCTGATTGCACATAAAATTGCCGTTCCATAAATCGCCGTGTAACAAGGAAGGTTTTTCTTCGGCAAAAATTTCGGTGAGCTTTTTTTCTACGCTTTCAAATTGTTGGCGATGCGTTTTGCTCAGCAGCTTTTTGTGAAAACAGCGACCGATCATCGGCTTTAGTCTTTCTTCTGCAAAAAAATCAACCCAGGTTTTGTGTTGGCGATTGCTTTGCGGAATGCTGCCCATGTAGTTGTCTTCGTGCAAGCCAAAGGAGTCAGTAGAGATGCGGTGAAGTGTGGCTAATTGTTCCCCAAATTTTTTCCAGAAGCCTTCTGTTTTTTCGCCGGGCTGAATCCACTCCAGTACAAGAACTTGTGAGTTGGCCTGTTCAAAGCATTCAATTATTGCAGGCGTTTTTAGAATGCCTTGCTTGGCAAGCAATTCCAGCCCTGCTTTTTCCTTTTGAAACAACTGCGGAAATTCTGAAACAGAGTTTAGCTTGCAGAAAACGTTTTCGGCTCCGAAACTTATCCGGTAAGTTTCGTTGATGCTTTCGCCGCCGATGCCTGAAAATTGTACCGGGCGAACGGCGGAAAAATGTTCTGAAAGCTTTTGTTGAATGATTGATTGTATTGCGGCAGAGACCTGCATTTTTATTCAATAGAATTCCCGGACGCCGAAGTGAGTGACACAACAGACGCTGATAGTAGCACTACGGCCAAGTACATAAAAATTATTTCGCAAAGAAACAAGGAGCAAAAGGGAAGAAAAGTTCCTGCGCACATCACGTCAACCTCAAACCTCGAACTATTCTTCCTCGTCCAGCAACTCTCGTTCAATCTCTTCCATTTGCACAATGTCGCCGGCTTCACTTTCCGTTGGCGTTGCGTTCATTAATTCCAGAAGATTTTTATTGTCTAAGAAATCTTCGACGCTTTGTTGCAGTTCGCATACCACAAACGAGGCCCCGGATTCGTAAAATTTTTGTTGCAGGCGCACCAGGCTTTCGGCAGCTTCTTCTTGCACAGAATTAACAGCCTCCAGATTGAGTACCACATTTCTTATGTTACCTTTAAGCAGTTCTTCCAACGGGCGGGCTAATTCTGCTGCCAGAGTAGCAGACAACTCCTGGGTTTTTACCCTTATGACAGTAAATTTCTCTTTGGTATCAGTTTTGACTTCCATATTGGTTTAAAAGAAAAAGACGCCTACATTTATCGTCTTCGTTTGATCAAAAGTATTTTTTATTGAATAAAGCACAATCAGCAAAATGGATAATAATTTTTCCTCGCAAGTAAAAGAAATCATCTCGTTCAGCAGGGAGGAAGCGTTGCGGTTGGGCAATGATTTTATCGGGACGGAACACTTATTGCTTGGCTTAATTCGTGAGGGGGACAACACGGCGGTTCGCATTTTGAAAAGCTTTAACGTTGACCTTTATGAATTGCGCAAAGAAGTAGAGTTGGCCGTGAAAGACAAAACCGGGAAAAACATCGCCAACATCAACAGCCTGCCTTTAACCAAGCAGGCCGAAAAGGTGATTCGTGTAACGGTGCTGGAAGCAAAAGCTTTGAAAAGCCCGACCGTTGAAACCGAGCACCTGATGCTGTCCATCCTCAAGAACAAAGAAAACATTGCAACGCAAATCTTAAATCAATTTGACGTGGACTACGACATCTTCAGACAGGAACTGGGCATGGTGAAATCGAACGACACCCGTGCCGAATACCAGGAAGAAAACGACGACGATTTTGACGACGAGAAAAGCAAATACTCCGGTTCAAAATCGCGTCAGCAAGGCGCTGCCAAAAGCAAGACACCCGTGCTTGACAATTTTGGTCGCGACATTACCAAACTTGCCGAAACCGGCCAGCTTGACCCCATCATCGGCCGCGAAAAAGAAATTGAAAGGGTATCGCAGATTCTTTCGCGGCGCAAAAAGAACAACCCAATTTTAATTGGCGAGCCCGGTGTGGGTAAGACCGCTATCGTTGAAGGTCTTGCTCTTCGCATCGTGCAGCGCAAGGTAAGTCGTGTGCTGTTCGACAAACGCGTCATTTCGCTTGACCTCGCAGCACTCGTAGCCGGTACAAAATACCGTGGTCAGTTTGAAGAACGCATGAAGGCCATCATGAACGAATTGGAGAAAAACCGTGACGTGATTTTGTTCATTGACGAAATCCACACGATCGTCGGTGCAGGTGGCGCAAGCGGTTCGCTGGATGCCTCAAACATTTTTAAACCGGCTTTGGCCCGCGGCGAACTCCAATGCATTGGCGCTTCTACCCTGGATGAATACAGAATGTACATTGAGAAAGACGGTGCGCTTGACCGCCGCTTTCAGAAAGTAATGATCGATCCGCCGTCGGTAGAAGACACGATCCAGATATTGAACAACATTAAGTCGAAATACGAAGACTATCACAACGTTGATTACGACCAGGAAGCCATTGATGCCTGCGTGAAACTCAGCGACCGTTACATTACCGATCGATTGTTACCCGACAAAGCAATTGACGTGATGGACGAAGTAGGCGCAAGAGTTCACTTGAAAAACATCAACGTTCCGCAAAACATCCTTGATCTCGAAAAGAAAATCGAAGACATTAAGGTGGAAAAGAACCGCGTGGTAAAAAGCCAGAAGTTTGAAGAAGCTGCGGCTTTGCGAGATACGGAAAAACGTTTGGGTGAAGAACTGGAAAAAGCCAAGAACCAATGGGAAGAAGAAAGTAAACACAAACGCTATCCCATCGGGGAAGAAGAAATTGCCGAAGTCATCAGCATGATGACGGGCATTCCGGTGCGCAGAATGGTAGAAGCCGAAACAGAGAAACTGCGCAAAATGGCCGATGAAATGAAGGGCATGGTGGTTGGGCAAGATGAAGCCATCAGCAAAGTGGTGAAGGCCATCCAGCGCAACCGCGTGGGCTTAAAAGATCCGAAGAAGCCGATTGGTACATTCATCTTCCTTGGCCCGACCGGTGTGGGCAAAACAGAATTGGCTCGTGCACTTGCACGTCACATGTTCGACAGCGAAGACGCACTCATTCGCATTGACATGAGCGAATACATGGAAAAATTCACCGTGTCTCGTTTAATTGGTGCGCCTCCCGGATATGTTGGCTATGAAGAAGGCGGACAATTAACGGAACGTGTTCGCCGCAAGCCCTACAGCGTGATCTTGTTGGATGAAATTGAAAAGGCTCACCCTGATATTTACAACATTCTGTTGCAAGTGCTGGACGACGGCCAGTTAACCGATGGCTTGGGCCGCAAGGTTGACTTTAAGAACACCATGATCATCATGACGTCGAACATTGGTGCACGGCAATTGAAGGACTTTGGAGAAGGCGTTGGCTTTGCTACGCAGTCGAGAGTGCAGAATCAAGACGAGGCAAACAAGGCCGTGATTGAAAAAGCCTTGAAGCGCACCTTCTCGCCCGAATTCTTAAACAGGATTGACGACGTGATCATCTTCAACTCACTCACGAAAGAGCACATCTTTGAAATCATCGACATTCTGATGAAAGGTGTAATGAAGCGCTTGAACAACCTTGGTTTTAGCCTTGAATTAACGGAAGAAGCAAAAAGCTTTATTGCCGAGAAAGGTTACGACCAGCAGTTTGGTGCACGACCTTTGCACAGAGCCATTCAGAAGTATTTGGAAGACCCGCTTGCGGAAGAAATCCTGAACATGAACATCAAGAACGGCGACGTGCTGCAGGCCGATTTGGACAAAGAAGCCGGCAAGCTTACGTTTAGCCTGAAGAAAGAGGTTCAGGAAGAATCAAAAGCGTAAACCTAAAAAACAACGATAAAAAATCCCGCTGTAAGGCGGGATTTTTGTTTTACAGCCCTTATGAAAAAGAATAAAAAAGATTCTGTTGATGTAGTGATAGAAACGCCCAAAGACTGCCGCAATAAATACGCATGGGATGAAAAAGAAAAAGTTTTCCGGCTGAAAAAAATCTTGCCGCTCGGCTCTGTGTTTCCCTTCGATTTTGGTTTTGTGCCGGGAACAAAAGGTGGCGACGGCGACCCTCTTGACGTGCTGGTGATTATGGATGAACCGGCCTTTCCGGGTTGTGTTCTGGAATGTCGCATCGTTGGCGTTCTAAAAGCAAGACAAACAGAGCGGGATAAAAAAACTGAAACAAACGATCGCTTAATTGGTGTGTCGGTTTTGTCTGAGTTGTACAGCGATATTGAAGACATTAATGCTTTAAGCGAAAACATTCTCAGGCAGATTGAACAATTCTTTGTGTCGTACAATCAATTAGCCGGAAAGAAATTTGAGCCCCAAGGTTGGGCAGGAGCGGAAGAAGCCAGGAAGCTGATTGCGACTGCGAGAACGTGATATTGAGATATTGTGATAGTGGGATATTTTGTTCGCGGCAATACTTCAATATCCAATATTCTTTTCCCTCCACATTCTTTTTGCAGTCCAGATTATAGTGCTGATTTTTGCCGCATAGTCATGAAGAAAATTATCATCACCATAGACGGCTGGTCGAGCTGCGGCAAAAGCACGCTTGCCAAACAAATGGCGAAAGCCCTGAATTATGTGTACGTTGACAGCGGCGCCATGTACCGTGCCATCACGCTTTATTTTTTGCGCAACCACGTGGATTGGACCGATGAAAAAGAGGTGCACAAGGCACTAAAAGAAATCTCTCTTCAATTTGTCTTCAACGAAAAAAGCCAGCAATCGGAAATGTATTTGAACGGCGAAAACGTAGAATATGTGATTCGAGATTTGGTGGTAGCCGAAAAAGTAAGCGAAGTGGCGGCCATTAAAGAAGTGCGTGAGTTTGCCGTATCGCAGCAACAAAAAATGGGCAAAGGCCGCGGCATTGTGATGGACGGACGCGACATCGGCACCGTTGTTTTTCCAGACGCTGAATTGAAAATTTTTATGACCGCCGATAATGCCGTTCGTGTTGAGCGGCGCTTTAAGGAGTTGTACGAAAAAAATCCCAACGTAACACTCGAAGAAGTAAAAGCCAACCTTGAAATGCGCGACTATATTGATTCCAACCGCGAGTTTTCACCCTTGCGAAAAGCAGAAGACGCCGTTGTGCTGGACAACACGGCCTGCACAGAAAAAGAACAGTTTCAAAAAGCCATGAAATGGGTGCAGCAGAAACTGCAGGTTCCTGCTTAAATCTTTGCCGGCTCTATTCAGCAGGCTTTTTTACGACAATCAACTTTTTTAACCGCGGAGAGCCGCATCAGAAATTCTTTGTGCTTTTCTGCAGTCTCTGTGGTACAATGCTGCCGCGCAGCGAACAAGGTGTACAAGAGTGCGACGCAACAAAAGCCCAATGGATAGACGAACCCTTGGTCCATAAAAAGAAAAGCCCAATCGCAAACAGGATTGAGCTTTCAGAATATCGTTGTGCGGTTCTATCTTTTTATTTGCAACAACTCCACCTCAAAAATCAAGGTAGAGCCGCCGGGTATGGGGCCGCTGTCGTTCATGCCGTACGCAAGATTGTACGGAATGTAAAACTTGTATTTGGAACCAACGGGCATCAGTTGCAAACCTTCTGTCCAGCCTTTGATAACGCGGTCGAGCGGGAATTCGATGGGCTTGCCAGCCTTCGCCGAATTGTCAAACTCCGTTCCGTTAATCAATGTGCCGCGGTAGTTTACCACCACCGTGTCCGTTGCTTTTGGACGCTGCCCCTGCGCATCTTTCAGCACTTCGTACTGAATGCCGTCTGCTGTGGTTTTTATGCCCGGCTTATTTTTATTGGCAGCCAAAAACGACTTGCCTTCGGCGAGATTTTTTTTCAGCGCCGGATTAAAATAAACGGCCATCACTTCGTTGGCCTCGCCTTCGGTGAACAACCCCGGCTTGCCCGCTTGTGCGTCGGTAATGGCTTTGGCAATACACGAAACGTTGAGGTTTTTTATGCCTTGCTGGCGATAAAAGTTCGCCACGCTTAAGCCCAAAGCATACGACACGGAATCAAGCGAATTTTTTAAAAACGTTCCTTTCGCCGGCGCGATTGTCTTTTTCTTAATTGTTCTTTTTTGTGCGCTGGCCGATACGCTCAAAAGCACCAGGCCCGCTATCAAAATTTTTTTCATGCTGCAAGAAAATTAAGCCGCAAAAATAGGGGAGTGGGTTGTAAAGCTTCCTTTAATTTCGGGCCATGCTTCAGGCGCCGGCACAATTGTACAAAAACGCATACAGCGGCATTCCGCGGCCCGTTTGGTGGCTGGGTCTGGTGATGTTTGTAAACCGGTGCGGCACGATGGTGATTCCCTTTCTGACCGTCTATCTCACCACCGCAAGAGGCTTTTCGCTGGAACAAGCCGGTTATGTTATGGCGGCCTTTGGCACGGGTTCTATTTTGGGCAGCTATCTTGGCGGAAAGCTTACCGATAAGTTCGGTTCGTACTACGTTCAATTCTTTAGCCTTTTGCTGAACGGCATCATGTTTATTGTGCTGGGAAGAATGCAAACGCTGGCGCAATTTGCCGTCTGCATTTTCGTGCTAAGCAGTTTGGGCGAAGCCTTTCGCCCGGCCAACTCCGTAGCCATCGCTAATTACAGCGATGATGGCAACCGGATTCGTTGTTATTCACTCAACCGCCTGGCCATAAACCTCGGATGGTCCATTGGTCCCGCGGTTGGCGGTATTCTTGCCAGCGTCAATTACGGTTTGCTTTTTTGGGCCGACGGCCTTACCTGCATTGCGGCTTCGATACTCCTTCTCCTGTTTCTTCGGCCCGGAACAGCCGAAAAAAAAGCGGCCGTTAAAAAGATTGCGCAAAAAGAAAGTTCGGCATATCAGGACGGCCCTTTTTTGCGCGGCATGGCTTTTCTGTTTTTGATTGCCCTTGCCTTCTTTCAGTTGTTCAGCGTTGTGCCGGTTTACTACAAATCCGAATTGGGTTTGAACGAAGCCACCATTGGTTGGATATTGGCCATGAACGGACTGTTGATTGCGGCTGTTGAAATGGTGCTGGTGTACAAGCTCGAAGGCCGAAAGAATTCGCTCACTTACATCATGACCGGTGCTGCGCTCATTGCCGTTTCTTTTTTGTTTTACGAATCGGGGAAGTCGGCCACCGTGGCGGTGGTGAGCATGATATTGGTAACCTTTGGCGAGATGTTTCTCTTTCCCTTCATGAACAATTTTTGGGTAAAGCGAAGCGGCGAAAGCAACCGCGGGCAATACGCATCGGTTTACATGATGGCCTGGTCCGGCGCCTCGGTGCTGGCGCCCACACTGGCTACGCAAGTAGCCGCCCGTGCGGGTTTCGGCACCTTGTGGATTGTTGACTTTTTGTTTTGCACTATGGCCGCAGCGGGGTTTTATTTTTTAAAAAAGAGTTTTGATGAACGAGTTTAGCCGCATCATTCAAATCCGTTGGTCGGATTTAGATCCCAATTTTCATTTGCGTCATTCAGTGTATTATGACTGGGGCGCTTTTTGCCGCGTGGAATTTTTAAACGAATACGGATTGACAGCAGACGTGATGACGAAACTGCAATTCGGACCGATTTTGTTTCGCGAAGAATGCGTGTTTAGAAGAGAAATCAGGAGCGGTGATGAAGTGAAAATAAACCTTGCGGTAACGAAGTCGCGAAGGGATTATTCGCGGTGGAGCATTCAGCACCAGATTACCAAAAACGGCGATGTGCTTAGCGCTGTGTTGAGCGTTGACGGTGCGTGGATGAACGTGCGGGAACGCAAGCTGATGTCGCCACCGGAAAAGGTAATTGAAGTGTTTGAGAAGATGCCGCGTGGAAATGGATTCGAGTGGCAATGACCTGATTATCCGAAAGCTTATTGACTGATTCTTCTTGTCCGGCTTCTTAAGAAAGCCTGTATTTCATTACTGGCCTGCGGCTGGTCGGTCAGTGAAACAAATCTCTTGCTCAGGTATCCGTAGTTTTTTGTCATCAGCAAAAACCAGATCTGGAAATAATCCAGGCCGGCAAAGACAACGGCTTTATTCAAACGATACTTTTCAATGTTCTTTAGAAAGTCGGCAGGCATCTCCGTCCAGTGCAGCGAAGACCGAAGGTGATGACCGATATGATAGCCGTCGTTAAAGCATTTTTTGTTATACACCGTATTGATGCAGGTAATGCTGTTGGTGTAAACATTCTCAGGCTGTTTTTCGTCAATGAATGCATGCTGTGCCCAATTGCCAGCCATCATGGAAAAGCGGGTGAATAAGAGCGGCAAAATAAAAACAACCAGCGTGGCCTTCAGGTTAAAGAAGCAAAGCCCAACCACAAGAAGTATGTAAATGGTTTCTCCGGCCAACACCCGCCAGGCAAACTTGTGACGGTTTTTTTTGCTGAAGTAAAACGACAGGTGCAGCACGCCCAGAAAATAGAAATGAATAAGGTAATGCAAGAACGAGCGAATGCTGTCGCGCTTGTAGCTCATGGTAGAACTAAGGTCTTCCTCAAGGTTATTTTCTGCATGGTGCATGGCAATGTGGTGATGAAAATAGGTTTCGGGTGTTTGCCCGAAAAAGAGGCCCACGAACCAATGAATGTATTTGGTTAAAAAAGTGTACTTCTTTTTAAAAAGCTTTCTGTGGCAGGTGTTGTGCAACATGAGAACGTAGGGGCCAAGAAAGAAAATATACAAGGCAAAGTAGGCAACGTAAAAGAGCCAGTGAATGTCGTTGGCAAAAAAAAGAAGAAGCGCAAACGGAATGACGGTAACGGTTATTTTCAGGGTAAGGTAAATGAAAGGAAGATCTCTTTTATCGTTAATGAACTTTAAAGCAAAATTGTCAAGTTTGTTCCATCGTTCTTTCGCGAAAAAGGCCGGGTCTGTTAACACAATAGCCATAAATGAATTGGGGTTATAATTAAGAGGC